>CAZNLO010000020.1:0-34401 GCA_964573935.1 uncultured Parvibaculum sp. | reverse complement strand
TCGGGGACGGGTCGGGTCCGGCAAGCCCAATCAGCACCGAAATTAATTTCGGTGCACACGCACAACTGGAACCTTAGTCCGCCCATATGCGAACGGATTTCGGCGAAATCCGCAGAACGAATCACTTGGCATACGAGAGAAGCGCTCATTGTGCTGTCTGGGCGCTGCCCTGGATTGCAGAACTATTGGGATTTTCAACGTCAAAAGCAGTGCGGCCTGCTTGGCAAGGCCTTTCAGCCGCTTTGCGGCCTTAAAGGCCGACTTGCGACACAAGCAACCGCCCAGTGCAAAACCAACCGTTTGCGTAACCCGCAAGCGCCTGTATCGTGCCCATGTATCGAAAGCCCCCCGTGTTACCAATCACGGGGGAGTAAAAAATGAGAGGCGAACCAAAGCCAAAGCTCAGTGCAAAGGCTAAATCCGTTTGCTCGCAACTGTGACGCGCACGTCACTGATCTAGAAGTATATGATTGAAAGAACTTTTCAGGATATCTCGGAAGAAAAGATTCGCGAAGCGGATCAGCAATCGTATTTGGTCAGCTTGGGCTGGTCGCGAGGTACAACATGGGAAGACCTATTGTGCTCACAGCGCATACTGATGATTTCAGAGGCGGGCAGCGGTAAGACTTACGAATGCCGTGCTCAGGCTGAGCGTCTATGGGACGCAGGCGAGCCCGCGTTCTTCATTGAACTAGCTGCCTTAGCGACCGGCGACCTGCGAAGCCTTCTAGGCAGCGAAGAAGAGGTGCGCCTAGACGCTTGGCTTTCTTCGCAATCCGATGTGGCGACCTTTTTCCTGGATTCTATTGATGAGCTAAAACTGAGCCTGGGCTCATTCGAGCAGGCTCTCAAGCGTTTGGAGAAGGGCATCGGAAGTCAGCTTCGTAGGGCAAGGATTGTCATAACGACGCGGCCAATTCCCTTCGATGAAAAGCAGGTCCGGCGGTTGCTGCCTGTTCCTCCGGCACCTTCTTCGGAGTCCAGCGAGGAGGAGTTCGCGAGGATCGCAATGGGCGATCATCAGGAGCAACAAGTAAACAAAAGCGAAGATGCGGCACCTGAATGGCGGACGGTGGCATTGATGCCGCTGTCCGACGAACAGATCATCGAATTTGCTCGTGGCCAGGATATCGATGACGCCGACCGCCTTTTGGACGACTTGCAACGTCGTAACGCTCAAGAATTCGCACGCCGACCTCAGGACCTGATTGAGCTGTGCGCAGACTGGCGCGAACACAAACGCATTCGCACACATCGCGATCAAGTCGAGACGAATGTCCGTGTGAAGCTGCTGCCACGTGACGGGAGAGTTGAGCTCGCGGAATTGTCCATCGACAAGGCAATAGAAGGAGCAAGTCGGCTTGCGCTTGCGATGCAAGTGACACGCAGACTAACGATCCGGCATAGCGCTGCATCAGACACTACCGATGAAGCGGCCGCTCTCGACCCGGCGATCATTCTGTCAGATTGGCAACCGAACGAACGAAAAGCATTGCTTGAGCGACCGCTTTTCGGTTTCGCGTCATACGGTCGAGTGCGATTTCATCATCGTTCTGTCGCCGAGTTTCTTGCTGCGGAACGCCTCCTGAAGCTTCGGGAGCGAGGGATGACATTTCGGGCGCTCAAGCGGCTTCTCTTTGCAGAGACCAAGTGCAAAACAATCGTTCGCCCATCAAAGCGACCCGTGGCGGGTTGGTTGGCGCTGAAAGAAGATGGCATATTCGAGCTCTTACGGGACAATGAACCCGCAGTGCTCCTGGATGAGGGCGACCCTGAGTCGCTCACCCAAACGCAACGCAATCAGGCACTTCGTGCTTATGCCGGCCGGTACGGTTCGGGTGGATGGCGTGGGCTCAGTGTTCCCCACATTCAAGCCCACCGCTTCGCGTCGGATGAGCTAGCTGATGAAATCAATCGGATATGGCGCGACGGTGTAGAAAATCCAGATGTGCGGGAAGTCCTCATTGACCTGGTTAAAGTAGGGAACATCAGCGCTTGTGCTGACATCGCTTATAACCTCGCTTGTGACGCGGGGGCATCCGAGGTGGAACGTATAATCGCACTTGATGCATTAGTCGCGTTGAACGACAAAAGGCTGGCTGAGATTGCTACTGATATTGCGACGGCTGATAGCCTTTGGCCTGACCGGGTTGCGCGCGGTGCGGTACTGCGACTCTTTGCTAACCACATGTCAGTCGAGAAATTGTGCCAGACGCTTAGTTGGGTGAAGCGCGAAAAGCGGAGCACAGGCGGTCTCATTTGGCAGTTGCCGCGGCTGATAGCAACATCAGAACTTGATCTTCCAACTCTCAAGAGGCTTCGAGACGGTCTCGTGACGCTGGTCTCCCAAGGGCTCAGGTGGCGGAAAGAGTGGCCACAGATCACAAGTGATCTGGCGCATCTCAGCGGAGCTCTGGCGGCAACATGTGCGCGCGCCCTTGATAATAGCCGGAGCGATGAGTGGTTTTATGCGAGCGTTCTCGCGCTGCGTCTGCATCATCGCGAGTATGGCAGAGACGAGCAGGTCAAGTCACTGCGAGAGCGGTTGACTGACTTGAGCGCTAGGGATAGGGCCAGCCTCTTCTGGGCAACCGACGCGTTGCTGCAATCACTCCATGAAACAAAAAATCCGTGGAAGCGATTTTTCGAGATAACCAGCCACGACGGGCCGGTCAAACTCAAATTTGAGCGAGACCTAGCATGGGTAAAAAACGCGCTGGGCGAAACCATGCGTGATGCAAGCGAACGTGCCATGCTTTTGGAAGCAGCTATGAGTCTGCCGCCGGATCGTGACGCACGGAAAGAACATGCCGAGGGCCTGAAACCCCTCGTAGCTGACGTACCCTCATTGATGGAGAGAATTGATGATTGGCTAAAGCCATCGGAACACGACAAAGAGAACCGTCATTGGGAAAAGAAGGAGGCTGCACGAAAGAAGCAGGAGGAGCGGCGAAAGGCTAAGGATCACGCAAGCTGGGTCTTGTTTCGGCGCGAGGTTGCCAATCAGCCCGATGACGCTTTCTCGCCTGGGCGGGGCTTGAACACGGCCCGGAACCTGTTGCATGCCATGCGCTCTGAACGGGACGACGGTCGGTCGTTGGATTGGAACCGACGTTTCATTGAAGAGCAGTTCGGTAGTGAGACTGCTGACCGGTTGCGGAGCACTCTGATGAATATCTGGCGCAAAGATCGTCCAACGCTTCCCAGCGAAAGGCCCGAGTCTGAACGCAATACTTTTCTCGTGCGTTGGCAACTCGGTCTCACCGCGATTTACGCTGAAGCGGAGGATCACGACTGGGCAGCTAAGCTCAATGACGAGGAGGCGCAGCTGGCAGCGAGATACGTTCCGATCGAACTGAACACACTTCCAAAGTGGATGGAAACTCTCATTGAAGCGCATCCATCTGCGGTGGACCAAACGCTTGGAAATGAACTGTCGTGGGAACTCAACCAAGCGCCTGGCCATTCGAGTTTGCTACAAGCAATCGACCACGCACCAGAAACCGTCGCAAGAAAATTCCTGCCACGCATTGAGTCCTGGTTGGATACAACCAAAGATCGTGTTGATGGTACGGATAGTGCATCCGGCATGTGCGAGAGAGTTCGGCAAGTTACAGGCTTCATTTTGACGCATGGCGATAGCTTCGCCATTGCGCGTCTTCTTGAAAAAGCCCGTCAACGCCTCAAAGAGGTACTGCCATCTGAACTGCGCCACCTATGGTTAGCGATCCTCATGCGCATTGATCCCGCGTCCGGCATATCTGCGCTTGAATGCCAAATAGCCGCGGTTGAACCCACAGAGCGTTCAGAGGCTGTGACCTGGCTAGCCAACCTTTTTGGAAACTGGCGAGACCCGATTGGACTACATAATGAACGCTTCACTCCACAATTATTGCTGCGGCTGCTCCGCCTCGCTTACCGCCATGTCCGGGTCGAGGACGACGCGCGGCACGAGGGTATCTTTTCACCGGATACTCGAGATGATGCGGAGAGAATGCGCAATAGTATTGTAACAGCCGTGCTCAATACGAAAGGCGATGAAGGCTGGACCGCAAAGCTAGAGATGGCAGAGGACCCTCTCTGCGAACACTTCAAGGACAAAATTCTGGCGGTGGCAGAGGAGAACTGGGCACAAGAGATTGACGCGAGTGCATTCAACGAAGCGCAAGCTGTGGCTCTAGATAGAACCCGCGAAGCACCCGCTTCAACAAATGAAGCAATGTTTGCAATTATGAAGGACCGTTTGTCTGACCTAGACGATCTTCTTCAGCGCGACACCTCGCCGAGAGAGGCCTGGGCGGGAATTTCAGACGAGAAAGTCATGCGTCGGGAAATTGCGCGAGAGCTCGCTCATGCCGCGAACTCGATCTATACTGTGGATCAGGAGGCTGTCACCGCAGACGAAAAGGAGACGGATATTCGTTTGCGTTCTGTAGCTTCTAATCATGAAGCGGTGATCGAACTCAAGCTCGGCGATAACCGCACAGCGAAAGACTTGCGCGACACAATCGAAAAACAGCTTGTAAAAAAGTACATGGCGGCTGAGACCAACCGATCTGGTGCTTTGCTAATTACACTTGCGAGAGCCCGGGAATGGATTCACCCCGAAAGCAAGAAGCGTATCGATCCAACCGAATTGATATCCCTCCTCTGTGACGAGGCCAAGCGCGTCGAAGAAAAGAAGGGCGGTGCGATATCGCTCACCGTCCATCTTTTGGACCTGCGTCCCCGCCTACCTGTCGAAAAAGGGAGTTAGGAAATTGTTTTGGTGGTGCTGTGAGTTGGTACGCGTGGCGAGATAGTTTATCCACCCCCGCTGTCCCAGACACGCTTCTCCAAGGGAATTTAGTCGATGTGATGCCTGTTTTTTGAATGGGTTACTGAAATGGAAGTCCATATTAGTGAGCTCTTTCCAGAGAGGAGACAATGATGACTGATTCTGAATTTCTGTTGGAGCTTTCGAAGCGGAAAGCCCTTATTGTTCATTGTTCGCGCCTCGGGAAGGCTAACGACGGCGAGAAATTGTTCCCGGAAGATCTGCAAACCGCCAGCAAAATTTTTGCGAATAATAATGGGGAACTTAGCTGTTCGCTGGTCTGGCCCAGCCATATTGAAACCTTCGGGGCGATTGGAATTGTCCTTAAGCCCCGTTCAACCAAGTCTATAAGTAAAATCTGCACAACAGACGGTGGCACTTACGTCAACCCTCATACTGGTAAGCGAGAGGGATGTGGAGCTAACTTTTCGAAACAAGCTGTCGAAAACACGTTCGAAAATCCGACCACTTACAATGACTGGGTTGTCCAAGATGCCTATACCATTGGCATGTTCGTACATCCAACGAACCCCTGGCAGGTCGCTAAAAGGGTTTCTGCAGAATCTATGCCTGGCTACGATCCCCAAGTGCAAAAGGCTGGGCTTACAGGTGATCAGATTGCACCCAGCACCATTAAAAAGGAGCAGATAGCCAAACATTTTCCGGATCAGCCGATATATTCATTTCACGACGGGGAGATTGTCAGGTTGGATCCACTCAAGGAATCTATTGAAGTCGTTAAGGACCTATATGGGATCTCGTGAAACAGTCAGATGAAAGTACGCATCTTGTCCGGCATCGGTGCACCACTTCTGATCAAAACTGGGCACCATTGAAGGTGCTAGAGGCCGGTCCTCGCTAAGTGCGTAGACATGTGTAACGCGCCACATAGACTGCTAGGGGAAGATATTAGTGGGATTGCCTGGTATCTGGCGGCTTCTGGTGGTTTAGAAGGGCTATTTCGGTATCATCTGGTCGAATAGGTCTGTCTGGTTCTATTGCTGCAACCGGGAGGAAAAGTGCTCTATGGCGGTGAGCGCCTAGTGTTCGACGAGTACCCTTGGGCGAACCGGATATCCATCTCTGTGAAGACTGCCCTTGGCACCAGCGTTATTATTCAAAGCGCCCACTCTTCGTTCTCCGCTACGATGGCAACATCAAACACGCGCTGGTGCGGTATGGGTAGATGTCGACAATGGACGGCTCTCCCACAGAGCGAAACGAGAGACAGACAGAGCGGTTTCTGATATAAAGCAATGGTCTTTTTGTGCCGGGCCTGAATTTTTCATGAAAATATTTTACCGCGATCCGCTCTTTCATTTTGTGGCCGCTGGCCTGTTGTTGTTCGCACTCTATGGGGTTCTGGGGCAGAACGAGGGACCGCAATGGGATGCGCGCATCACTGTGGACCGGGAGGCTTTGCTCACCTTCATTCAGTACCGAACACGCAATTTCGACCAGGATGTGGCGGAAGCCCGCCTGACTGCCCTGGACCGGGCAGAGCGGGATCGGCTTATCGAAGAATATGTGCGCGAGGAAGTGCTGTACCGCGAAGGGCTGACCCTGGGCCTTGAAGAAGATGATTACGTTATCCGCCGCCGACTTGTTCAGAAGGTGGAATTTCTGGCGGAGGGGTTTTCTGGCACATCGGCTGACGTGAGCGACGCGGAGCTGAAATCCTACTTTGAAGAGAACCTACAGGACTATTATGTGGTTCCGTTCATCACCTTTGCCCATGTCTTTTTTGACAAGGCCAAGCATGGCCCGGCTACTCCGGAGCGTGCGGCGGCGGCTCTGGATGCACTGAATGCAGAAAATATTGTTTTCTCCCAAGCCCCGGGCCATGGCGACCGTTTCCCGTTTCATGTGAATTATGTGGAGCGCACCCCGGCCTTTGTCGCAAGCCACTTCGGGCGTGAAATGGCAGATGCGGTCTTCTCTCTACCGCCGGTTGGAAGGGGGTTTTTACCTCTCCCTATGGGGCACATCTGGTCATGGTAATGACGGTGAGCCAGGCGCGTGAACCGGCTCTGGAAGAGGTGCGCGCCCGCGTGCGTGAAGATGCAGCGCGCCAGCGGCGCGAGCGCGAAATGGGCGAGGCAGTAGCAAAGATCACGGCACGTTATGACATCGTGATGGATCTGGAAGCAGGGCTGGAGGAATGACCCTCGCCATGCGTCTTGCGTTCGGGGCAATGCTGAGCCTGGTGGCTCTGGGGGCCAGCCACCTGAGCACATCTGCCCATGAGGCCCGCCCTGTGTTCATTGAACTGGAGGAGCGGCAGGAGGGCGCTGTTTTTTTGCGGTGGCGCGTGCCCGCAACAATTGACCGGGCAAACAGACCGCAAATTCAGTTGCCCCCGCGTTGTGAAAAGGTGCACCAGCCCCAGACAGCAGAGACGGTGGCGCGTCCGGTGAGCGGGAACATCGGGCAGGGCCTGTTTATCTGTTCTGATCTTGAGGCACCTCTTGTGCTTGAGATTACCTATCCAAGAGGCAACCCTTCCGTATCGTCTCTGGTCAGGGTTCTGCGCACGTCAGGTGAAGTGCAGATCGTGCGGAACGGGCCGGGTATTGAAACCATCACCATTCCCCCTGCCGAAAGCGCCGGTAGCGTGGTGAGCGAGTACTTCGTGCTGGGTTTCGAGCACATAATGTCCGGCTATGACCATCTGTTGTTTGTTGCCTGCCTGTTGCTTCTGGCGGGAACCTTTGGCCGTGTGCTTATCATCATCACTGGTTTCACACTGGCGCATTCGGTCACATTGGCCCTCGCGGCTCTGGAGCTTGTCCGTGTGCCGGTCGCACCGCTGGAAGCGGCCATCGCGCTGTCTATTGTCTTTGTAGCGGCCGAGCTTGCCCGGCCCGGGCGCGACAGCCTCACCTGGCGCTATCCGATCGTAATTTCAAGCGGGTTTGGGTTGCTCCACGGATTTGGTTTTGCCGCCGTGCTGGGCGAAATAGGCCTGCCGCAGACGGAAGTCCCGCTGGCTCTGCTCTTCTTCAACCTGGGCGTTGAGATCGGCCAGATCAGCTTTATAGCGCTCCTGTTGGTGGGCTTTGGCGGCGTTTCTCGTCTGGCAATGGTTGCTGGTCTCAGGAAGAGCCCTGCTCAGGTCGCCGATTTTATGAAACCAGTCGGCTACGTAGTGGGCACGCTTGCCGCCTTCTGGACCGTTGAACGGGTTGCTGACTTCATCGTTTGAAGGACGCTCACGGCTTGTACCAGATCGCAGAAGAATAGGCTCGCTCCTGAATGGTTGCCGGGTGGCCCGTGTCGGCAACATCAATACCAAGGGCCAGGGCATCGAACAGGGAATGGCGCGGGGTTGGTATTTCCAGAACACGGGCGTAGTAGAAAGCGTTCTGGCTGGCATCAAAATCAGGGTCCTCCCAGACCGCTGAAAGCTCAGCCGCTCCGATGGTATTTTCATAGGTGCCGGTGGTAATGTCGACGGTGTTGCCGACGCCGGGCACTTTGCCGTCCGCCCCGCGTACGCGCCCTGGTGACCACACGACGTCATAGATCCGCTCCCGGGCCTCCCCGTCTGCATCAACCCAGCCTTTGATAATCTGCACCCGGTCCAGATTGCCCGACCGGGGGTCTTTGGTCGCCCGCAGCAGGAACCGGGGCGCTTTGCCTTCCGGGGCTGCCGTCATGTCACTGCCCATAGGCACGCCGTTTGCGTAGCCAATGTCAGCCAGATTATCCACGTCCGCCGCAGCGGCGTCGAAATCCCATCCGCCAAAGAAACGCACGGCAATACGCGGGCCAGTTGTGCCGTAGACTTCGCGACGCTTGAAGGCGGCGAAAATGGCTTCGCGTGTGTTTTCCTGTGCCCAGACAGCGGCGAGGCCCGATGCTGACATGGACCAGCCATTGGGCCCGCCCCCCGCGCTCGTTCTCCAACTGGCCTGTTTGTCGGCCGGCCTTGTATCCCCGGCGAACTTACCCCAGAAATTGGGTTCTTCCGCTGCGGCAAGGCCTGTGTGGCTATCGGTTGACCCGATCACACCAAACTGGAAGGGGTTGACGCCGATTTTGTTTTCCAGCTCCAGGCCGGTCATGAGAGCTGAACGCACATAGTCCCCTTCGCCTGGAGCATATTCGGGGGCATCCTGCTGGATGTAGTGTCCAAAATGCTCAAAGTCAGCAAACGCATCATCAGGCGAGAGGGAGGGGTGGGTTTCAGAATCTCCCTTGGACTGGGTGATTTCTGCAACCGGTTCCCATTCCATGCGCGTGCGTGCGCTCTCTGCCGTAACCGGCTCGCTGCGCAGGGATGTTTCGGAAAACATATATCCCTTGGAGATGTTGGAGTTGTGCGGAATAGCGATGAATTGGGCGCCTGTGCGTTCAGATGTTTCGTCCAGCCAGGCCCACAGGTCCTCCGGATACGCACTGTCGGCCGTGCTGAACGGCTGGAACTGACCTGCAATTTCCGCATTGTCGGGGGTGAAAACCACCCGGTGCATGTTAGCCCCCCCGGGAATGGAGCTCCACTCCCACCCGATAAAGCTGGTGAATGTACCAGGCGTGTTGTGTCGGTCGCTGATCTGAATGGTTTCCTGCCAGCTTGTACGGGCCATAGTGTCCGCACCGGGTATAGCGCCCGTTTCAAGCGGTGTGGCTGCGGCCACCTCAACAGACTGGGGCTCCGGCAGGAAACCGGCAAACGCGGCCATGCCGCCACCGTCATCAATCACGCCGCGAAGCCAGCGTTGTGCAAACCAGGCACGCACCCGCTCCACCACCCCCATTTCCTCAGTTGGGATGCCCCGCTCGTAAACATGACGCATGACCCCCAGAAGAACCGCGTGGTCAGCAATGACAAGAAAGTCCAGAGGCGTATCGATCTGGACCCGGCCCCCATTGCCCGGATTGATGACCGGCAGGCCCCGGGCATAGCGATAGGCGGTATCGGGACCAGCGCTCAGGTTCCCGTTGAGATAGGCATCAAATGAGTAGGAGGTGTGAAGATGCGTGTCGCCCCAGAGCAACTGGGTGTCGGCCGCCATGGTGAGGGAAGGGCTGAGAAAAAGAGCGAGTGCGGTTGCCGTTCCTGTGATCTTCATTCTTACAGATATAGAGTGCATTTTCTATTCCCCTCAATGGCTCACTTCAGACTTGTTTGTAGCTGACCGGTCAGGTGCAGCAAGAGCGTCTCTGCTTAATTCCTCATAGTGGAATTAGCGAAAACCTTGGCATTGCGATGCCGTTAGGCCAATGCTTTCAAAAGCGTCAGAACGCCTTCAGTCTGTGCATTCTCAATCATTTTCTGGCTCAACCCCTGGGTGTGCCGCATTCGGTTCCAGCTATCGAAAGAGGTTATCTGGTCGACAGCGGTTTGAAGTGGTTTGCTCAAACCGGCCACCTCCGGGAGACTGTCGAGCAGGTAGGTCCATTGCAGTTCCGTGAAAAGCCTGTGGGACCGTTCAAGAAAAGGCGACCGCCACTTGCGCGCAATTGTTGAGGCAACAAAAGGCTGAAGCCGGGCAAACAGAGCCCCCCGGCGCTTTAACAGCGCGCGCAGCCGTATTTCCAGATCATCATCCAGCGGATCAAGGGAAAATGAACCCATGACGGAAGCCTGTATCGCCTGGTTGACTTCCCCGTAGAGTGTTTCCATGTCCTCAAAATGACGGAACACGGTGCGCAGACCGACCTTGGCCTGTGCGGCGACCTCTTCACTGGTTGGCACAAGGTTCCCTTCGCCGACAAGGTGAATAAGAGCATCAATAATGGCCGCACGAGTGCGGGTACTGCGGTTAAGTCGACCGTCTATGCGTTGAGCGGCGGGGTCTGGTGCTGAGTTGCGTTGCAATGTCAAACGAGAGGTCTCCGGTGGACGGCGAGCCGATGCCTTCATCTGGACGAATATAACTAATGGCATCTATAGTGTCAAAAATAAAAACATGGGGTGATCGTTCACGCGCTCGCAGGTTTTCGCGTAGGCTGGGACCAGGAAAAATTCCAACACGCCTTTTGTCGCTGGCGAAGGAGAGACTCTCATGGCTTTGATATTTTACGATTTTGCGCTAGCACCAAGTCCGCGCCGCGCGCGCATTTTTCTTGCAGAGAAAGGAGTGGCCTATGAGAATGTGCAGGTTGATCTGGGAACAGCGGAACAACTGTCAGACGCTTTCCGCAAAATAAACCCCACCTGCACTGTTCCGGCATTGAAGCTGGAAGACGGAACCGTCCTTACCGAGAATGATGGCATCGCAGCCTATCTGGAGGCCGCCTACCCCGAGCCGCCGCTTCTGGGCTCAACGCCGATAGAGAAGGGCCTTGTTGCCAACTGGAATTCGAGGGTTTTGCAGGAGGGCCTGTCAGCAGCCGCAGAGACGTTACGTAATACCTCCAGGGGGATGGTTGATCGTGCAACGACGGGGCCGATTAATTTCAAGCAGATACCCGAACTGGCCGAGCGCGGTCATGCCCGCCTGAGCGCTTTTATGGACACGTTGAATGATCGTTTGAAGGGACGCGACTTTGTGGCCATTGATAGCTACAGCTACGCCGACATCACTGCCCTCGTCGTTGTCGATTTCGCAAAATGGGTGAAGATAGAACCAACGGACGCTCATGAAGACCTGCGCCGGTGGCATGGCTGTGTTTCGGCGCGCCCCAGCGCATCAGCGTGAGAAAAGGCCGGTCAACCTGTCGCCCCGACAGAGCTTTGTCCATCGAGAAACCAGTCCAGAATGCGGACATTCTCCTCGCGCGGGTAAGCATGGGACAGGTCGGCGATCTCGCGGTAAACAATGTTTGCACCGCCGCCCTTCAGGGCCTGATGGGCGGTGCGGGCAATGTCGACGGGAAACATCCAGTCCTTTGCACCATGCACGAGATAGACCGGCAGGCCTTCCAGTCGTTCCCTGTCCATCATCTCAAGCAAGAAGGGGTGAAAGCTCGCTGAGACAGGGGCAAGATGGGAGAACGGTGAGGGGTACGCCAGCCCCTGTACATAGGTAAACGTACCTCCGTCGCTCATGCCGGTGAGCAATATGCGCGCAGAGTCGATGCGCCAAGTATCGGAAACATGGGCGATCATACGCTTGAAATTGCTGCCGTCTTCGTCGGGGTCCGTCAGTGACCAGGTGCTGCCCACGGACGTCGGGCTGATGAGAAGGGCACCTCGGCTACGGGCGGTTTTGAGCCAGGACCAAAGAAAATCCCGCCCGTGCCCGCTGCCGCCATGGAGCGCGACAATGAGCGGGTAAGAACGGGTTGGGTCGTAATTTTCCGGTACATAAAGAGAGAAACCGCCCCGCTCGGTTTTGCTGTTTCCAAAATGGTGTACGCCTGTTGCCATCCCCGCGCGAGGCTCGGCTGCAAGGCCAGCAAGAATGTCTTTGTCGTTGCGTTGTGCTGTTTCAAGAAAGAACCGGCTGACCGGCGGCAAAGGAGCGGTGAGAGGATAAAGAGCTTCGAGCGCACGCGGGGCATGTCGCAAAGCCTTGTAGGCGGCCATAACCCCATCGTCATTCTCCGTAGCGGCACGCAGCTCTTCGTAGCCCCGGATGGTTGATATGGCCGCTCGTTCCAGTCTCTCTTTGAAAGAGCCAGGATCATCCGGCCAGGCGGTCGCTTGAAATGCGACCAGCTCTTTCCTCACCTCACCATCCGCATTTCCAACATGCGCAATGACCTGCCTTAGCTGTGGCGGGTGTAAATACCGGGCGATGAAGGCCAGTCCTTCCAGCGCATGAAGCAGAGGCGGAAGCAGCGCCGTGATGGAATCCGTTAGTGCGCCTAGTGGGTTTGTCATGCGAGCAATCATATGTCGAAATGACGGAGAGGTCTTGCTACATTGTTTTCGACAGCGCATGTGTTGGTGCAGTGACAAGGTGAGGGGCAAGAAATGTCAAAGCATATACTCGTTGCAGGCGCTGGCATTGGCGGGTTGACGACAGCTTTGGCACTGGCCGAAAAGGGCTTTCGTGTTTCGGTTCTGGAACGCAGTACTGACTTTGGTGAGGTAGGGGCAGGGCTTCAGATAGCAGCCAATGGGACCCGGGTACTGGAGAAACTGGGGCTTGGGCGTGCTCTCGAAAAGATAGGTTTTAAACCGGAAGCCGCGACGGTGCGATTGGGTAAAACAGGCCGCGTGGTATTTTCAAATCCCCTGGGTAAAACGGCCTTCGAGCGATACGGTGCCTGGTACCACCATGTGCACCGCGCCGATCTGCACAAGATGCTGGCCGATGCGGTGGGCCGGAGCCCGGCAATCGATTTGCGGCTTGGGGCGGGGGTTAAAACATTTGTGGATGAGGGGGCGCGCGTTTCTGTAACGCTTTCCGATGACACAACCGTTGGCGCAGAGGCGCTGATCGGCGCTGACGGCATTCATTCCACCGTTCGCGAGGGCCTGTTCGGGCGCGAGCGCCCCCGGTTCACCGGCAATGTGGCATGGCGACTTCTGGTGCAGGCAGACAAGCTGCCTAAGGAACTCATTCCCCCTCACGCAACCGTCTGGACCGGGCCGAAGGGACATGCCGTCACCTACTATGTTCGCGGTGGTGAGCTTGTAAACTTCGTTGGTGTGGTCGAGCGTCGCGACTGGCAGGTGGAGAGCTGGTTGGAAACGGGGGACATAGAGGAGCTGAAACGCGACTTTTCACCCTGGTGCGAAACAATCCACACGTTGATCGATGCGGCGGATGAAAAGGCATGTTTCAAATGGGCTCTCTTTGATCGTGATCCACTCAAGAGCTGGACCAAGGGACGCGTGACCTTGTTGGGGGATGCCTGTCACCCCATGTTGCCGTTTATGGCGCAGGGAGCCTGCATGGCAATTGAAGATGCGTGGAGTGTCGCCACCTGGCTCCAGGACCTGGATGAGCCACACGCAGCGTTCGTCGCTTACGAGGCGGACCGCTCGAAAAGAACGGGCCGGGTGCAAATGACCGCCCGGGCAAACGCTAAACGTTTCCATAAAGGTGCGTTGCCGGGGCAGCTTGCAACCTACGGTCCCATGTGGCTTGCGGCGAAACTGGCACCAGGCGCTTTGAACCGACCGTTCGACTGGATATATGGCCACGATGTAACATCGCGTGGTTGATGGTCTGTAGAAAGACCGTTGTAAAGTGAGCGCGCAGCCCCTACCGGTAGGAGTTCGGCAATACTCATTGACATCTGGTTAACACGGCACAACCACATGGTTTGGCGCTGGATGTAAGGCCAGGAAAGTCTGGGTATTTTATGTCGCTTTTAACCAGTTGACCCTATTTTATTCACGCAAGAATGCCCTCTAGGGGGTGTGAATACGGGGAATGGGCGCGGCGCAATTCATGACAGATGCAAAGAATTACATGACACGGTCAGTGTTTCTCCGGCGGTTCAGGCCCGTCCTCCTCGTGACGTGGCTGGCACCGCTGGCAGTATCATTTTTGATAATTGCTCTCATGGGAGAGTATGAGAGTACGGATCTTCTGCGCACAATGCTCCATTGGGGGGGCGCCTATACTCTCATTGGAGTTGCGCTCGGATATGGGGCTCTCTCCCGGTACATGGCGACCACGGTGGCCTTGGCGTGTGCGGGAAATGAAGCGGATCGGCAAAGAGCTGATATACGAATTGCTCGCTTCCCCCATTTTTTTGCGGCAGGCTTTGGCATTTACGCCCTTATCAGCCCGTTGATTATCAACATAAGCATTGGAGCTCAGGCAGCCGCCCCTGTTCCGGTCACCGACTATCTGTATGCTCTTGTCGGTGTCGCCCCGCTTGCGGCGGTAACTGTTCTCATCGCTCTTTATGTTTTCTCCGATCTTGTCGGGCGGTTTTTCGCGCCGCTCGGGTGTTATGCCCATTTTTTCTCGTTAAGAATGAAAGTCATGGCGCTCACAATCGTTATGCCTCTGGTGGTAAGCACCTGCCTCATTCTGTATTTCGGGCACCGTATAGACGGCATGGCTGTAGAGAAATTTATCATCTGGGTGAGCTTGTTTGTCCTCTCCCTACCCATCGCTTATTTCGTCCAGTACAGCTTTAATCAAAGTTTTGGACCGCTGAAGGAGCTTCGGGCTCAGGCCCTTAACATGCTTGAAGACCCCGACGCCATCATCGACCTGGTACCTGTTTCGCTGGACGAGTTCGGAGACGTCACGCGCGACTGGACGGCATTAACCCGGCGCATGACCAGTTATTGGCGAGATCTGGACAATACGACTGAGCACTACCGAACACTGATTAACGGTGTGGATGATGCGATTGCGATCGTGGATTTTGAAACGAAAGTCATCTTTCTAGGCCCCGGTTTCCATGAATGGCTGGGCGCGGAAGCATCCACATTTGTTGGCCGCCATTTGGCGGATCGGGTGCATCCAGATGATCTGGAGCTTTTCCATGCGCACGCCGCTGAGGCCGCCTCCTGGTCGCAACGGCGTCCCGAAAGACAGCTCCGTTTCCGTCATCCAGATGGGACCTATCACCGTGCACTGTGCCGCTGGCGCGGTATCAAACAGATTTCAGGAGACCTGGCCCTCCTTGTCAGCATCCGGGATATTTCACATCAGTTGGTTGCTCAGGAGCGGTTGCAGGCAAGTGAAATCCGGCTTCGTACAATGATGCAAAGCGTACCTGATGGCATTCTGTCCACAGACGCAAATGGCGTAATCCAGTCGATAAATCCGGCGGGAGCGGAGGTTTTTGGTTACGAGGCCAACGAGCTGGTTGGCTGTGGCGCGGGTATTTTGTTGCCCGACGCGGTCATTCTGAACGCTCCCGAAGGAAAGAGAGCCTCTGACGGTGTCTGGGGACTTGAAAAGTTGGCAGGCCGAGGTGCGCGCGAAGGACAAGGACGCCGAAAAGACGGCAGTAACTTTCCCCTGGAACTCGTTGTGACGGAGATGCGTATCGGAGATGAACTCTTTTATGTTGGTGTGGTGCGGGATGTTTCAGCCAGCAGAGCAGCGGAAAAAGACCTTCGCGAAGCGTTGAAGTCCGCCGAAACAGCCAATAAGACGAAATCACTGTTCCTGGCAAATATGAGCCATGAACTGCGCACGCCGCTTAATGCGATCATCGGCTTTTCAGAAATAATGAAAGATGAGATGTTTGGGCCGGTTGAGAATGCCCGCTATCTGGATTATATGGGGAGCATTCACGACTCAAGCAGGCACCTCCTGTCTGTAATCAACGATATTCTGGATATTTCCCGTATTGAGTCAGGGGAACTGGAACTTGATGACGATTGGCTTGAAATTGATAAGGAACTGGCCTGGGCGCAGGACCGGGCGGCACCTGATAATTCCGGGGCGAAGTCCGCAGTGGTTCATGCGCCCATTTTTGTGCATACCAGCGACAGACTGCCGGAACTTCTGGCGGACCAGCGGTCATTTCGCCAGATCATGATTAACCTCCTGTCAAACGCGGTCAAATTTACCCCGGTTGACGGGCGCATTGATCTCTCAGCCGCATTGGATGAGTTTTCAGGACTGTCTATCCAGGTGAAAGACACAGGCATCGGCATCCCGGCTGACCGGGTTGAAAAAATGACCCAGCCTTTCACCCAGTCTGACAATTCCCTGGCCCGCCGGTTTGAAGGCACAGGGTTGGGGCTGGCCATTACCAAATCACTCGTGGAAGCCCACGGTGGCCGCCTTGAGATCACAAGCGTTGAAGGGCGGGGAACAACGGTGACGGTCCGAATGCCCGCAAGCCGCGTCTGGAGCGAGGAAGTAGAGGCGCTGATAAAGGCCTCCGTCCACTAACCGTCTAGAAATTCCTTCGTCATATCAAGAAAGATGCCCAGTTGATCGTGGTGGACCCAATGGCCTGCCTTGTCGATATTCTCAACCCTTGCATCTGAAAAATGTTTCACCCTGCCGTCTTTCAGAGGATCGCTTGCCCAGCTTTCGGTCCCTCGTATGAGCAGTGTTGGACAGGTGATCCGGGCCCAGAACTGCTGGGTTTCTTTCGGGCTGAAGCCATTTGGTGAGAAGGCGCGGACATAATTGTCAAACTTCCAGCTATAGGTGCCATCCTCGTTTTGACTGACCCCATGCAAGGTCAGGTGTCGCGCCTGTTCTGGCGTGAGGTGCGGGTTTTCATCCTGCATCCGCTTGAGTGCATCGAGCACGCTCTCATACCGTCGCGGCAAGCGGCTGGAGAGTTTTCGCATCTGCTCTACCCATTTCGCGGTGCGTTCATGGAGGGGTGTTTGCAGATGCTCATCAATCATTTTCGGCGATGGGCCAAGCCCCTCAATGACGACGAGTTTTTTCACCAGGCCCGGGTAAAGCCCTGCATACCGCAGCGCGACCGCTCCCCCCATCGAATGGGCGATGATCGTTACCGGGTTCAGCTTCTTCTGGTGAATAAGCTGCGCGATGTCATAGACGAAGTCTGTTAGATCGTATGTGCCTCCAATCATCCACTGGCTGTCGCCGTGGCCGCGAAGGTCTGGCGCGATGATGTGATGTGTCTCACGAAAGGATTGTGCCACCCAGTCCCAGTTCCTGCAATGATCGCGACCGCCGTGAATGAGCAGCAGTGGTTCGGCCTCCTCATTGCCCCAGTCGACGTAATGAAGCCGCAGGCGTTGGGAGAAATAGGTATGCGATGTGGGGCCAGGGCCCGTAAGGGTAGACGTTACTGTCATGAGGGGGTCCTTGGTGGAGAGAGCCCCCACTCTAGGCGATCAAGGCCCGCCCGCAAAACTCAAAGGTGTTAAGATTGGGAGGAAGAAGATGGAAGGCTCAAGGTGGCCGTCAGTCCACGCTCGGGTCCATTTTTGAATGTGATGTCCCCCCCGTGCCGTCTGGCAATGGTCCGCGCGATGGCAAGCCCCAGACCGGTCCCTCCGGTGCTTCTGTTGCGGGAGCTTTCCACCCGGAAGAAAGGCTGGAAAACGTTCTCGTGCAGTTCCGGGGGAATGCCCGGGCCTTCATCCGTTATACTTACTGTTATCCCCAGCGGCCCACTGGACAGGTGAACGTCGGCTTTCGATCCATAAACGATGGCATTGCGGATCAGGTTTGAAACCGCACGCCGAATTTCATGTGTGCCACAGCGGTAGGGCAGGTGATCCGGCCCCTGATAGGACGCAGGCCCGTCTGTTCGCGAGAAGTCTTCCGTCAGTCCCCGTACCAGTGCGGCCAGATCGGTTGTCCGGCGTTCTTCTACTTCCGTCTCGCCGCGAGCAAAAGCAAGCCCCGCATCCAGCATGGCCTGCATTTCCTCGATGTCGGCAGCGGCTTTATCTTGCTGTTCGGCATCTTCGATAAACTCGGCCCGAAGCCGTAGGCGCGTCAGAACGGTCCGCAAATCATGCGCAATGGCGGCAAGCATCAACGCCCTGTCGTCCACCAGACGCTGAATGCGCGTTTGCATATTGTTGAAGGCCGTGGCGGCCCGCCTGAGTTCCCGGGAGCCGGTAACGGGGAGCGGCTTGACATTGACATCGCGGCCCAGCCTGTCTGCCGCGTCTGCAAAGGTGCCGATAGGTCGGGCCAGGTGGTTTGAGAACCAGAAGACGCACCCTATAACGAACAACCAGAACACCACGGTACCAATGCCCCATCCTCCCTCTTCGTAAAGCGAAAGGGTCCGTATGGGGAAGCGATAAATCACCCAGTTACCGTCTTGTAACTGCACGGACAAAACAATCACCCCGTCCCAGCTCCACTCATCAAGATGTCCCACTCGGAAAGCGCGCTCTCCAAGGGGAGCAAGAAGATCATCCAGTTTCTCCTGTATTTCCGCCATCGCCCACCTTGGAGCTTTTGCCGGGCCGGGTGCGCCGTCAATTTCAACGCGCATGAGCAACCCGCTGAGTGCCGTGGTTATGGCAGCGCGCTGAGAGGGAGCGGTCCCGTCGAGCAATAGCGTCGCTGCAACAATCTGGTCAGCGATGATATTTTCCGGCTGATCGATTTTCCAGTCATCATCATCACCAAACACCCAACTGACCACCTGCACGACAAGCAGAATGCCGCCGACTAAGAAAATAATCCGCCCTGCGAGGCCGGAAGGCGTGATGCGGGCCATTCTTCGTCGCCAACGGATTCCCAAACGGGAGATGTCGTTTTTACGGTGTCTATGGCGTCGCCGGTTCATCTGCGCTCCACATCTGTCGCGAACATGTAACCACCGCCGCGGATGGTCTTGATAAAGCGTGGGGCTGTATGGTCATCCTCGATTTTCTTGCGCAGTCTGGAGAGTTGCACATCAATACTTCTGTCGAATGGCATGGCTTCGCGCCCTTTGGTGATGTCCAGAAGCTGATCGCGGGAGAGCACACGGTTGGGGCGTTTGGTAAGCGCGAGCAACAGATCAAATTCGCCGGATGTCAGCTCCACGGCGCATCCTTGCGGGTCAACAAGGGTGCGGGAGCGCGGATCAAGATCCCAACCCTGGAAATGAAAACACTCGCCCGATGTTGGTGCGTCGCGCTCGGAAGGAGAACGTCGCAGGACAGCGCGAATACGGGCCAGAAGTTCGCGTGGGTTGAACGGTTTGGGAAGGTAATCGTCGGCACCGATCTCAAGCCCGATAATCCGGTCGGTGTCCTCTCCCATGGCGGTGAGCATAATGACCGGGAGTGTATGGCTGGCACGCAGCCGTCGGCAGACGCTCAAGCCATCTTCCCCCGGCATCATGACATCAAGAATAACAAGGTCGAAGTGCCCCCCTTCGACCGCTGTCATGCACGCTTTTCCGTCTTCCGCCACAGTGACACGAAACCCGTGTTTGGTGAGGAAGCGTTTCAGAAGGTCGCGTATTTCTCGGTCATCATCGACCACAAGAAGATGGGGCAAAGGGCTCATAGGCTCAATTTAGTCCAATTGCGCACCGATTGAGCGAAAAATTTGTAACCGGTGGTAACAGAAAGGCCGGGTGAAACGATTTGTTACAATTCGATACCGGGGGGAGAGGATTTTAAGGGTGAATGCGGCGAGAGTGAGGGAGAGCAGATGCCTTCACATTAGGAGAAACCCATGCCCCGCCAGCCTCAGCCCCTCCCACAGAGCCTGATCGCCAATTTCCTGGCAACACTGGTATTCGCCACGGTTGTATTGGCGCTCGCCCTTGTTGCCCCCGTTGCTGCCGAAGATACGCAGGCGCACGACCCGCTCTGTATCTCAAGCCACAACGACAGATAGGCCTGACGGCTTCTATCCCCTCAAGCTTTATGCTTGCTGTGTCTTTAACTGACGCCACAGCCCAAGGGCCGCTAGTGCGAAGAGAATATGGACCGCGAGCACCGGCGGCCAGCCAAACAGATAGATCACATCATTTGCCAGGCTTTCCTTGAAGGGGCCACCACCAAAAGCAAGGCCGCGAGTGCCAAAAAAAGTGTTGGCCATGGCAGGCAGTGTGAACAGCCATGCCGTGATGAGAGCGGACCAGAACAGGGCGGCAAACTCCTTCGCGCTGAGGCGCATGAACTGTCCGCCAAATGCAAGCGCCATGAGCAGGAGGCCCTGGGTGATGGCCTCCATGTGGCCCATTCGGAAAGACCGGGCATCACCGGGAATGGAGACTTCTATCTGAATGGGCAACGGCCACAGGACAATCTCCCCGAGCAGATGAAAGAACCAGGCCCAGCCGAACACCACGCCAACAATGAACAGCCCGACGCCGTTCAGGAATAGAAGCGTTTGCATGCGCGGCAGGATTGTTGAAAGTGTGGCCGTTGTCATACGTCGTCCTTTTGAGTGGGTGTCCTGGGTGGATGGATTCGAGCCGCAACGGGGAGGTTCTCTCCCAGGCGGGACGTGTCGAGGCTGGCGGCGCCTTGCGGGTCCGCGTCAAACAGTTTGGCCCAGTCGCGTGCCCATTGCGGATCGTTAACCTGGGAAGGGTGGTAGCTGGGGCGCCAGATATGAAACCACCTGGGAGCAATGTTTTTGATGATCCGCCCAAGAATTTTTGCAAGCCGCACACGGGCCTGCATGTTACGCCACAGGCCGTCTTCTTTCAGCAGGGCGCGGTAACTCTGGCCGGTGCGCCAGAAGATGTGAGCCGTTGCATAGACCAGTCCCACCATCCGCCAGAAGTAGCTGCCATGCAGATGGGCAAACACATCAAACGCAACATTCTTGTGTTCAATTTCCTCGACAAAATGCCACAGCACAAGCGATGCGACAGCCGGGTCGCTGTCACCAAAGAGAAAAACCCGGTCCTCAATAAGCATATGGCCAAGTGCCAGCGCCATGGACTCAAACCCTTCCGCGTAGGCGAGATTGAACCGAAGAGAGCGTTCCCTCCCCAGCGCGTCATAGTCACTTCGCAGCTTTTCTTCGAGGGACGAAATGGCCTGGTAGCCAGCAGCGGACAGCGTATCGTTAAATTTTCTGTGCTGGCGAAAATGCATGGCCTCCTGCGCGACATACAGGTCCAGCTCTTTTTGCAAAGAGGGGCTTGTAATCCGCTCGCGGGCCTGGCGCATGGTTTTGATGAGGTAGGGTTCCAGATAGGGCATTGCGAGAGAAGCGGCATTCACAATATGGGAGAACTCCGGGCGGTGCGGGTTCCAGTGCCCGGACCATGCCTTGACAGAAGGTGTGTCCCGGTATGAGAACGGCACCCGCCGCACAACCATGCGCGAAGGGGTCTCAGCGGTTGCATCGGACATGGAGCCTCCAGAAACAAAATTAGAGGAAAACCTCTAAATAGGGGTATACCTCTAAATGGAGAGAGTCAATTCTGTCCGGTGGCCCCGGATTTTGATATGAACAGGGTCAGGAGAACAGATGAACAATAGAGACCGGATACTTGAAAAGGCGCGCAGCCTGATGAACGCGCAAGGGGCACAGGCTATCGGGACCACCCAGATTGCTGAAGCTCTGCACATCAGTCCCGGCAATCTCTACTATCACTTCAAGAACAAGGAGGAGATTGTCTGCGTTTTGTTCGAGGGATTGGAAAAGGACTTCCGGGACGCTCTCAGCGTTGATATTGATCCGCCCATTGGGCCTGCGCGCTTTGCAGACTTCTACCTCCGCAGCCTGGACGTTGTATGGGAGTACCGGTTCTTCTTTGGCGGGCTGCTCTATCTTTTACGGCGGGATGAAGACCTGTCTCGCCGCTATCAGGTAATGCAGGCATGGGCGCTTGAAAATCTGGAAGCCATCGCCCGGCAGGTTGCGCAAGATGGTAACATGCGAAAGCCGCGCGGACGCGATGGGTTTCGCTCCGTTGCTCTTAACACTTGGCTCATATGGAGTAACTGGGTCCGCCATATCCAGATTACCGCGCCCGACCATGCGATCACGCGCTCGGACATGATCGGGGGACTGTCTCAACTGTTTGATGTTCTGGCGCCCTACCTTGAGCCCGACTTCGACCGGGCGGCCCGCAGGGTCCTGGCGCGCCAACACACCGCCTCGCCAGTGCCCGTTGCCGCTAATCAAGCCTAGTGCCAGGTTCCTGAATTTGGCGGTTGAACAAAAAGCCGTACCGTGTGGGCAGGAGCCTCTGTGTCCAGTCAACCAAACGCGCATCAAAGCCGATAAGGATACGCGGTTTGTTTTTCCGAATGCCCCTCACGATGGTCCTGGCTGCTTTCTCGGGCGTTGTACGTGCGAGCCTGTCAAACCCGCTGACCGCTTCCTCGCGTTCGCCAACGCTGGTGCTTTGCAAAAACCGCGCATTGCGGACAATGTTTGTTTTGATGCCGCCGGGATGAACGCTGGAAACCTTGATCTGCGTTCCCTTGAATTCCAAGCGCAAGGCTTCCGTAAATCCTCGAATGGCGAACTTGGCGGAATTGTAAGCCGCTTGGCTGGGCACGGCGATCAGCCCGAAAATGGAGGAGACATTGACAATATGTCCGGCCCCCTTCGCTTGCATTTGCGGCAGGAAGGCTTTGCTCCCATAAACCATTCCCCAGAAATCAATGTTCATCACCCATTCAAAATCATCATAAGTCAGGTCTTCCACCCGCGCCATCTGGGCCACACCGGCATTGTTCACAACAATGTCGGCTCCCCCCATATCGGCTGCAACCTGATCTGCGAACGCATAGACCGCGTCCCTGTCGGCGACATCGACGAGACAGGTCGTGACATCACCACCCGCCGCCCGGATCATGTCGGCGGTTTTTTCCAGCCCTGAGCGATCCACATCCGTGATGGCAAGTCGCGCGCCCTCGCTGGCCAGCAGACAGGCGGTTGCCCGGCCAATGCCGCTGGCTGCACCCGTCACAACCGCAACTTTTCCTGAAATATCCGTCATGAGTGTCGTCCCTCCCCAGGCACCATAGTTAATGATATTTTGTCATGTGACGGCAGTTATAGACGTACCGGCCTCCTTTGTCGCCCACTGCGGCAAACGGCTCTTTAGCCCCTCGACGATGAGTTTGCGCGTGAGAGCCCTCGCCTCTGAGCGGTGCGTTTGGCAAGACCAAACTGGCATGAAAAAACCGGCTGTGAAAGCCGGCTTTTCCGTGTCTGATTTCTAAAGTGTGTACCGTCCAAACCAAACGGATCAGCCACCAAAACCCTTGGCTCGGCGGTCTGTACGCCGTCGCGGCTGCACTGGCTGATAGGCAAGTCGCGCATGAGCGGCACAATAAGGCATGGAGGGGTCTGCGGAGTGACCGCAGAAGTGGAACCCTTCGGTGCCCGGATCACCGATCGGCCATTTGCATGTCTGCTCGGTAAGGGTGAGAACCGTTGCAAGTTTGCCGGGTTCGATCTCGACGGGCATTAGAATTTGGGGTTCAGGTGCAGATGTGGGCGGTGACATTTTGGCTTCAGCGGGGCGTGGTGCCGCCGTTTGCTGTGAACGTGGAGCGGCAACCCGGGGGGCTGCCGGCCGTGCCCGTGGTGCCCGGTTGGTGGTGGCCCGTCCCGAAAGGCCCAACCTGTGTATTTTGCCGATCACCGCGTTGCGGGTCACGCCGCCAAGCTGTTTGGCAACCTGGCTTGCGCTCAGTCCCTCAGCCCAAAGTTTCGTCAGAACTGCAACCCGGTCTTCCGTCCACATGGTCTCTTATCCCCTTAAAATGGCAGTGGCTTTGGCCGCTGCCTGTCCCGACATCCCCCTTGGGCACGAAGTGCGTCCTCTAGGGGGTTAAGCTCGACTCCTCTGGAAAAAGGTTAATGCAAGCCTCCAATTCCCACTAGATGTCGTGTGCCAATATCTGGAATATACAAAATAAGCTGTCCCGAGCGCAAGATTTGGTTAACCGCCGGAGCGTCTTATCCACAGGAAATTTGCGTTATGCACAGGTTTTTTTGCAATTTACGCCAAAAGGCACCCCTGCACCGTTGCGGATGGCGTTTCGATCCCCTATTTCCGGTCCACAAGGATGGGGACTACATATGGGTCACAAACCAGTACGATGACGTTCCCGATGCAGTCCCGGAACATGGAAGAGGTGGGTCATGAGCACAGAAAATTTTTTGCCTGAAGGCTCGCGTCATTTCGGGGCATTTAACTGGCTGGGCATGTGGACCCTCTATCTCAAAGAGGTGCGGCGGTTCTTTAAGGTTGTTACCCAGACGGTTCTGGCCCCGGTCATCACGACACTGTTGTTCCTGGCAATTTTCTCTCTCGCCCTTGGCAGTATGCGACCGGATGTGAACGGCATTCCCTTTGCTGAATTTCTGGCTCCTGGCCTTATTATGATGACGATGTTGCAAAATGCCTTTGCCAACACCTCATCCTCCATCATGATTTCCAAGATACAAGGAAACATTGTCGATGTGCTGATGCCGCCTCTGTCGGCGGCTGAGTTGAATATCGGCTTTGCCATGGCCGGTGTGACCCGGGGCGTGTTCGTGGGGTTTGTCACCGCCCTGGGCATGTTGCCCTTTGTTGCCATTACCATCACCCATCTATGGGCCGTCATTTTCTTCGCTGCCGGGGCGTCTTTGATGTTGTCCCTGTTGGGGATGCTGGCGGGCGTGTGGTCTGAGAAGTTCGATCACCTTCAAGCCATAACAAACTTTATCATTACCCCGCTCGCATTCCTGTCGGGCACGTTCTATTCGGTGAAGCAGTTACCGGAGTTCGCCTATATTTTCACCACATTCAATCCCTTTTTCTATCTCATTGATGGTTTTCGCTACGCCTTCACAGGCGTTGCCGACGGCTCAATCGTGATCGGGGTCTGGGTTGTCATCGGCTGTAACGTGACTCTGTGGATTGTCTCAGACTTTGTTTTGCGACGCGGCTATCGGCTCAAGTCCTGATCCCGGCAAAACATCTACTCTAACACGTTGACAGGTCACATAAATTTCGTGCGCCTTCACTTTCCAGCCAATTGACAAAGCTCCCCGAAATATCGATACTTCGGCGCTTCTCGCGCAGCCGCCGGTTATTTGGGCGGCTTTTTTCGTTGGCGTTCGGGAGCGAACCGATGATGACACCAGTATTGCCGACCTATGGCCGGGTCGATCTCGAATTTGAGAGCGGCGAGGGACCCTATCTTGTAACGCCCACGGGCGAGCGCTACCTCGACTTTGGGGCCGGCGTTGCCGTTGTGTCGCTGGGGCACGCGCACCCGCACCTGGTCGAGGTGCTGAGTGCCCAGGCAGCCAGGCTCTGGCACACCTCGAACCTGTATCGCATCCCCGGCCAGCAGCGCCTGGCTGAACGTCTCGTTGAGGCGACTTTCGCCGACACGGTTTTCTTCACCAATTCAGGTGGTGAGGCGGTTGAGTGCGCCATAAAGATGGCCCGGAAATATCACGCGGCCAATGGTGCGCCAGAACGTGACGAACTTATCACCTTTGAGGGGGCCTTTCATGGCCGCACCCTGGCAACGATTGCAGCCGGGGGTCAGGAGAAATACCTGGAAGGGTTTGGCCGTCGCATGCCGGGCTTTGTGCAGGTGCCAATGGGGGACTTAAAAGCCTTGAAGGAAGCGATCGGGCCAGCCACCGCAGGTGTTCTTCTCGAACCCATCGAAGGCGAAGGCGGCATCCGTCCGTGGGAACTCACCGCCTTGCAGGCTATTCGCAAGATGTGCGACGAAGCTGGCATTTTGCTGGTGCTGGATGAAGTGCAAACCGGTATTGGCCGCACCGGGCATCTCTTTGCCCATGAGCTGGCCGGCGTGACGCCGGACATTCTGGCCTCCGCCAAAGGGCTGGGAGGCGGCTTTCCCGTCGGGGCGTGTCTGGCGACCGAAGAGGCCGCCAGGGGCATGACAGCGGGAACCCACGGGTCAACGTTCGGCGGCAACCCGCTGGCAATGGCGGTGGCCAATGGGGTGCTTGATATTGTGCTGGGCGCTGGTTTTTTGGAGGGTGTCCGGCAAAAAAGTCTGCGGCTGAAGCAGAAGCTCGCCATGCTGGCCGATGAAAACGCCGACATTATCGAAAGCGTTCGCGGTGAAGGCCTGATGCTGGGCCTGAAATGTAAAACCACCAATACGGGCCTTGTCGCAGCCATGCGCGACCAGCGGGTGCTGGTCATTGGTGCAGGCGATAACGTGGTGCGCCTTCTGCCGCCGCTGATTATTGAAGATACCCATATCGATCAGGTGGTAGAGGCAATCAGCGCTGCGTGCGCGGCGATCAGAGCCGGAGAAAAATCAAAGGAGAGTGCACGATGAGTGAGACACCAAAGCATTTCCTTGATCTGGACACCGTGGATAAAAAGAGCCTGCGATCCATTATTGATAATGCGCGAATACGCAAAGCCGCGCGTGCCGGGAAACCCCAGGGGGCCGTCGATCCCGACCGTCCTCTTGAGGGCCGCGTACTGGCAATGATTTTTGAAAAACCTTCAACACGGACGCGCGTGTCTTTTGATGTGGCGATGCGCCAGCTCGGTGGTGAGACGCTGATGCTGAACGGTGCGGAAATGCAGCTCGGGCGCGGGGAGAGCGTGGCCGATACCGCCCGCGTTCTGTCACGTTATGTGGATGCAATCATGGTCCGCACGGACAGCCATGAAAAGCTTCTGGAACTGGCTGAACATGCGAGCGTTCCGGTGATTAACGGGCTGACCGACCGAACGCACCCCTGCCAGCTCATGGCGGATGTGTTGACTTTTGAAGAGCATAAAGGCCCGATCAACAACCGTACGGTCGTCTGGTCAGGGGACGGCAACAATGTCGCGGCTTCCTGGATACATGCGGCTGCGCAATTTGATTTTTCTCTCCGCGTTGCCTGCCCGCGGGAGCTGGCCGTCGCGCCGGAAATTGTTGCATGGGCAAAGGCCAGGAATGCCCGTGTCAATTTTACCAGCGATCCTGACGAAGCGGTGGCCGGTGCCGACTGTGTGGTTGCCGATACCTGGGTCTCGATGGGGGATGCAGAGGACGTGGTGGCCTCACGGCACAATCTTCTGGCCCCCTATCAGGTGGATGAGCGCCTGATGGCCCTCGCCCATAAAGAAGCAATTTTCATGCATTGCCTGCCTGCCCACCGGGGGGAAGAAGTGACGGCAGCGGTGATCGATGGCCCTCAATCGGTGGTGTTTGATGGCGCGGAAAACCGGCTGCATGCTCAAAAGAGTATTCTGACATGGTGTCTTGCGTGAGCACGAGCGATCAGCCGGCCAGCGGTAAAACTTCCTCCAGCCCCACCCCCATGGAAGACATGGTTCTTCCCTTCCAGGTTGAAGGGATCGGGGTGCGGGGCCGGATCGTGCGGCTGTCATCGCTGGTGAGCGAAGTCATGGCGCGTCATGATTATCCCGAGCCGGTGGCCATTGTGTTGGGAGAGGCGCTCACTCTTGTCGCCCTTCTGGGCACGGCTCTCAAGTTTGAAGGCCGTCTGACCCTGCAAACCAAAACCGACGGACCGGTTTCCATGCTGGTTGCCGATTTTGAAAGCCCCGGGAAATTGCGTGGCTACGCTCACATCGACCATGATGCTTTCAGGGTCGCTCAGAAAGCGGGGCTGAAACGCCCAGCGGCGCTACTGGGGAAAGGCTATCTTGCCCTCACCATTGACCAGGGCGCAGACATGGAGCGCTATCAGGGCATCGTTCAACTGGGTGAGGGAGGGTTGAGCGAAGCAGCACATGAGTATTTCGCCCAGTCGGAGCAAATCGCAACGCGCATTCGTATGGCGGTCGGCCCGCTCTATGCCAGGAACCCGGATGGTGAGGGCGATGACACGGTGCGTGTAAGCTGGAGAGCCGGAGCGGTGATGATCCAGCATCTGCCTGAAGAGGGTGGATTGACGGGGTTTCGCGAGCCCGAAGATATACGCGACTTCACAGATGAAGAGCGGAACTGGGAACACGCGACGATCCTGCTGGACACTGTGAGCGATGCGGAACTGCTTGATCCAGACGTTGCCGCCGACCGGCTCCTTTATCGCCTCTTTCACCAGGACGGTGTTCGGGTTTACACTCCTCACGGTGTCGAGTTTGGCTGTCGCTGCACCCGGGAACGAATCGAAGGGGTGCTGCGCACTTTTGATGAAGATGACCTGGATCACATGACGATAAATGGCCAGATAGAAACCAAGTGTGAATTCTGCGCCCAGATGTATGAGTTTGATCCGGCAGACCTGAGAGGATGATTTATTGCGCAGTGTAGCTTTGGGTTTTGCGGGACTTTTCCTGGCCTTGGTTGCGGGGTGCACAACCACTCCCCCCGCGGCTCCTGCGGACCTTGCGATTACCTTCCAGCATCGCCAGCCTCTTATCCTTAAAGTCGCCGCCATTGAAGTGGTCGATCAGTACCAGCCAGCCCTCAGAGCGCCATATGTCGAGCATCTGCATCGCCTGACGCCGGCCTCAATTATCCGGCGCTGGACAGATGAGCGCATAGAGACCGCAGGTGCGCGCGGTCTGGTCACGCTGATTGTTACCGAGGCAACGGTGGCTGAGGAGGAGCTGCAGGTTGCCGAGGGGCTTGCAGGCTTGTTCAGAGACGAGCCTGATCTGGCGCTTGTCGGAATACTTCGTGCCAGCTTCAGCCATGTTGATGTCGGGCCACCGGCGACGTCTCATTTGGTGGAAATTGTGGCGGAGGCGCGTGTCGAAGTTCTGGAAAGCGCCACGCTGAACGAACGTGATCTTGCCTATTTCCGGGTGGTGGAAAAACTGGCAGGCGAGTTCGACCAGGCGCTGACGGCAGAAATAAAACGCTCTCTGGCGCACCTCATCGTTCGCTGAAGGCTTGTTCTCAAACAGCTCCGTGAACATGCTCGATCAGGCGGCGCATAAAGCGTTCGCACGCCTCAACCTGCGCAACCGTGACATATTCATCTGGCTTGTGGGCCTGCAAGATACTGCCCGGACCACAGATAACGGTCGGAATATCTGCAAGCTGAAAGAGCCCCGCTTCCGTGCCGTAAGACACCGCCTGGGTTGTATTTTGTTCGGCAAGCTTCAGCACCAGAGTTTCCCCCGGCGAGCCATCCTCTGGAACGAGTGGGGGCACGTGAGCGCTGGAAATTGTTTCAACGCCTGTGTCTGGAGACACTTCGTGCATTTTGGGAAGCAGGTGTGTTTTGGAAAACGCCGCCACGCGGGCGATGATCTCATCGGCATCCTGACCCGGGAGGGAGCGGAACTCCCATTGAAACGAGCAATCTTTGGGAATGATGTTCAGCGCCGTGCCTCCCTCAATCGGCCCGACATGGACACTCGTATAGGGGGGGATGAAACGTCCTGTCGGGTCACCCTTGGCCTTCATGTCATCCTGGATGGTCCCGATGAAGTGGATGAGTTCAGCCGCAATCATGACCGCATTGACGCCTTCGTGAGGCGCACTTGAATGGCCTTCAAGGCCCGTGACGTGCGTGCGAAAGGCATGGATGCTTTTGTGGGCGTTGACGACTCCCATGTCTGTGGGTTCACCAACAATCACGACCTGAGGCCGGGGCAGACGGGAGATCGCCTGGTCGATGAGAGGGCGCACACCAAGGCAGCCGACCTCCTCATCATAGGAAAGGGCAAAATGGAGGGGAACCTGCAAGTCGCGGGCAAGAAAATCGGGCACAAGAGCCAGTGCAATGGCAAAAAAACTCTTCATATCGCAAGTGCCGCGACCAAAAAGCCTGCCGTCACGCTCCGCCAGTGTAAACGGGTCTCCCGTCCAGTCCTGCCCGTCGACGGGTACCACATCTGTGTGTCCTGACAGAACAATACCGCCCGCGACATCGCCAGGTCCAAGGGTTGCCAGAAGATTGGCCTTGGTCCCCGTCTCATTCTCAACACGGGCGTGAGGAACCCCCCAGCCGTCCAGATAGTCTTCGACAAAACAGATGAGTTTGAGGTTGGAATTCCGGCTGACCGTGTCAAACCCGATGAGCTTTGCGATCATCTCTCTAGGTGTATAGCGCGCGCCCATTTTTTTCCTTACCTATCCCCGCCAGAATGTCGGCGTAAAGATGACAAGAACGGTGAAAATTTCAAGTCGGCCGATCAGCATCGTGATCGACAGCAGCCATTTGGCGAGGTCCGGCAGGCTGGAATAATTCCCCGATGGTCCCACAACAGGCCCAAGTCCCGGCCCGACGTTGGAAATGGCGGACGCCGCCGCCGAAAGTGCCGTCACCGTATCCAGCCCCATTAATGTTAGCAGGACCGAGACGGTCCCCAGGGTCAGGATAAAAAGAAACATAAAACTCATCACCGAGGCGGTGACGCTGTCGGCGATGGGCTTGTTATTGTAGCGAGGTGCAAACACACCATTTGGATGGATAAGTCTGCGTATCTGAACGGAAGCGGCCTGGTAGATGACCTGAAAACGGAAAATTTTGATGCCGCACGACGTGGAGCCAGCGCATCCGCCGATGAACATGATGAAAAAGAAAATCGTAACCGCAAACGGTCCCCACAGGGAATAGTCGTGATTGGTGTATCCGGTGCCTGTCATTATTGAGATGACATTGAAGGCGGAATAGCGCAGCTCGTTCAGGGCCCCGGGCTCTCCCATCCCCGCTTTCTCGTAAAAGAACAGAGCTGCGACGAGCAGAAGCAATATTCCAAAAAACACCTGTACCTGAGAATCCTGCCACAGCTTGGCCGGGCGCCCCCGCAATATCTGCAGGTAGAGCGCGAACGGCAGACTGCCGATAATCATGGCACCAATGATGATCCAGTCGACCTTGGCACTGGCAAAAAAACCGATCGAGGTATCGCGTGTTGAAAAACCTCCCGTTGCGATAGAGGTCATGGCGTGGTTGACCGCGTCAAAGAAGCTCATATCGGCCACCCACAGGGCAATGGCGGTCAGCGCAGTGGCGGCTGCGTAGAACGAAATGAGAGAGCCCGCAAGCTGGGCGGCGCTGGGCAGAACTTTCTCCGTCGCATCAAACGCCTCGACCTTAAAAAGCTGCATGCCGCCGATTTGAAGGATTGGTAGAATGGCAATCGCCATGACGATAATCCCTAAGCCCCCGAGCCATTGTAGGAGGCTGCGCCACAGTAAAATGCCCGGCGGCGCGGTATCAAGTCCGGTTATCACCGTGGACCCGGTGGTGGTAAGGCCCGACATGGCCTCAAAGAAGGCGTCAGTATAGGAAAGCTCAAGACCGGAGAAGGCAAAGGGCAGGGCGGCAAAAGCAGGCAGCATTGTCCAGACCGAGACCACCAGAATAAAGGCCTCGCGGACGCTCAAATTGCCCGCATGGCCCCATGTCATGAGGGCAAAAGCCACGCCGATGAATAAAGTGAGCATGGCGGAGCCCGCAAAGACCAGCCAGTCGTCATTGCCGACAGCAATATCCACAAGCGCAGGCAGAAACATTGCCGCACCAAGCATCGCCAACAGGATCCCGTTGACAAGAAATATAGGTCGAATGTCGAACAACGCGGGCCCGTCAGAAGTTCTAGTGGATCATCCTGTCCGCATGGGGACAATCAAGCGGGAAGGGCGGTACCGCCACATCAAATTTCTCGCCATGTCGTGTCTCCATCCGATAGGTACCAACCATGATACCAGATGGAGAGGCTAATGGCGTGCCACTTGTATATTCATATGTTTCACCGGGCAGAATGACAGGTTGCTCGCCCACAACGCCGGTTCCCTTGACCTCGTGAACCTGGCCGTGGCCGTCGGAAATCTGCCAATGGCGGGCGCGGAGCTGGATCGCTTCGCGGCCTTCATTGCAGATGAGAACCGTGTAGGCCCACACATAATACCCCTGATCGGGATCAGACTGATCGGCCAGATAAATGGGCTCGACTTCTATCCTGATCGACCGGGTGGTCTTGCAGTAATGACCCGTGGGTCCGGATGCTTTTGTCTCGGTGCTATCTTGAAAACCATATCTCATCGGCGCTCTCCTGAGGGGACTCCCAATCTAGGCGAGACGAGCCTAACCACAGGTTACTGAGGCGTTGTGTTCCGTTCATATGCCTAACGAATTAGAAACAAACAAGCGTGGTTTGGTTAACTATACTGCGGCAAGGGCGCACGTGAGATCGTCAACAAGGTCGCTGGGGTCTTCCAGACCAACAGAAAGGCGCAGGAGACCCTGCGTAATACCGAGCTCTTCCCGGGTCTCCTCGTCAAGCCGCTGGTGGGTTGTCGTTGCCGGGTGGGTTATCAGACTTTTGGCATCTCCCAGATTGTTGGAGATTTTTATGATCCGCAGGGCATTTGCAAATCTGAAAGCGGCGGCTTTACCGCCTTCCAGCTCAAACGCGACAATATTGCCTCCAAGCTCCATTTGCGCCATCGCCAGCTTGAATTGAGGGTGGCTGGTGAGGCCTGGATAGAGGGTGCGGGCGACCTTGGAACTGTCTTCAAGGGCTTGAGCAACACAGCGCGCATTGCACGCATGTTCTCGAACCCGCAAATCCAGCGTTTCAAGGCCTTTCAACATGACCCAGGCATTGAACGGACTGAGGGCGGGTCCGGTCTGACGCAGAAAATTTGCCAGATGGTCGGTGATGAATTCCTGGTTCCCCAGCACGATGCCCCCCATGCAGCGCCCTTGGCCGTCAATGTGCTTTGTGGCGGAATAGACAACAATATCGGCGCCAAACTCCATCGGTCGTTGCAGGACCGGCGTGGCGAACGCATTGTCGACAACAAGCCGGGCCCCCGCCTTGTGGGCAATGTCGGCCACGCCCTTCAGGTCGATAATTTCGAGCGTCGGATTGGAGGGTGTTTCCAGGAAGAACGCTTTGGTGTTGGGCTGAACCGCCGTCGCCCAGGCTTCCAGATCGGTCCCGTCGATGAGCGTGCTGCTGATCCCCAGGCGCGGCAGCAGGTCCTCAATAATGTAACGGCACGAGCCAAACAGAGCCTTGGCCGAGACCACATGGTCTCCGGCGGACAATTGACAGAGCAGGGAGGCTGTGACGGCGGCCATGCCCGTGGCGGTTGCCCGCGCATCCTCTGCCCCCTCCAGAGCAATCATGCGTTCTTCAAACATCCGAACTGTGGGATTGGAAAACCGGCTGTAAATAAAGCCTTCATCCTCGCCCTTAAACCGGGCTTCAGCGGCCTCGGCACTGTCATAGACATAGCCCGATGTGAGGAACAGGGCCTCGCTGGTTTCACCAAACGGGCTGCGAACTGTCCCGCCATGCACGCCAAGTGTGCGGGGGCGGTAGGGTGCTTTAGCGTTAGATCTACTCATTTTCTGTGTCCCAATAAAAAACCCCGATCGGACGGATCGAGGCTCTTACACCCGACCTTTTAGCGAATTATTTAACGTGGCCGCAAGCCGATCGGCTCAAATCACCACAAACATTAAAACTGTCTTAGGGGATGGGGCAGGTCTCCGTCAAGGGCTGATAGCTCTTGGTTCAGGCTCCCAGCCCGCTTATAACGGTTTCCAGACGAGGCCTGGAGCGTTCTGGACGCATGCCAGGGCAAAATTTGGACGGATGAATGACCAAAACGGCAAGTGATCTGTTTCCCGACCATGATGGCGTGACCCCGCGTGCGACCCGGGGAGCCACGCACGCCACCGGCATTCTGCCTGCCCACACCATCCGGGCTCTGGTCCAGGACCGTGAAATCTGGGCGACCCGGGAAATCGAGGCGGATCAGGTGCAGCCTGCCAGTCTGGACCTGCGCCTTGGTCCCACCGCTTACAGGCTGCGCGCAAGCTTTCTGCCCGGCCCCAAATCAAGCGTAATGGACAAGGTGGAGCAGTTTGCCTTCCACAAGATCGATTTGACCGAAGGCGCCGTCCTGGAAACGGGGTGTGTCTATCTGGTCCCGTTGATGGAAGCGCTCGCTCTTTCCGAACGCACCAGTGCTGCGGCAAATCCAAAAAGCTCAACCGGCCGGTTGGATGTCTTCACCCGGTTAATCACCGATCACGGTGCGGAGTTCGATCAGGTTGAAGCCGGGTACAAGGGGCACCTCTATCTGGAAATCAGCCCCAGGACTTTCTCCGTCCTTGTGCGGGCGGGCTCCCGGCTTGCCCAAATCCGCTTCCGGCGCGGACAGTCAACCTATAGCGATGCGGAGATGCAGCGATTACATGAGCGCGAGAGGCTCGTGGACGGAGATGCCGCCGATATTAATGGTGGTCTGGCGCTCACGGTTGATCTGAAAGGCGACCCCGAAACGGGCCTGGTTGGCTATCGCGGCAAACGTCATTCCGGGTTGATAGATGTTGATCTGCGCGAGGGCTATCAGGTGCTGGACTTCTGGGAGCCCATTTACACAAATGCAGGCCTTAATGTTGTGCTCGACCCCGACGAATTCTACATCCTGGCGTCGTGCGAAGCAGTGCATGTGCCTGCAA
>CAZNLO010000019.1:31254-34467 GCA_964573935.1 uncultured Parvibaculum sp. | reverse complement strand
CTACCGGAAGCATGGTCTGCAATATCCCGATCGGAATGGCCTCCGACAGAATGGACCGCCGAACGGTCCTACTCTTCTGTGCAGCGTTCGGTTTTGCCGGCGCCGCACTTCTCCCTCTCGTGTCACAGCACCTTGTCATCTTCCTCCCTGCATTGTTCGTCTTTGGCGGGGTTGTGATAGGTCTGTACACAGTCGGCCTCTCAATGCTGGGGGAACGCTTCAGGGGGGCCGATCTGGCAGCCGCCAACGCCGCTTTTATCCTCATGTTCTCAACCGGTGCTCTGATCGGCCCACCCATGGCAGGGGTCGCTATGGACACCTGGGACCCTCACGGACTGGCCATTGTAATGACCTCTACCTTTGCCCTTTATCTACTCATCGTGGGTTGGCGCTGGTCAGGAGCAAAAAGCACCGAGCAAAACAGATGAACTCTGCCCACCTCATCTCTTGACTTCCCGGCCCTTCGGGCTAATCTGCGGCAACTTTTCAGGAGGATTCCCGGGAATTTCCCCAGGGTTCTGTATTTATTGAGGAATTCGCTATGGCGAAGCCAGCCACGATCAAAATCAAGCTGCAAAGCACCGCCGGAACCGGTTTCTATTACGTCGCGACGAAGAATGCGCGGACGATGACAGAGAAAATGGTTGTCAGAAAATATGACCCGGTTGTACGCAAACATGTCGAGTTCAAAGAGACAAAGATCAAATAGCGAACTGATCTTGACGTAAAAGCAAAAGGCAGGCTTCGACACCTGCCTTTTTTCTTGAAGGGCAAATCACCCCCTGAAGGAATTCAGTCCGGTGTAGAGCGCTTCTTGCGCAGAAACATATTTCTCGTTTCAACCGACTGTCGTCAGGTCTTCCACAGACCTGGAAAGCCCTGGGCGAGGTTGGCCCGGCACGGCCACTGAGCGTTGATAGGCCCATATTCGCGCAGGGGGCAAATTAAACCACACTGTCTCCACATGGCTCACCGTATATCGTTTACAGCGCGCCGGAACCGGTGGCTGTCGCCCATAGGAAAACTGTATCAAAGACCCGCCCGGCTCCAGGAAATCGAGCATTTTATCAATAAGCCGAACGCGCCAAAGGACAGGAAAACTCAACAAGGGTAGCGATGATATAACTGTGCTGAACTTCTCTATTCCGTGCTCTTCGGCAATCTTTGAGAGATTGAGAGCATCGCCATGAACAAAGTTCACTCCTGGATAACGCCGCCGCAGACTGGGCAGAAATCGCTCGGAATATTCAATTGAAACCAGGTTTCGAGGTTGAACGCCGTGCGCCAGAATTGCCTTGGTAATCACGCCGCTACCCGGGCCCAGTTCCAAAACCATAGACCCGTCCGCCGGACGTATTGTGCTCGCCATCTTCCGGGCCAGCATTGTGCCGGTCGGGGCAATAGCCCCTACCGTCTTTGGATTGTCGAACCAGGCCTTGTAGAACTCCATTTGCTCATCAAGCCTACTCGACAGATTTTGAAAAAGTCTCGCGTGCAACTCTTACTCCAGTCCAAAGGGCCCCATGCCACAATTTAGGGATTTATTCGCCATTTGCACCCCTAAATTTTCTCGGCACGCTATGAATTCTCCCAAGAGTTCATTCTCTCAATGAAGACCCTGCCCGTTGAACGCACTTAAGCAGAAAAGTCTCAGCGAGATTTTGATAATCCTGCCAAGTTTGGAGGGGGGTGGCCGGCCGGACACGTGATGTAATAGAGGAGGCCACTCCTATCACGCCCCAGCCGACCTTTCCCGCGGACCCAGGAGATGCGGCGGACCTGAGTACACGCGAGATCAATCTCGCTTTATTGTGTCGAAGGGAACTCCAAGGCATATCTGCCCGAACAAGTGCGCCCAATCGCCACTATGTGCCAAACACCATAGCACACTCGAAAGGCGCATAAAGAATAAGCCAAACTAAAGGCCGTACCCTATTGATTTACAATAAAAAATTAAGGTTAATGAAGCTTGGAAACGACCGCTTCCAGAGCCAAAACACTCAGGCAGCAGACCGTGCCGCTTCGGCCTGTACGCGATTTCGACCGTCCCGTTTTGCCTGATAAAGCGCCTGATCCGCACGCTGCAACAACTTCTCAGCATCATCATCAGGCCAGTGTGCAACAGCCAGCCCAATGCTGACGGTCACATCTATCATCTGCTCAGTGTCCGTTGAAAAAGCGCGTTCGGCAATGCGTGTTCGTAACCTCTGAGCAATTGTCATCGCGGTTTCTGCATCTGTATCGGGCATAACAATCACAAATTCCTCCCCACCCAGTCGGCAGGCAAGGTCAATTCCCCGGACATTCGTCGATATCCGGCTGGCAAACTCCTTGAGTACTTCGTCACCGGCAGCATGCCCGTAGGTATCGTTCACCAATTTGAAAAAATCAATATCGAGGATCATCAAGGCAAGCTGTTTGCCGCTGTGCGCACCCTCATCAACAAGTGTCGCAAGGTGATTGCTCATGTATCGTCGATTGTAGAGGCCTGTCAGTGGGTCTGTAATCGCCATTTCAAGGCTGCGCTGGAAATTATCCTTCAATTGGTCTTGGTATCGCTTGCGGCGAAGCTGTGACCGGCATCGCGCCAAAAGCTCATTTCGCTCAACGGGGCGCATGAGATAATCATTCACCCCCATATCAAGCGCGCGAACGAGACGTTCAGTATCACCCTCCTCCACAATGACCAATATAGGCGTCTGCCGGGTTGCCTCCAACGATCTCAGTTGGGAACAAAGCCGGAGGCCATCTTCCTGCTCAAGAGAAAGGGATACCAGCACCAGATCGTAGTCGCCATGCGCCGCCAGTTGCATAAGATCAGCGGAAGTATCCGCAATCATCACATCATGGGTTGTACCCAGCATTTCACAAAGGCGCGAACGCTGCCGCTCACGATCATCCACAACCAGGCAACGGCCGCCGAAATCAGCCGGCACGGCGTTTGAAGTCACATCAAGCGCCCCGATACGCTGACCGGTGGACTCGCGCATGCGCAGTTCATCCGTGAGTGTTTTCAGTCTCACGAGACTTTTTACACGAGAAAAAAGGGCAATATCGTTGATCGGCTTTGTCAGAAAATCATCAGCACCGCTTTCAAGCCCCCTGATCCGATCTGACTGCTGGTCCAGAGCTGTCACCATAACCACCGGAATGTGGTGCGTTTCAGGCGACTGCTTGAGGCGTTGACAGACCTCATACCCGTCCATGCCGGGC
>CAZNLO010000019.1:0-31218 GCA_964573935.1 uncultured Parvibaculum sp. | reverse complement strand
CAGGCTGCTCGCACTGTGCAAGTTCAATGGCGGACAGACCATTTGAAGCCTGGATGACCTCAAAATACTCCGCTGAGAGTTTGGCTTCCAGCAGTTTCAGGTTTGCCGGCACATCGTCAACTATGAGAACTCTGGCGGTCACGGCTTAACTCAAAAAACGCTGGACTGTTTCCAGAAAATTGGTAACGGATATTGGCTTGGCGATATAAGCCTCACATCCACCTTCGCGGATTTTCTCCTCATCACCCTTCATCGCAAAAGCTGTCACAGCGATAATAGGGATTGATTTCAAAGTGTCGTCCTCTTTGATCCACTTGGTAACTTCAAGGCCGGAAACTTCAGGAAGCTGAATATCCATCAAAATCAAGTCAGGGTGGTTGGCGCGGGCAATCTCCAGCGCTTCAATGCCATCCTTGGTTTGAAGGGTTTGATAACCGTGGGCATCAAGCAAATCATGAAAAAGCTTCATGTTCAGCTCGTTGTCTTCCACGATAAGAACCGTTTTTGACATCGCTTTCATAACTCCAACACTCCATACTGAGTCTGCAGATAGACAGCAGTGCGCCAGGTGGCGACCAGAAAGAGGCACGAAACGACCCGCTTTCTATAAGATATATGACCCCAATACCCTTAACCAATCCTTTAGGGTTCCGGTGAGATCAGGCAATATGTGCACTTCACCATCACTTGATGAATAATTGGTTTCAAAAAGCAAAAAATGTCTCAGCCCCTAACCGCAGAAATGGCTCAAACCATCGCTTTGCAAGCACTGGCTCACATCGCAGCCGATGAAGACCGCCTGGCCGGTTTCATGGCCCAAACGGGGCTGGCCACGGAAGAGTTGAAACAACGAGCAACAGAGCCCGCCTTTCTTGGGGGCGTCCTTGATTTTTTGATGAGTGACGAAAACGCTCTCATCGCCTTTTGTGCACAAAAAGATATGGCACCCGACTTGCCAGGGTTGGCGCGCCGCTCTCTTCCTGGCGGTGAGGACGTGCATTGGACCTAAGCAGGAAAATACAATGAACGCAGATACTATCCGAAAATCAGGCGCAGCAGACCTTGACCCAGACGTCCGCAAGTCGCTCGATGCACTTGATCTTGATCCCGCGCGACCTCTCATCATTTCAGATGCCGATGAGGTGCTTCTTCAGTTCGTTGCCGGGCTAGAGCGTTACCTCGACGGTCGGGGCTTATGGCTCGATCTGCAAACCTTTGCTCTTTCTGGAAACATCAAGGAAAAGACAACCAACAGCCCCCTTCCTTCAAACAAGGTCTCAGACCTGCTGGCGGACTTCTTCGTCTCGCAAACAGACCGACTGGAAGCAGTAGAGCACGCTGCCAGCGCGTTGGAAGTTTTGTCAACCCGTGCGCAAATCATCGTCCTCACCAACATTCCCTCCGCTCAAAGGGAGGTGCGCGCAAAGAGCCTTGCACGCCAGGGCATGGACTACCCCGTTATCGCCAACAAAGGACTGAAAGGTCCTGCTGTCCGACACCTTTCTCAACGCGTCGCAGGCCCGATTTTTTTTCTGGACGACATTCCTCATAATATTCACTCTGTCGCAAAAGAACATGAACCAAGCCGACGTCTGCATTTTGTGGCCGACAAGCGCCTTGCAAAATTGCTGCCCCCCTCCCAACACTCTCACTTCCATTCCAGTCATTGGCCAGACGCCCAGGCTTTCATGGAAGCTGAGCTAAGCGCCTCAGGGTTTTAGAAAACAGAGGGCAGGACATGCGACTTGGTGTCGATTTCGGCGGAACAAAAATAGAGGCCGTCCTGATGGACACCAGCGGCACGATTATCGAGCGTGAACGAACCCCGGCACCGCGCGGGGATTACAACAAAACAATTCATTCGATCACACGCCTGGTGGAAAAAGTCAGCCACAATGCCGCCGCAGACCTGCCCGTTGGCATCGGAATTCCAGGAACCATCTCCCCTGCAACGGGCCTAATAAAAAATGCCAACTCCACATGGTTGATCGGCAGACCTTTTGACAAAGACCTGGCAAAGGCCATGAACCGTAAAGTTCGGCTAGCCAACGATGCGGACTGTTTTGCTCTTTCAGAGGCAACGGATGGTGCCGGTGCCGGTACGAACTCCGTTTTCGGGGTCATTTTGGGGACGGGCGTTGGCGGAGGCCTCGTTATCAATGGAACACTCCTGTCTGGCCCCAATGCAATCGCCGGTGAGTGGGGGCACAACCCCCTGCCCTGGCCGAACCCCCGGGAACAAAACGGCCCCGACTGTTACTGCGGTAAATCTGGATGTATCGAGACCTGGCTTTCGGGTCCGGCCCTGGAGCGCGATGCGGCCACACACGACTTAAGCCACTCCCAAAAAAACTGTGCCCACGACATCGCTCAACAGGCCACAGCCGGTGTCCCGCATGCAGTCCGCACACTCGAACGATATGCAGATCGTCTCGCCCGCGCCCTTGCAGGCATCATCAATATTCTGGACCCTGAGACCATCGTCCTAGGCGGAGGCCTATCAAATATTGATGCGCTGTATGAGCAGGTACCTGAACGGTGGGGTGAATATATTTTCTCCGATACCGTCGAGACTAAACTTCGGCGTAACCGCCACGGCGATGCAAGCGGCGTCAGGGGAGCGGCCTGGCTCTGGCCGAACAGAGAGCCATAGATGGACACGGCACCTCAAAACACCGGTGGTTTTTGCCGCGATTGCCTGACCCCGGTTTGCGCTGGCGATACCCGCTGCCCCGCTTGTCGCCGACCTCGTATCCTGCATCACCCGGAACTTCACGACTTGAGCATTGCGCATCTCGATTGTGATGCTTTCTATGCAGCCGTCGAAAAGCGCGACAATCCCGATTTGAAGGACAGGCCGCTAATCATTGGCGGTGGCAAACGCGGCGTGGTCGCCACCGCCTGCTACATTGCCCGAACCCACGGTGTTGGCTCCGCCATGCCAATGTTCAAGGCCCTGAAGGCCTGCCCTGGCGCCGTGGTCGTGAAACCAAACATGGAAAAATACGCCGAAGTCGGCCACCAAATTCGCGAAATGATGCGCGACCTCACCCCGCTTGTTGAACCCCTGTCCATCGACGAGGCCTTTCTGGATCTCAGCGGCACCCACCGCCTGCATCGGGCAGCCCCCGCCCTCACCATGCTTCGTCTCGTCAAAAAAATTGAAGCGGAGATCGGCATTACGGTTTCGGTCGGTCTGAGTTTCAACAAGTTTCTGGCAAAAATCGCCTCCGATCTCAACAAACCGCGTGGCTTTTCAATAATCGGACAGGCAGAGGCAATGGACTTCCTTTCTGACAAACCCGTCTCAATCATCTGGGGGGTCGGCGCGGCCTTTAACGCAAAGCTGAAACGCGACGGCATTACCCTTGTGCGCCACCTGCGCGCATATGAAGAACCTGAACTGATCGCGCGTTACGGGTCCATGGGCCAGCGGCTGTGGAAACTGGCACACTGTCAGGACGACAGGTCGATTAGGTCGCACGGTGCCGCGAAGAGCATCTCATCAGAAACGACTTTCTTCGATGACATAGCAAACCCCGTCGAACTGAAAAACAAACTCTGGCCGCTTTGTGAACGTGTTGCCAGGCGGGCAAAAAAATCTCAGATCGCAGGCTACACGGTGACCATGAAACTTAAGACAGCGGACTTTAAAGGCCGCACAAGAAGCCGTACCCTGCCTAACCCCACGATGCTTGCAGAAGTGATTTACACCACCGCTCTCTCCCTGCTGGAACCGGAAACCGATGGTACAGCGTTTCGCCTGATGGGTGTCGGCATCTCATCCCTTACAGACGCAGACATTGCCGACCCGGCCGATCTGCTAGACCCGGACGCCACACGGCGCGCAGAAGCTGAACGCGCAATGGACCATGTAAGAGAGAAATTTGGTGACGCCGCAATTAAAAAAGGTCGGAGTTTCAAACCCACTCCCCGCAAAAAACCATCAGGCATCAACAAGGGTCGGAGGGAAGATAAGTAACTTCCGTCAACCGACCGACGATAACAACATCCCCATAGTCAAGTTTCATGTTAGAGGACACACCATTGGAAAATAGGCGATAGGATATCTGATAATCCGGCACCCCCAGCGCATCACCGGGGAGGAAATAACTCACCTGCACTGGCCATGATGGTTGCTCAGCAAGCCGATCCTCATTTTCCGGAAGCGCAGACAGGTCAGTTTCCACAACGCTGGAGCGTCCGGAAAAAACACTGACGTGAAAATACTTATCCGTTTCCGCGCCCTCAAATACTGTAGCCGTCATCAACGTTTGCTTGCGCTCCGCCGCACTCACGATATTTCGCAAAAACTCACTTGGAAAAACGACAGAAGGTAACAGTTCCAGATCCCCGGTCGTTGGGCTGGTAAAGCGCACCGTGGCTGTTTCTGAAGATCGCTCAGCCGAGCCAGATATCATTTCTTCCAATATCCCGCCCACAAAGCGTTTCATCTCGAAGCGAAACCGGTTGCCATCACCGCTCTCCCATGACGACATCCGAAGGTCCCGCACCACCTGCCCCCCGTCTGTATCCAAAATCTGTGTCACCAGACGCTGGCTCAGCGTGTACCCGTCGCAAGTATTTCCTGCCCATTCGAGAACCATGCGCCCTCTCAGACCCGCTAAATCTGCACTGGATTGCGTTTGTGACAACTCCAGTTCATAAATCGCCCGATGAGCTACAAGTTCCACGGCCAAAGCAGGAAAAGAGACCCCAACAATTCCCGCAACGAAAAACCCTCTTGCCGTCCACGCCAATCCTCGCAATGTTGAGCCTCCTAGTTTAATTCTCGCCCACCGATCAGATAGGTTCGAGCATATGTCACGTCCAAAAATTCTTGTCACCAGAAAGCTACCACCCGCTGTAGAGGCTCGGCTCAAAAAAGACTACCACGCCGAGCTTAACCCAACAGATCAGACTTGTGGACAAGAAGAGCTTCTGCTCAGGACAAAAAATATGGATGCCATGCTCGTCACCGTGACAGATAAAATTGATCGTTCTTTCATCCAGAAGCTACCCGCAACAGTGAAGATGATTGCAACTTTCTCGGCCGGCTACGATCAAATAGACGTTATCGCAGCCAGCGAAAAAGGGATTGTCATATCCAACACCCCCGACGTGCTGACGGATGCGACGGCAGACATCACCATGCTTTTGATTCTAGGGGCAGCCCGGGGAGCACGGGCGGGCGAAGCTGCAATACGTCAAAACACCTGGCGCAACTGGGGCCCGACCGGGTACCTGGGAACAGATGTTACGGGCAAGCGCCTCGGCATTCTGGGAATGGGTCGCATTGGCCGTGCAGTCGCGCGTCGCGCGCGCGGTTTTGATATGGAGGTCCATTACCACAACCGCACCAGACTACCGGAAAGCGAAGAAGCAGGCGCGCACTACCACGACACGCCTCCAGCCCTGTTCGCGGTAAGTGACTTTCTGTCGCTGCATGCTGCCTCAACCCCCAAAACACGGAACATCATCAATAGACAAGCTCTTTCAGAACTCCCCCCCGGTGCCATTGTCATCAACACCGCTCGAGGAGACCTTATTGACGATGATGCCCTAATCGACGCCCTCAGCTCTGGTCGCATCGCAGCAGCCGGCCTCGACGTATATAGAGGCGAGCCCCATCTGGACCCGCGATATAGAGAGCTGCCAAACACTTTCCTGCTGCCGCACCTTGGAAGTGCCACACTGGAAACGCGCAATGCTATGGGGTTTTGCGCCCTGGATAACTTGGATGCCTTCTTCGGTGGACAGCACCCCCCCAATCTCGTTCATCCTCGGAAAACATAGTCCCGGAACCATTTCGGCCCGGCAATTATTGCCGCCTGGCGAGGTCTCCAGAATATAACTAACCCATTACCCCTTCCCTACTGCCGGTTCCGCCCTGGCACGTTGTTTGCTGCTATCTCCTGCATACGGGTGCGCGGTGAAACTTTCATCCCCGCATAGAAGGAGATAAATTATGGTCGGATACATTCACGACGCTCTTCCGACGTCGGGTTTGAGTGACGGAATTCTTTCCGTAAATGATACGCTCGAAATGCGCTTGCGGTGCGAACTCCTGCGTGAAGCACAAGAAGCAGTCGACCCGGGCATCGTTGTCATGAAGGCGTTGGAGTATGCAGCAGAAGCTGAACAACGCATCGCCTCCTTGAGCGAGCGCGTGCGCACACTGGAATCACTGGCCAAAACCGACGAACTCTCCAAGCTTCTCAACCGACGGGGGTTCTACGACGTCGTTCGCCGGGAGCTGTCATCAGCCATTCGCTACGAAGAAACCGGCGTCCTTGCATACATCGACCTTGATGATTTCAAACAGATAAACGATAGCCTTGGACATGCTGCCGGTGACGAAGTGCTCTGCGCTGTGGGACGTCAGCTCGGAACCAACATCCGCGCAACCGATTTTGCCGCCAGGCTCGGGGGAGATGAGTTTGCCATTCTGTTTGTCCGCGCCGATCATATTCCATCTCGAAATCGCGCCCGAACAATGCTCAATGAGCTCAACACCTTGAAAGTTCCCTGGAAGGGAAAAACCATTTCCGTTCACGCCAGCATGGGCCTTGCCAACTACAATCGGGAGACAGATTTCGAGGAGCTGATGGCACAGTCTGATCGTGCTATGTACCGGGAAAAACGTAAATCACGTTAAGCCGCTCCCCTTGAAGTATCAAGCGCCGGTAGAAGTCGGCTCCGGCTGGGTCAGGCGCCTGATCTCACCCTCCCATGGCAAGAACCCGTGCCGGAACCTGAACCAGTTGCCGGTCAGGAAAAGTTGAGGCCAGAATACCGGCAGCAACATCGTCATTCGCATCATCATACGACGGCACAATCACCGCACCGTTGACCACGTAGTAATCCAGATAATTTGTGGCAAGCCGGTGCCCGTCCAGGTCCAGTTGAGCAATACGGGGAAGCGGAACCTGCGTCACGCAAAGAGGGTTTCCTTTCGCGTCCGTCGCGGCTTCCAGATGGGCCCTGTTGTCTTCCAGTGTCATGCGGTCGCCATCCAACGGATCGCTTGTCTCTGAAGTCAAGACATGCCGGCGACCTTATCCACACCATTGATGACGAACATGGGCGCTGTATCGCGTGCCCAGCAATCGTCGATCGGATATTCGACAAACCGGACCGCATCGTTGCGCCCACAGACAAAACGCGCCTGTGCAATATCTCCCGCGCGCACGATCACATGAACAGGTTCAAACCGCGCAATCGCTCTAACAATTTCTGCTGCTTCCGCGTACGCCTGGGGCATCAGGTCACGCCACCGCTCCGCCCGCGATGGCCATTGCACCCAGCAGCGCTCGTGTTGCTCCCATTCCCCCGGCAGAAAAACCCGTCTCCGACAGGTGATCGCAGATAGTCCTCCATTCCACCCCCAAATTTACTCAAAACACTGCGCGAGCTGCCTATTCTGCCCTAAACTAAGCACAATGATACAGGTGGCGATACAGATACCAGAAAATTGAAACAGGAACACTGGATGAATAATACCCCGGCAGATCGACTAAAAGGCATGAAGATTGACCTCCCCGTTCCGGCACCCGCCGCAGGAACCTATTCCCCATACGTCATTTCAGGGAACCTGATATTCATTTCCGGCCAGGTGCCTCTAGGGAAGTCTGGTCTGGAGTATCAGGGAAGGGTCGGCGTAACCTATACGCTTGATGAGGGAAAAGCTGCCGCCCGACTGTGCGCAATCAATATACTGGCCCAGCTTTCAGCAGCCCTGGACGGTAATTTGGACCGCGTTACACGTTGCGTAAAACTCGGAGGCTTTGTTAACTCAGAGCCGGGCTTCGGCGATCATCCAGCCGTGATTAACGGTGCCTCGGACCTGATGGTCGAGGTGTTTGGAGAGAAAGGAACCCACGCGCGGTTTGCAGTTGGAGCATCCTCACTCCCCTTTAATGTGGCCGTTGAAGTCGACGCGGTATTTGAAATTTCCTGAGTCCGACGCGCAGTCCTGATTTCCCGAACCGTGAAAGATCAAATGGGCGACCAAGAACAGATTGTCATGAAAATCGTGTCGCGCATCGCCGAGACATCTGCGCAGGCATGGGACGCATGTGCCAACCCCGGCGGGGACATTTCCGACAACCCGTTTCTGTCCCATGCATTCCTGCTTGCGCTCGAACAGAGCGGATCAGCGACCCCGCGCACAGGCTGGGCGCCCCGTCACCTGGTTCTGGAAGAACCCGACGGCAGCTACGCAGGGGTGGTTCCCATGTACCTGAAAAACCATAGCCGTGGTGAATACGTCTTCGATCATGGCTGGGCGGATGCCCTTGAACGCGCGGGTGGTCACTACTACCCGAAATTGCAGGCATCGGTACCGTTCACACCCGCCACGGGTCGCCGCATTCTCGCTCGACCTGGCATTTTTCAGGAGCAGACGGAGGATCAGTTGATCGCCGGAGCGGTAGAACTTACCCGTCAACTGGAAGTGTCCTCCCTCCATCTCACTTTCTTGCCCCACGCACAATGGCAACGGTTGGGAGATGTCGGCTTTCTTCAGCGTACAGACCAACAATTCCATTGGCTGAACGAGGCGTTCGCCACATTCGATGAGTTTCTGACGACCCTCACCTCCCGGAAACGTAAGAACCTTCGCAAAGAACGCGAGAGAGCTTTAGAGAACGGGATCGAAATTGAATGGATCACAGGCACTGACCTGACAGAGGCCCACTGGGATGCATTTTATACTTTCTATACTGATACCGGCATACGCAAATGGGGAACGCCCTACCTCACCCGAGATTTTTTTTCCAAAATCGGAGAAAGTATGCCCAGCAAGGTTTTGCTTATTATGGCAAAGAGGGACGGGAACTACATTGCAGGCGCCCTCAACTTCATCGGGTCGGACACGCTTTTCGGACGCAACTGGGGATGCAGCGAAGACCATCCTTTTCTGCATTTTGAAGTTTGTTACTATCAGGCCATTGATTTCGCCATTTCTCATGGGCTCAAAAAAGTGGAAGCCGGGGCTCAAGGTGCCCATAAGCTTGCCCGTGGATATTTGCCGACCCACACCTATTCAGCGCATTATATAACCAACCCGGATTTTCGGGAGGCCGTAGAACGTTACCTTGAGCAGGAGCGAAACCATGTGGATCACGACATCGCAGCGCTCAGAAAACATACGCCCTTCCGTGTGCAAAACCCACGAACAGACGAAGAGAAAGACGGTTAAATGGCCTACGAAAATTCCAATATTTTCGCCAAAATTCTGCGCGGCGAAGCTCCCTGCGTCAAAGTCTATGAAGACGACGCGACCCTTTCTTTCATGGATGTCATGCCTCAGGCAGACGGCCACACCCTCGTCATTCCAAAAGTGGCGGCCGAGTTTATCTTCGACATGGCACCTGAGGACTACGCCGCATTGGCCAAAATCACCCAAAAGGTCGCCGCCGCTGTAAAAGAGGCAATGGAGGCACCCGGCCTCATGATTGCACAACTCAATGGTGAGGAAGCCGGCCAGACGGTTTTTCACATACACAATCACATCATTCCCCGATGGAACGGAATGGATTTGAAGCTTCATGCCCGTCAGTTTGCAGATATGAAAGTGCTGGAGACACACGCCGCCCGGATACGCGCGGCACTGTAGCTAAACCAATATTTCACAAGGAAGAATGAACAATGAGAAAGTCATTCGGGACCACCCTCTTCACCACCCTCGCGGTGGTCGGGCTTTTGTCCACCACTGCATGTTCAGACCAACAAAACCCCACTTACAAACTTGAAGTAGTAGTCCCCGGCTCTGCATTTCACGGCATCCATGGCCTGACCTTCACAGCGGACGGAACCCTGCTGGCGGGGAGTGTGGTGGGCCGCTCAATTTACGAAGTTAACGTCGAAACAGGTGAAACGAGCGTTTACATCGGTGCTCCTTTTGGCATGGCCGATGATCTGGAAGAAGGCCCCAACGGATCGCTTGGCTGGACAGCCTTCCTGGAAGGAAAATACTACCTCCGCAAGCCCAATGGCGAAATACTAACCCTCGCTGAAGGACTGCCCGGCCTGAACTCAACCGCCTGGAATGCAGAAGGCCGTTTGTTTGCAACACAGGTCTTTATGGGCGACGCACTCTACGAACTCGACCCTAGCGGGGTTAACCCGCCACGCAAAATTATGGAAGACATAGGCGGTCTAAACGGATTTGACTTCGGCCCGGACGGGAAGCTCTATGGCCCTCTCTGGTTTAAGGCGTCCATCGCCCGAATTGATGTTGATACGGCAGAACTGGAGATTATTGCAGATGGCTTTGGCATACCGGCCGCCGTCAACTTCGATTCCAAGGGAAACCTGTGGGTCGTAGACACCGCACGCGGCGAAATTGTCCGCGTAAACATTGCGACCGGTGAAAAAACCATCGTCGCCCGGGTCGATCCCTCGGTTGATAACCTCGCATTCGATTCAGACGACCGGCTTTTCATCACCAATATGGCCGACAATGCAATTATTGAAATCAACACAGAGACAGGCGAGGCAACACCCATTGTCACGGGCAAGCTGGCGATTGCGGGAGATATTGCCTTTACACGTAATGCCGATGGCACAGAAACACTCTACATCGCCGATCTCTTTTCCTTCCGGAAACTCGACATCGCCACGGGAGACCTCTCTGAAATCGGCAGGGCCTGGGGCTCCAACATCGACTACCCCTTCAGTGTCGGGGTGAACGGTGATGACATTGCTCTGGCCGGGTGGTCAGCCGGCATGGTGCAACATTTCAATCCGCAGACTGAGGAGCTTGGAACCATTCACCATGGCTTTTCAGCCCCGGTCGACGCCCTTCCCCTACCCAACGGCGGCCTGCTGATCGCAGAATTTGGTCGCGGAGCTCTGACGCGCCTTGAAGCGGACGGCACCACCCGAACCGACATCACAACCGGCCTTGCAGGCCCGACATCTCTTCTGGCCATCGCCGAAGGAAAAGTACTGGTATCGGAAAACCTCAGCGGTGTTATCGCAGAAATTGACTTGAACACCGGCACCCGCACTGTCATCGCCCAGGGGTTAAGCCGACCGGAAGGCTTTGACCGGGACAGCGACGGTATTTTGTATGTGGCTGAAGTTGGAGAACGCCGGATCGTCGCGATCAATCCTGACGACGGCACCAAAACCATCCTCGCAACCGACCTGCCCATCGGGCTTGAAGGCCCGGCATCTGGCCCACCGGTCTATGTCCCAACGGGGATTGCTGTTTCCAACGCCGGCGACATCTATTTCTCCTCAGACATCTAAGCAGCGATCTATCGGTTAACCCGGCAATAAGCTTCACACTCCAGCACTGACGCGCTTCACCCGGGCGCGTCAGTCAACCAACAGCGGAACCTTGGGAACAGAACCGTCGTTCCCCTGCGGCCCTTCGTTCGGACCTCTTTTCTTGCCGTCGCCGCCACCCTTTTTTGCCCGTGGTTTCCGGATTTTAGGTTGCAGACGTTCCAGTTCAAACGCCAGCTCGTCCTTGTCGGCATCAACAATAACCCGCACGGCGCCACCCTTTGTAAGCTCTCCAAACAAAACTTCTTCTGCCAGTGGCTTCTTGATACTTTCCTGTATCACGCGCGCAAGAGGGCGTGCGCCAAGCTGCTCATCATAGCCTCGGGTCGCAAGCCACTGATTGGCTTCAGCCGTTAGCTCAATTGTGATGTTCCGGTCCGCAAGCTGCACTTCAAGCTGCAACACGAATTTTTCGACGACACGGGCAATCACTTCTTCCGGCAGATGTTTGAAGGGGATCGTTGCATCAAGCCGGTTACGGAACTCCGGAGTGAACAGGCGTTTAATGGCGTCATCGTCTTCGCCTTCGCGTTTTGCCCGCCCGAAGCCGATAGGCGCTTTCGCCATATCCGAAGCGCCCGCATTGGTTGTCATGATGAGGACAACATTGCGGAAATCAATCTTCTTGCCATTGTGATCGGTAAGTTGCCCGTGATCCATGATCTGAAGCAGGATATTAAACAGGTCGGGATGCGCCTTCTCAATTTCGTCGAGTAAAAGAACGCAATGAGGGTGCTGGTCGACACCGTCCGTCAGCAAGCCTCCCTGATCGAACCCGACATAACCGGGAGGCGCGCCGATAAGACGCGATACCGTATGCCGCTCCATATATTCGGACATGTCAAACCGCAGTATCTCAACGCCCATAATATCTGCCAGTTGCCGGGCAACTTCCGTCTTGCCCACCCCGGTCGGGCCAGAGAAGAGGTAGGACCCGATCGGCTTTTCAGGCTCACGTAAGCCTGCCCGCGCGAGCTTGATGGAAGCGGCTAGCGCATCGATGGCCTCATTCTGGCCAAAGACCACCCGCTTCAACTCAACATCAAGGTCCCGGAGTTTCTCCGTGTCACTCTTGGAAACTGATTTTGGTGGAATGCGCGCCATCGTCGCCACCACTTCTTCAATCTCCCGAACACCGACAACTTTCTTGCGTCGTGTTTCCGGCTTCAGCATCTGTCGTGCACCGGCTTCGTCAATGACGTCAATCGCCTTGTCCGGCAGCTTGCGGTCATGCATATATTTCGAGGACAGATCAACTGCCGACTTGATTGCCTCACCGGTGTAACGCAGTCCGTGAAATTCCTCGTAATAGGGTTGCAGGCCTTTAAGTATCTTGATCGTGTCTGGCACAGATGGTTCAGCCACATCAATTTTCTGGAACCGGCGCACAAGCGCCCGGTCTTTCTCAAAGTGCTGGCGATATTCCTTGTACGTTGTCGACCCCACGCACCGAAGCGTGCCGCTGGCGAGAGCTGGTTTAAGCAGGTTCGAGGCGTCCATCGCCCCCCCGCTGGTCGCCCCGGCTCCAATAACAGTATGGATTTCATCAATAAACATGATGGCACCAGGATAGCCCTCAAGCTCTTTTATGACCTGCTTGATACGTTCTTCAAAATCACCCCGATACCGCGTGCCGGCAAGCAGCGTCCCCATATCAAGGGAGAAGATCGTCGCGTCGCAAAGAACCTCCGGCACATTGCCTTCAACGATCATGAGCGCCAGCCCTTCGGCAATCGCCGTCTTGCCAACACCGGGATCACCAACAAAGAGCGGATTGTTCTTCTGACGGCGACAAAGGATTTGAATGGTTCGCTCAACCTCCTTATCGCGCCCGATCAGCGGATCAATTTTACCCTTCTTTGCTTTTTCATTTAGGTTCACGCAATAAGCATCAAGCGCTTCTGTTGAGCTTTTGCCCCCTCCTTCATCGGACGAAGAAGGAGCCTCCTTGAGAGGGTCAGAACCTTGCACCGCGCGCGATTCATTCATATCCGCCCGTTTTGCAATGCCGTGTGAAATGTAGTTCACAGCATCATAGCGGGTCATCTCCTGCTCTTGCAGAAAGTAGGCGGCGTGGCTCTCACGTTCAGCAAACATGGCAACCAGCACATTCGCCCCGGTGACCTCTTCCCTGCCCGAAGACTGAACATGAATAACGGCGCGTTGAATGACACGTTGAAACCCAGCCGTTGGTTTGGCCTCATCCTCGCCATCGACAATCAGGCTTGAGAGTTCATTGTCGATATAGTGGAGAAGCTGCTGACGGAGCGCATCCAGGTCCACATTGCAGGCACGCATAACGGCCGCAGAATCCTGATCGTCCAGGAGCGATAGAAGCAAATGCTCCAGCGTCGCATACTCATGGTGACGTTCATTGGCAAACGCCAGCGCACGATGAAGGCCTTCTTCCAAACTACGAGACAGTGATGGCACGTCGTCCCTTTCTGTTAGCTGGGCTGGAAACGGATCATCTCCAGCAATTGTCAACCCGGCCCTCTTGTGAGCCATATTGTGCTCACATAGTCAGCTTAGCGGCATTCAGGCCTCTGTCCATCCCTCGTTCTCTAATTGGAATGGATGGCCCCGTTTCACAGCAACGCTCAGTCGCGCTCCATAGTGCATTGCAGCGGGTGTTGGCTCTGAAGCGCCAGGTCAACCACCAGTGCGACCTTGGTTTCGGCAACCTCATAGGTAAAGACACCACAAACACCTACACCATGCTGGTGGACATGAAGCATTATCGTCATCGCCTCTTCGGCACTCTTCCCGAAAAAATGCTGAAGAACGTGAACAACAAACTCCATGGGTGTGTAGTCGTCGTTCAGCAATAAAACCTTATAGAGAGAGGGTTTTTTGGTCTTCGGTTTGGTACGGGTAAGCACCCCGGTGTTGGAGTTCCCGCCCGTGCCATCATCATTGCGTTCATTATCGGTCATTTTACGGGTTCAGCACACTCTCTCAAATTTTCAGGAAAACCCCATCGCCTCCCCTCACTCGCCCCTTCAGTATCAGCAAATGAGACTGCCTTAAAGATAAGACAATTTCTGGTTTTTGTAAGGTGCGCGCCGCTTTTTCAAAGCTCCAGGGGCTGGCTGGCCCCCTTATTAACGAATTGAAAAAGAAACCGCAGGAAAAAAGGCAGCCCGTCCGGCTTTCCGGCCCGCACGCCCCTGCGCGCGCGTTAACTCTGTGGTAAGGAACGTCCCCTATTTTCAATATCTTGGTAAAAATGCCCGATTTTCCGCGTTTTTTCGCGAATGGGCGAGTAGAGGCGTGGAGACCGGAGAGTAAGCCCTCCCCGTCTGCGTAGGTTTAACAATGTTGATACTGGCACTACCTGAAGCGACAGAAGCACTGGGCATTATTGGGGCTTGGGCCTCTCAGGGCGACCTGATCGGATTCGCCGGGAGCTTTGTGGTTTCTGTTCTCACGTTCCTGACACTCAAATAGGAACCGGTGAAACCAGTATAGGGCGGAGAATGATACGGCTGATGCATCCTGATTCGTACCTTCCATTCTTCCCATCCGCCATCAGACGGCTATCAGTTCTGACCCTGGCGACCGTTTGTATTCTGGCCACGATGCAGATCGCCCCCGCCCAGGCAAACAATAAATATGCCGCGCTGGTGATAGACGCTCATACCGGTCGCACAATTTACTCCCGCAATGCAAATCGCCCCCGATACCCTGCTTCCCTCACAAAAGTAATGACGCTCTATCTCCTGTTTGAGGAACTGGACGCCGGGCGCCTCACCTTGAACACCCGTATGGGCGTTTCAGCTCGGGCTGCAGCACAGCAACCCTCAAAACTGGGGTTGGAGGTCGGCACAAGTCTCACTGTCGATCAGGCCCTGCGCGCCCTTGTCACCAAGTCCGCCAATGATGCAGCCGTTGTCATCGCGGAACATATCTCGGGCAGCGAATACCGCTTTGCCCAGCGCATGACCACCAGAGCCCGCTCGCTGGGTATGCGCAGAACCCGTTTCATGAATGCCTCAGGTCTCCCTGCCTCACGGCAACTCACCACGGCGCGTGACATGGCAACACTTGCGCAGCGAATTCGGGAGGATTTCCCAAACTATTATGGCTACTTCTCCATTACCGAGTTTCGCTTTAACGGCCGCCGGTACACCAACCACAATAATCTAATCGGACGGTATTCCGGCACAACAGGCCTCAAGACGGGATACACCCGCGCGTCCGGCTTCAATCTCACAACGACAGTAGAACGCGATGGAAAACATCTGATCGGCATCGTACTGGGAGGACGCTCTGCGCGTTCACGCGACGACCATATGGTGTCGATCCTTGACCGTGCCTGGGGCACCGCAGTTGCCCGCTACAGTGCCGGCACGCGCTTCGCTTCCACTCCCTTGCCCCGTTTTAGACCGGGTAGAGAGCCCGCCGCCGCCCTCCTTCTGGCTTCACGCACCAGGCTTCCCGCGCCGCCGCCCCAGGGGGACGCAAGCCCGACACCGCGCCTCACGACTGGAATGCGAACAACAACCATCGAAAGCCTGCGCTCAACAACCTATCCGACCGAAGCCCATGCATTTGACAAAAACAGTTGGGTTGTCCAGGTCGGCGCATACGCAGAACCCGCCCTTGCCGTTGAACGCATTCGCGAAGCGGTAAATGCTGCCCCCATGCAGCTTTCCAACGCCGTCCCGATTACCATGCCCGCATCGTCGAACGGTCAGACCCTGTATCGCTCACGCTTTGGAAACCTGACGAAAACGGCGGCGCGTAATGCCTGCATCCAGCTCACCCGTGTCAATATAAGCTGCATCGCGATCCCTCCACACGGTTGGGGTCGCACAGCACTTTTTCGCGGTTGAATTAACTTCCCAGCAGAAAATCTTTGGCTGCGTTCACTTCTGCCGCCAACTGCGTGGAGCCACCCCGATCCGGATGCAATTTAATCATCAGCTCCCTGTGCGCCTGTTTAATCTCCCCCGACGTTGAGCCTGTTCTCAGTCCCAAAACGCCGTAGGCGCGTTCACGCGTCATCGGTCCCCGCGCAGCAAACCCCGCCCCGCTGGTACGGGCCCCTTCTTCCTTCCCATCCGCCCCGTGCATACGTTCAAGATAAGCATCGAACAGACGCAGGCTATCAGGATCGGCAGCGACCTCCTCGCGCAAAAAATGTCGATCATTCGCCGAGAGGTCCCGCAGGGACTGTCCCGCAAAACGACCCGCCAGAACTTCGCCCTCAATAGCCCCGCTGTCATGATCGAGATGCATCAGAAAATACGCGGTCCGCACATCCGAAGACTGACCGGACGATTTTGCGGACGCAAAACGCCCCCTCCGACCCCCAAGAAAATGGGACACCAAGCGGTTCAAAATCAGAACGGCAAAAAAAACCTGCATCGCAATACCCAGGTTTCCTGTAACCACAAGCCCCAGTCCGACAATGCCCGCCACAGCAATACCTCCATAGCGGATTATCTTGGAAAGCGACGCCGGGTTCGCCCCCGCAGCCGCGTTAAGGGCAATAAAAAAAACGAGAAGAAAAATGACAACGAGAAAAATGGCGCTCATGTTTTTTTCAATTGTTGGGCAAGCCGAAGAACATCACCGCCCTGGCGTTTGCCATACTGCAAAAGGGCTGGAGATCCACCGGATGCATAGACCGCAACAGCTTTTAGCAAGTCCCTGAGCCGTGATACGGAAGTCCCGTCCAACTGACAATATGCCCCACCGGAAAGTCGGGCAATCTCCTGAAAGGCGCGCGCGCTCATCCCATCCCCTCCATCTTGGAAAACAAATATCGGCAACCCGAGCAAACCAAACTTGCCTGCCTGAGCTGAAAGCGCATCAACATCTTCCTCTACACAATCGCCAACATAGACAAGAGCATTCACCTTGCGTTTGCCTGTCTCCCGCAACACATGAGAGAGCACCTGGCCAATTTGAGTATAACCGCCACGGCACCGCACCATTGTCATCTCGTGCCCCAGCGTCCGTGCATCAGCCGCCCAGGCACTAGCGTAAAACTCACCAAACCCGCGAAACCACGCAAGCTGAATGTCGAGCCCTCCAAGACCGGCGGCGGCAGCAAACATTTCGCTTTGGATGGCGATGGCCCGGTCCCAACTGGGCTCTCTGCTCATCGTGGCATCCATCGCAAAAACGAGATTGCCACGCGAGCCATTTTTGGCGGGAAGGGGCGCAGCCGCCACTTTGGTTAGAAAAGCATCCACACTGTGCTGTCCACCCACCGCCGGTACTGTCTCTCGGTCTTTTGCCATAGGCTTCTCGTCCCATATTCACTAAAAACCAGTATAGCTATAAATAGAACGGACGGACAGTCAGGCGCATTTCCTGACTGTCGTTTTGTGCTCCCTCAGCGCGGGCAGCTCCAGCGTCGCAATCAGTTGGCGCACCTCCGCTCGCGCGGCAACGTGAGACATGGATAGGTTTGTGCCGCTGTCCTTCAGGTCGAGCAGCGTAAGCCCGGAGGGAAACATCTCCCGGAATATAACCCGTTCACCAAATCCAGGCGCAATACGAAACCCGATCCGCTGGCTGAGAGAGTGCAGTCCCCTCTCGACCCTGCGCTTGTTTTTCGCATCCAGGGATGAGAGCCGGTTGCGCATGACAATCCAGTCAATGGTACCGCCATCCGCCAGCGCCCGCCTCTTTCGGGCTTCCCAGACCATTTCCGCATAAAGGCTCGGACGGATGACCTCATAGGTATCGGGGTTGACTTGTGCCAGCAGATCAAAATCGACAAAACTGTCGTTCATCGGCGTCACGATCGTATCGGCCACCGAGTGCCCGAGCCTGGAGAGAAAGCTGTCTGCTCCCGGACTGTCAATAACGACAATGTCATTCGCCGCCACAAGCTCCCCGTAGACGCTCTCAAACCTTAAGCGTTCCTCGCCCTCCTGCTCACGGATAGAATCCAGCACAGAGCGGTCAATGACCCGGTGATCTGGAAGGACGAGCGGAACATTGTTGGCCTCGCTCCAGTTCCGCCGGTTCTCCACATAACGGGTCAAAGAGCGTTGCCGACTGTCCAGGTCGATAGAGGCAACCTTGAGCCCCTCTTTAAGCAAAGAGGCAATCACATGCATGGCGCTCGTCGTTTTGCCCGACCCGCCCTTTTCGTTGCCAAGCACAATGGTATGAGTGGGTGTGGGCAATTCTGAAAGGGTCACGGTCTATCTCTAGCTCAAAAAGGGCGACTCAGCGCCGGTTTCGCGGGAGTGTCTGCCCAGCCCCCAGACAAGTCAACAATCCTGAACACAGACAAAACAGGTAATTACACCTGTCCTACATTACCCTGAATAGATAGACTGCCGGGAGAACAAAGTCAGGTTTGAAAGGCACCAGATCAATTTAATGACCCATATTCTCACGCAACTGGGCAACCGGAACAGCACCATGTTAACTGTTTTCTTTGGCGGACTGCTGGCCTGTCTCATTTTGAGCATTGGAGCGATGCAGGCCCAGGCCGCAGATAACCTGTTCCAGGTAACCGGCGTCGCACAAAATGACGTTTTGAACATCCGCGCTGAACCAAACCCTACTGCCGAAAAGATCGGCTCCCTGCCTTACAACGCCATCAGTGTGAAAGCTGTCGGGGAAATTCGAGCTACCGGCTCATCACAATGGCGGCAAATTCAGGTCGATGACCAGACCGGCTGGGTCAACATAAATTTCCTCACGCCACAAAAACCTCCCCTCACTGAAGACCCCGTCTTCTTTTCCGAGCCCCTCAACTGTAGTGGCACAGAACCTTTCTGGGCGTTTCAAGTCAACGGAAAGCAAGGAGAACTTGACACTCTCTCTGATGGCGGGACACGCATCCTCTTCGACACAATCCGAACGGCGGAAGCGCGTCCAACTGTTTGGATTTTGCGAGGGCGCCAGCAGTCTACAGATGCCTCCACCGTCGCAATGCTGGAGAAAACAAATATCTGCTCTGACGGCATGTCAGACCTCACCTACCGGTATTCCCTTCGACTTGATGTTGCAGACGGACCCTTTTATGCGGGATGCTGCAATGCTCTATCTGCACCTGCACCATAATTCGATTTCAACCATCAGATTTACCTGAATTGAGAGAACCCATGACCGGCAAACTCGACCTTGACCAGCTCGCCAACCTGATTGCAAGCGGCGACATCGACACGGTGATCGTTGCCATGCCCGATATGCAGGGGCGTCTTGTCGGAAAACGCGTAACCGGGTCTTTCTTCCTCGACAGCGTTGTTGAGGAAACCCATGCCTGCAATTATCTGCTCACTGCCGACATGGATATGGAACTGGTCCCTGGCTACAAATCCGCCAGTTGGGAAAAAGGATATGGAGATTTCGCGTTAAAGCCTGACCTTGCCACCTTGCGGCTCATTCCCTGGCTGCCCGCCACGGCCCTGGTGATCTGTGACACGCTCGACCATGATGGCGAAGATATTCCGATGGCACCCCGCGCCATTCTCAAGAAACAGTTGAAGAGATTGGCAGAGCGAGACCTGACGGCCCTCATGGCTTCCGAACTGGAGTTTTACCTGTTTGACGAGACCTTCGAGAGCGCCCATGAAAAGCACTATCGCGACCTCAAAACCGCAAGCTGGTACATTGAGGATTATCATATTTTTCAGACCACCAAAGAAGAAGGAATTATGCGCGCCATCCGCAATGGCCTGGAAGGCGCGAACATTCCCGTTGAAAACTCCAAGGGGGAATGGGGGCCAGGTCAGGAAGAAATCAACGTGCGGTACTGCGAAGCACTTGAGATGGCGGATCGCCATGTGATTATAAAAAACGGCATCAAGGAAATCGCCCACCTGCACGGAAAATCCGTCACCTTCATGGCGAAGTGGAACAACGCCCTGGCTGGCAACTCCAGCCACGCCCATTGTTCCTTCTGGGACAAGAGCTGCACCGACGCAAAATTCTTCGACAAGGCTGACCCGGAGGGCATGTCTCCACTGTTTCGCCAGTTCATTGCGGGTCAGCTCGCCACCGTTCGGGAGATGACCTATTTCCTGGCGCCAACAGTTAATTCCTACAAGCGCTTCGCAGACAAATCCTTTGCGCCCACAACCGCTGTCTGGAGCAAAGACAACCGCTCCGCAGGCTACCGTGTAGTGGGGTATGACAAGGCCCAGCGCGTCGAATGCCGCATCGGGGGCGCGGACCTGAACCCCTACCTTTCTTTTGCAGCCATCATCGCCGCCGGGCTTCATGGAATAAATGGCAAGCTGGAACTGGAACCGGAATTTCGGGGCGACGCCTATACGCAAGAAAATCTGCGTGCACTCCCCAAGACACTGCACGAAGCACTTGATCTGTTAGAAAACTCCACAATAATGCGCGCAGCCCTGGGCGACGACGTCGTTGACCACTATGTCCATACCGGACGCTGGGAACAGGCTGAGTCCGACCGGCGTGTAACCGACTGGGAACTACTGCGGGGCTTTGAACGCGGATGAGTGATAAACTGAAACTGCTCTCTCCTGTCGATGGCTCCCTCTATGCCGAGCTGCCATTTGCAACCGAGGCAGACATTGACGCCACTTTCACTCGGGCGTCCAAAGCACAGGCCGCGTGGAGACACGTTCCCCTGAACGAGCGCGCTGCTTTGCTGGAGAAATGCATCACCGAGTTTGCCGCCATGTCCGATGACATCGTGCCGGAACTGGCATGGCAGATGGGGCGCCCCATCGCCTATGGAGCGGGCGAAGTAACAGGGTTTGAAGACCGTGCCCGACACATGATTTCAATTGCGGGCGAGGCACTGAAACCTTTTCACCCGGCCCCGACAGACGGCTTTGAGCGCTACATTAAGCGTGATCCATTGGGGGTTGTCTTCACCATCGCCGCCTGGAACTATCCTTATCTCATTGCCGTAAATTCCATCGTCCCCGCCCTCATGGCCGGCAACGCAGTAGTTCTAAAACATTCAGGTCAAACCCCTCTTTGTGCAGAGCGGCTAGCCCAGGCTTTCAAAAATGCCGGCGCGCCCGACGCGATTTTTCAGATACTGCATATGAGCCATGACCTAACAGCAAAAGCCATTCAGCATCCCGCCTGCTCCTATGTCGCGTTCACCGGTTCCGTAGAGGGTGGCCGCGCCATCCAGAAGTCCGCCGTCAGCCGGTTCATCGGCGTCGGGCTGGAGCTGGGCGGCAAAGACCCTTCCTACGTCCGCGCCGATGCCGATATCTCCTTCGCGGTTGAAAGCCTTGTGGACGGAGCCTTTTTCAATTCTGGTCAGTCCTGCTGTGGCCAGGAGCGCATTTATGTGGCCGCTGAAGTCTACGACCCGTTCGTCGAACAATTTGTCGAGCTAACCAAAGGCTACAGGCTTGGCGACCCACTCGACCCGGACACCACAATGGGGCCCATGGTCCGCACAAGTGCGGCAACCTTTGTGCGGGGTCAGGTGGCCGATGCGGTGCGGGCGGGAGCAAAATCACTCATCCCCGAGAGCCACTTTCCCCGATCCGCAGAACACTCTCCCTATTTGGGGCCTCAGGTCCTGGTAAACGTCGATCATTCGATGGAGCTGATGACGGAAGAAACTTTCGGCCCGGCCATCGGCATTATGAAAGTCGCCGGAGACCGTCAGGCTCTTGAGCTTATGAATGACAGCCGCTATGGCCTGACCGCCTCAATCTGGACATCCGACGAAGATGCCGCCAGACAGTTTGGCGAGAATGTGAACACAGGCACATTTTTCATGAACCGGTGCGACTACCTGGACCCGGCCCTCGCATGGTCAGGCGTGAAGGATAGCGGACGCGGTGCCACTCTGTCACCTCTCGGATACGAACATCTGACCCGACCAAAGAGCTACCACCTGCGCAAAGTGACATGAACCCATGATCGATACCTACCAAAGCCTGATCGTTAACTGGAGCTACCCGACCACCGTGCGTTTTGGACCGGGCCGAATATCGGAACTGGCCAATGCCTGCCGGGGGGCGGGCATACGCGCACCCCTTTTTGTCACCGACGCAGGGCTGGCATCACTCCCTATTGTCACAGACGCTCTCAGCAGTTTGGAAGAAGCGGGCCTTTCGACCGTTCTCTTCACCGACTTACAGGCCAACCCTGTGGCGGAAAATATCGACAAGGGGGTGGCTCTCTACCGCGCGGGGCATCACGACGGCGTGGTCGCCTTTGGCGGCGGGTCCGCACTCGATACCGGCAAAGCCATTGCCTTCATGAGCGGCCAGTCCCGCCCCATATGGGATTTTGAGGACAGGGAAGACTGGTGGACCAGAGCCGACGCTGCGGGCATTGCCCCCGTTATCGCCGTTCCAACAACTGCAGGGACCGGGTCTGAAATGGCGCGCGCATCCGTCATCACAGACGAACGCGACAACACCAAGAAGATCATCTTTCATCCAAAAATGCTGCCCGTCGAGGTGATCGCTGACCCCAAACTGACAATCGGCCTCCCCGCTGCCATCACTGCCGCCACAGGCATGGACGCGCTCTCCCATTCACTGGAAGCTTATTGCGGCACGACGTGGCATCCCATAGGTCAGGGTATCGCCCTGGAAGGTATGCGTCTGGTGAAGGAATGGCTGCCCGAGGCGACCGCCAATGGCGGCAATGTTGAGGCACGCGGATTTATGCTTGCAGCCTCCTCCATGGGCGCGGTTGCTTTCCAGAAAGGCCTTGGCGCCATGCACGCCATGAGCCATCCCTGCTCAAGCCTCAAGGGCACCCATCACGGCCTCACCAATGCCGTGGTAATGCCTTATGTGCTACTTCACAATCTCAGGGAAATAGATGAAAAACTGAGCGCTCTCGCCCGCTACCTGAACATAGGAACCACGGCCACCAGCGTTGTAGACTGGGTGCTCGCCTTGCGTGAACAACTCGAAATTCCGGGCACGCTTGGCGATCTCGGGATCACAACCGATCTCATAGACCAAATGGTCCCGATGGCTATGGACGATCCCAGCACCGGCGGTAACCCGGTCCCCATGACCCGTGGTGCTTACGAACAGCTTTATGAAAAGGCGATCAACGGCACTTTGCCCTGATGATCTGAAACCCATAATGCCCCTCGATATGACAAGTCACAATTTACCCGTCGCGCGAACCATCAATGATGTGCGCGCATTGAGCGCCCAGTGGCGACGTGCTGGAGAAAAAGTAGCTCTGGTACCAACCATGGGCGCACTACACGCAGGACATCTTTCCCTGATTGATGTTGCAAAGAAAAACGGTGCGACAAAAATTGTCGTCTCAATCTTCGTCAATCCAACCCAGTTCGGTCCGGGGGAAGATTACGAAACCTATCCTCGCACTGAAGCAAGTGACGCCAAAAAACTCATCGGTCAGGCCGACTTGATATTCGCACCGAATGCGGACGAGATGTATCCCGACGGATATGCCACAACCGTTTCTGTAAGCGGTGTCACCAACACGCTGGAGGGGGAGACCAGGCCAACTCATTTTGACGGCGTGGCCACCATTGTTGCCAAACTGCTGCTTGCAGCCCAGCCGGACGATGCCGTCTTTGGCGAAAAGGATTACCAGCAACTACTCACCATCCGCCAGATGGTGCGCGATCTCGCCATTCCGGTAAAAATTCTGGGCGGTCCAATCCTGCGCGAACCGGACGGTCTGGCCATGTCATCACGCAATGCCTACCTGATCCCCGACGAACGAATATCCGCCGGCCAGTTAAACGTTGTTTTGCACGAGGCCGCCACGGCCATATCGAACGGTGCCGAAATCGCAATAACGACGGAGAATGCCAGAAACCGGCTTCTCTCCCTCAGGTTTAGTCAGGTGGATTACCTCACGGTGCGCGACACTGTGACCTTGGCACCGGTGGATGTCATCGCAAAACCCGCGCGCATCCTTGTTGCTGCAAAAATCGGCAAAACCCGTCTCCTGGACAACATGCCCGTGGCGGTCAAAAGCTAAAGAAGTCCAAGCTCCCGGAGTTCTTCGCGCATCTCCAGCGGCATGTCGTTTTCGCCTTCAACGCTGCGTGCATCCTTGGGCGCATTTGGTTTTTCAAGGTACCGCCAGCCCTGAAATGGCCTTTTGGCCAAACGTTCGGTCAGCACAATCTCCGGGTCAAGAACAAGTCCGCAATGTGTTTTGCCCTCATCGTCTACAAGGGGCCGAAGCTCCAGTATCTTCTGTCGACACCGCACCACCCCCTTCATCACCCAATAGATTGATCCCTCATCCAGCAGCTCGCCAGCGCGCCTCGGTGTCATGCGGGTAACGTGCATGAGTTCCTGTTTTTGCCCGGCCTTCTTCTGTTTAGCCAAACGGCGGACATGGTAGTCCCGGAGTGTTTCAGGGTCCTCCACGCCGACACACAATTTAATGAGATGAACGCTCACGCATCGGTCTCCACAAAGCGCACAAGAGAAGCACCTGCTTCAACCTGATCGCCCACCCGAACAGCAACAATGTCGATTATGCCATCGCCCTGCGCCTGAATGGTCTGCTCCATCTTCATCGCTTCAAGAACCACAAGCGCGTCGCCCTTGCCCACACTGTCACCAGGCTTGACCAACACCTGGATCACTTTTCCCGGCAAAGGGGCCGTAAATCGACTGCCCCCCGCCTGCGTGTCCAGTTCAACATCCAGGGGATCAGGGCGCGTGAACTCATAAGCGGCCCCTTTATGCATAAGCACAAAGCCATCGCCATACTCAACCGCGCCCAGAACAATCCGCCTGCCCTCAATTTCAACCGTGAGCCGCCCTTCTTCAAGCGCGCCGGACACGGTGAACGACACACCATCGAGACCAATTTTCCAGGCACCATCAACCGCCTGCACCGAAAGGCTCAGCGCCTCTCCCTTCACCTCAAGGCGTAGCTCTTCAACCCGGTTTTCTCCAAGAACCCACCCATCACCCGCAGCCCAGGGGGAGTGGCGATCATCAGACGTCAAAGCCTGCGAGGCGAGACCAGCCCGGCGGACTAAAAGCTCATGAAACGCACCCGCCACAAGTATCTCTCGCGCAGGTAGACCAGAGGCTGGAACGAGGTCAGCAAGATGGGTCTCAATAAACCCTGTATCAATGTTCCCCGCCACAAAATCCGGGTGTTGCATGATCTGCGCAAGAAAAGCCGTGTTGGATCGCAACCCTGCGATTTCAATGCTCTCAAGGGCGCGCGCCATACGCTGAACAGCACCCTCACGGGTTTCATCCCAGACAATCAATTTGGCAATCATCGGATCATAGAACATCGAGACGGTATCCCCCTCTCGCACGCCAGTGTCCACACGAACAGATGTATCATCCGCAGGAAAGCGCAGCCTGTGAAGTGTCCCGGTTGAAGGAAAAAATTTCTTCGCCGGGTCTTCCGCATAAAGCCGGACTTCCACCGCGTGTCCCTTGATCTCCAGTTGGCCTTGGGTGAGAGGAAGAACCTCCCCCGCCGCCACACGCAATTGCCATTCAACAAGGTCCTGCCCTGTTATCATTTCCGTCACAGGGTGCTCAACCTGAAGACGCGTGTTCATTTCCATAAAGTAGAACGCATCCGGCTTCAGCCCATCGGATGCATCAACGATAAACTCAATAGTGCCGGCACCCCGGTAGTTGATTGCCTGGGCAGCCGCGACCGCCGCCGCACCCATTGCAGCACGCATCTCATCAGGCATGTCTGGCGCAGGTGCCTCCTCCACCACTTTCTGGTGACGGCGTTGCAACGAACAATCCCGCTCAAACAGATGCACAGCATTGCCATGTTCATCCGCAAACACCTGAATTTCGATATGACGGGGACACGAAACATATTTCTCAATAAGAACCCGGTCTTCCCCAAACGCATTGGCTGCCTCGCGCCGTGCAGATTGAAGGGCCGCGTCAAACCCGGCAGCACCATCAACCCGGCGCATTCCTTTACCCCCACCGCCTGCAATAGCTTTGATGAGAACCGGATAGCCAATCCCCTCTGCCTGAGCCGCCAGAAACGCAGGCTCCTGATTTGCTCCGTGATATCCCGGAACCACAGGAACACCCGCCTTTTCCATCAGTATTTTGGCAGCATCCTTCAGACCCATCGCCCGAATGGCGTCAGCCGTTGGCCCGATAAAAACAATGCCCGCCGCCTCACAGGCATCTGCAAACCCAGCATTTTCCGAAAGAAATCCGTAGCCCGGATGAATGGCTTCCGCGCCGCTGCGTTTCGCCGCCTCCAGAATAGTTTCTGCCTTGAGATAGCTCTCACCAGCCGGTGACGCTCCGATATGATACGCCTCATCGGCCAGGGCGACATGGGAGGCACCTGCGTCCGCGTCGGAATAGACCGCGATGGTTCGCAAGCCCATTAATTTTGCGGTCCGCATAACCCGGCAGGCTATTTCGCCGCGATTGGCAATCAATACAGATGAAAACATGTGACATCACATCCTGAACACGCCGAACTTCGTGTCCGGTACGGGGGCGTTGAGTGTGGCAGAAAAAGCAAGTGCCAGAACACGGCGGGTTTCCCGAGGAGAAATAATCCCATCATCCCATAGCCGGGCAGTCGCAAAATAAGGGTGCCCTTCATCCTCATATTGCTCACGAATAGGTGCCTTGAAAGCCTCTTCATCCGTAGCACTCCAGCTTTCACCGCGCGCCTCCATGCCGTCCCGCTTCACCGTCGCCAGCACACTGGAAGCCTGCTCGCCTCCCATCACCGAGATGCGCGCATTGGGCCACATGAACAAAAACCGGGGACTGTAGGCCCGGCCGCACATGCCGTAATTACCAGCACCATAGGACCCGCCGATCACAAGCGTAACCTTGGGAACTTGCGCGGTTGCAACCGCTGTTACAAGTTTTGCACCGTCTTTGGCGATACCACGTGCTTCATAATCGCGACCAACCATAAAGCCAGCAATGTTCTGCAAAAACAAAAGCGGCACCCGGCGCTGGCAGCACAGCTCAATAAAATGGGCACCCTTTAACGCAGATTCAGAAAAGAGAATGCCGTTATTGGCAACGATACCCACCGGCATCCCGTGAATATGAGCAAACCCCGTAACCAGCGTGCTGCCATACAGAGGCTTGAACTCATCAAAGTCCGACCCGTCCACAAGACGCGCAATCACGTCACGCACATCATACTGAACGGCAAGAGATGATGGCACGATCCCATCCAGCTCACTTGCATCGTAAAGAGGTTCGACAGGGTCCTGAAGTTTTACATCGACAGTCTTGCGGCGATTAAGCGTGCCGACAATCTGTCGCATCAAGGCCAGCGCATGGTCATCATCCACCGCCAGGTGGTCGGTAACACCGCTCGTGCGCGAATGAACATCCGCGCCCCCAAGTTCTTCAGCACTTACCACCTCACCCGTTGCCGCTTTCACGAGCGGTGGTCCGGCCAGAAAAATTGTCCCCTGCCCCTGAACAATAATGTTCTCATCCGACATCGCAGGAACATATGCGCCCCCCGCAGTGCACGACCCCATCACGATTGAGAGTTGCGGAATACCCCTCGCAGACATAGTGGCCTGATTATAGAAGATGCGACCAAAATGGTCTCTGTCGGGAAAAATATCTGCCTGGTTAGGCAGATTTGCCCCCCCTGAATCCACCAGGTAAATGCACGGCAGATTATTTTCCAGTGCAATTTCCTGCGCCCGCAAATGCTTCTTCACGGTCTCGGGGAAATAGGTCCCCCCCTTGATGGTCGCATCATTGCAGACAACAACACATTCCTGTCCGCCAACCCGTCCAAGCCCCGTAATTATCCCCGCCCCGTGAATATTTCCGCCGTGCAGCCCGTGCGCCGCCATCGCAGAGAGTTCAAGAAACGGCGTTCCTGGATCAAGCAGACCGTAAACCCGTTCGCGTGGAAGTTTTTTGCCGCGTTTAATGTGGCGGGCGCGCGAGCGTTCATCACCGCCCCGCCCGTGTTTTTCCCGCTGTTGCTCAAGGTCAGCAACCAACGCAGCCATCGCATCCGCATTTTTTTTGAAACGCTCGTCGCGCGTTGAGATTGTACTTTTAATAACGGCCATATGCCGCAAATCCCCCGAAACTGATTTTCTCTGTCGGCCAGCCACGCGCAGCCCATCTGCCACCCCGGAGAATAAGCACCCAGCCTTCAAAGCCAAGGTCTTTCTGAAGCCCGGCACGCCGTAGAAGGCCGCAACGTCAGATGCGTTCCACCGCCAGTGCTGTTGCTTCCCCCCCGCCGATACACAATGAGGCAACACCCTTGCGTGCGCCCCTGCGTGCCATCACATTGAGCAACGTCACAATAATCCGGGCTCCAGATGCCCCGATCGGATGCCCCAGAGCACAAGCGCCCCCGAACACATTGACCCGCTCTAGATCAAGATCAAGTTCTTGTATTGCCGCCAAAGCAACCACGGCAAATGCCTCGTTGATCTCATAGACATCCACCTCCCCCGTTTGCCAACCGACCTGCTCCAGCAACTTGTTGATCGCCCCAACCGGCGCCGTTGTAAACCAGGCCGGAGCCTGCCCGTGGCTCGCCTGCCCCCGTATCACGGCCAACACATCCAGGTCGCACTTCTCCGCCTGAGAACGCCGCATCATCACCAGCGCCGCCGCCCCATCCGAGATGGAAGATGAGTTTGCAGCCGTCACGGTTCCATCAGGTGCAAAGGCAGGCTTGAGCGTTGGAATTTTCTTAAGGTTGGCTTTGCCCGGCTGCTCATCCTTGTCAACAAGCACATCACCTTTGCGTCCTTTCACCGTGAACGGCACGATCTCAGATGCAAAACTGCCCTCCTCTGACGCCTGCTTGGCACGCGCCAGTGACCTCAAAGCATAATCATCCTGCACCTCCCGGGAGAACTGATAATGCCGGGCTGTCTCTTCGGCGTAAGTGCCCATCAAACGACCTTCATAAGCATCCTCCAGCCCATCCAGAAACATGTGATCCTTGATTTCGCCGTGACCCAACCGAAACCCACCACGGGCTTTTGGCAACAGGTAAGGCGCATTACTCATGCTTTCCATACCTCCCGCCACCACAACGTCGGCCCGCCCCATGGCCAGCGCATCGGCGGCAAGCATCACCGCCTTCATGCCGGACCCACAGACCTTGTTGATGGTTGTTGCCGGAACAGACGGGTCGAGCCCACCACGAAGGGCCGCCTGGCGCGCTGGCGCCTGCCCTGTGCCCGCTGGAAGGACACAGCCCATAAAAACCTCGTCCACACCATCACTAGCCAAACCAGCGCGCTTAACAGCCGCACCAAGAGCATGAGCCCCGAGCACCGGGCCTGCAACCGACGAGAGATCGCCCTGAAAACTCCCGAGCGGTGTGCGCACAGCGCTCACGATCACAATCTGGTCTTTCTCCATCCCGCCCATGAGTACAACCACTTCCTACTTGAACTTTAGTTTCTCTATCAGATACTCTGACAGAGACAGCACCACCAATCCACAGCAATGAGCGAGACGCCCGAAAATGGAAAGCTTCCTTCACGACATTAGCTGGGTGGTTCCGCTCCGCACACCGTTCCTGACACCAATATTTCAGGGCTTCTCCTGGTTGGGGTATTTGCCCTTCTTTATGATTTTTCTTTCCCTGGGCTACTGGCTCTGGGACAAAGACAAGATAACCCGGCTGGCAGTACTCGTTGCTCTTTCCGGCTTGCTGAACGCCTATCTGAAAGACTTCTGGCAGGACCCGCGTCCTTCGCTGGACTTTCGCATGGACGGCCAGGTAGGTGACAGCTATGGCCTGCCGAGCGGACACACGCAGGTCGCAACAGTAATGTGGTTTTGGCTTGCATGGGAAATACGAAGGGCATGGGCGTGGGGTGTTGCCGTCGTGCTCGTGAGCGGCATCGCTTTCAGCCGCATCTATCTGGGCGTCCATGACGTGGAAGACATTATCGTTGGCTTTGCCCTGGGACTGACAAACCTCGCCCTTTTTCGCTGGTTTATTTCAAGCCATTTCCAGCGCTGGCATGACCTCCACCCAGGCTGGCAGGTCGCGCTCATTCTACTGTTGCAACCTTTGATTTATGTCATCTGGCCAGGTGAAGGCGGCCCCGACTATGCCTTCGGGCTCGGCCTCTTCCTTGCGGCCTGGTGGACAGGCGCAAAGCTCAACAAACACCATTTCAATTTCCAGCGCCATCCAAATTGGGTTGTCGCCATCGCCGCAGCGGCATTCGGGGTCGTAGGACTTTTCGCCCTCTTCAGTGGGTTGGAAAATGCTGTAGAAACGTTGAATGCTGGAGAATATGCTGGCCAGGCCAGCACATTCATTGTGGGACTTTACATGACGGTGCTCGCCCCTCTCGCTTTCCGTTTAGCAAGGGTTGGCAGGTAACCTTCAGGCTGTTTCATTGAACAGTTCACGGCCAATCAGCATTCGGCGGATTTCACTGGTGCCAGCCCCGATCTCGTAGAGCTTGGCATCACGCAGCAGACGGCCCGTCGCATAGTCGTTGATATAACCATTCCCACCAAGTGCCTGGATCGCCTCTAGCGCCATCCAGGTCGCTTTTTCCGCCGCATACAAAATAGCGCCAGCGGCATCCTTGCGGGCTGTTTCACCCCGGTCGCAAGCCTTGGCAACAGCATATACATAAGCCCGGCTCGCATTCATGGTTGTATACATATCGGCCACCTTGCCCTGCATGAGCTGAAACATCCCGATGGGTGTATCAAACTGTTTGCGCTCATGGATGTAAGGCAGAACAACATCCATCGCCGCCTGCATAATGCCCAGCGGCCCGCCCGACAACACGGTGCGTTCATAATCAAGGCCACTCATCAAAACACGCACACCACTATTCAAACCGCCCATGATATTTTCTTCAGGAACTTCGCAATCCTCAAAAACCAGCTCGCAAGTACTGGAACCGCGCATCCCCAGCTTGTCGAGTTTCTGGGCTGTGCAAAACCCCTTAAAGCCGCGCTCAATCAAAAAAGCTGTAATTCCCTTCGAGCCGGCTTCCGGTTCTGTTTTGGCGTAACCCACAAGCGT
>CAZNLO010000018.1:4181-34606 GCA_964573935.1 uncultured Parvibaculum sp. | reverse complement strand
CGACCACACGCGAAGAACAGGTAGTGGCGGCTCGGGCACTGGACAGGGTTTTGCGATCTGGGTTTTACTGGGTGCCGCACTGGTACAAGGCGGCCCATAACCTGGCCTTCTGGGATGTCTTTGCCAGGCCCGATACGGCCCCAACCTATAGCCGTGGTGCTGCAATGTCTGACAAACGGGGTGTCATCGACACATGGTGGATTGACCCGGCCAAGGTCGGGAACGCGCCACATGCGAGATAATGCGACAAGAAGGGCGCGCGCCTCTTTGCCAGCGATCGCCACTTATTGCGCGATCGCCGCTTGGGGCCTTTACCCGGATCAGATAGAGTGCTTCTTCCAACCACCGGGCAGCTCTGCCTGGACTTAACAAGTACCGGACCTCATTGAATGGCGGCTTACATCGTCCGACGACTTCTCCTGATGATCCCAACCATTCTGGGGATCATGCTGGTGAGCTTCACCATTGTGCAGTTTGCGCCTGGCGGACCTATTGAGCGGATCATCGCGCAAATTTCGGGCACGGAAGTGTCTGCCACCGCGCGCATCGGCGGATCAGGCGGCGGTGATTTTTCCGGCGGAGGGGGCGCGGTTGATGTCACAGCCAAGTACCGGGGTGCCCAGGGGCTGGACCCTGAGTTCATTGCTTCCCTGGAAAAACAGTTCGGCTTTGACAAGCCGGTTCATGAGCGGTTTGCGCTTATGGTCTGGAATTATGCCCGGTTCGATTTTGGTGAAAGCTACTATCGTGATGTGGATGTGATTGACCTTATCCTTGAAAAGATGCCGGTCTCCATCTCTCTTGGGCTGTGGACGACGTTGATTACCTATCTCATTTCCATTCCGCTTGGGGTGACCAAAGCCGTGCGGGACGGAAGCCGGTTCGACGTCTGGACCAGCGGCGTCATCATTGTCGGTTACGCCATTCCGGGGTTTCTGTTTGCTGTTCTGCTGATTGTGCTTTTTGCCGGGGGTACGTTTTTCGATGTTTTCCCCCTGCGTGGCCTCACCTCCGACAATTGGGACGAGCTTTCGTGGGCTGCAAAAGTCGGCGATTATTTCTGGCACCTTGTGCTGCCTATCACTTCCATGGTCATCGGCGCATTTGCCACCACCTCGCTGCTCACCAAAAATTCCTTTCTGGATGAAATCAAGAAACAGTATGTGGTGACGGCGCGCGCCAAGGGTCTCTCGGAGAGGGAGCTGCTGTACGGCCATGTGTTTCGCAATGCCATGCTGATTATCATTGCCGGATTTCCCGGTGCATTCGTAGGCGCTTTTTTCACTGGCTCGCTGCTTATCGAAACGATCTTCTCCCTCGACGGGCTGGGCCTCCTGTCTTATGAGAGCATCATCAACCGCGATTATCCGGTGGTGTTTGGCACGCTCTATATTTTTGGACTGCTTGGCCTGGTCATCACGCTTGTGAGCGACCTCACCTATACCTGGATCGACCCGCGGATTGATTTTGAAACGCGGGAGGTCTGAGGAGCATGTCCCTGCACGACCGTCTGAGGCTTCCCCGCCCCAACCTAACACCGCTGAACCAGCGCCGATGGCGCAATTTCAAAGCCAACAAGCGCGGCTACTGGTCCTTACATATATTTCTGTTTCTGTTTGTCCTCGCCATGTTTGCCCCGGTGATTGCAAACGACAAGCCATTGGTCCTCACATTTCAGGGAGCGGTCTATTTCCCCATTCTTACTGCACATCCCGAAACGGCCTTTGGGGGCGACTTTGCAACCGAAGCCGATTACCGCGACCCGTTTGTGCAAGAGCTCATCACGAATGCAGGCGGCATCATGATCTGGCCGCCGATCCGCTACTATTACGACACGATCAACCGTGACCTGCCCGTGCCAGCCCCTGCCCCTCCCAGTGCGGAAAACTGGCTGGGTACCGACGATCAGGGCCGTGATGTTGTGGCGCGGGTCATTTATGGGTTTCGTATTTCGGTTCTGTTCGGTCTTATTCTTACCCTCATTTCCTCCGTCGTGGGCGTGGCCGCTGGCGCGGTGCAGGGGTATTTTGGCGGCTGGACCGATCTGATTTTCCAGCGCATTATTGAAATATGGACGAGCGTTCCATCGCTTTATCTGCTCATTATCATCGCCGCCGTTATTGAGCCCAGTTTCTGGATACTGCTCTCTATCCTGTTGCTGTTTAGCTGGGTGGCGCTGGTGGGGGTGGTGCGGGCTGAATTCCTGCGCGGGCGGAATTTTGAATATGTCAATGCGGCGCGGGCACTGGGTGTATCCGACGGTGTTATCATGGCCAAGCACCTGCTTCCCAATGCCATGGTCGCAACTCTTACTTTCATGCCGTTCATTCTAAACTCCTCCATTACCACGCTCACCTCGCTGGACTTTCTGGGCTTTGGATTGCCGCCGGGCTCTCCCTCGCTTGGTGAACTGCTGGCGCAGGGCAAAGCAAACCTACAGGCACCGTGGCTCGGGTTCTCCGGCTTCTTTACAATTGCCATTATGCTGAGCCTGCTGATTTTTATTGGTGAAGCGGTGCGGGATGCCTTTGACCCCCGAAAGACGCTGACATGACAGACACAAGACCAGCGTCGAGGGTCCCTTTGATCGAGATTGACAATCTGTCCGTGATGTTTCGTCAGGGAGAGGAAGAAACACACGCGGTGCGCAGCGTGTCTCTCACCATTGGTGAAGGAGAGACGGTCGCGCTGGTGGGCGAGTCCGGTTCGGGAAAATCTGTCACGGCTCTTTCCATATTGAAGCTTCTGCCTTATCCGCAGGCCTCACACCCCAGCGGGGCCATTCGCTTTCGCGGCGACGACCTGATGGCGGGCGATGACACAGCCTTGCGTAACGTTCGCGGCAACAAAATCTCCATGGTGTTTCAAGAACCCATGACCTCGCTCAACCCACTCCATACGATCGAGCAGCAGGTTGGCGAAATTCTGATCCTGCACAAGGGGCTGAGGCGCGATGCGGCCAGAGTGCGCGTTCTTGAACTTCTCAAAAAGGTCGGCATTCAGGATGCGCAAAGCAGGCTTGGTGCCTACCCTCACCAGCTTTCGGGGGGCCAGCGGCAACGGGTGATGATCGCCATGGCGCTCGCCAATGAGCCCGATCTGTTGATTGCGGATGAACCGACCACGGCGCTTGATGTCACGGTGCAGGCACAAATACTAGCGCTCCTGAAAACGCTTCAGCGGGAAATGGGCATGGCGATGTTGCTCATTACCCATGACCTTGGAATTGTTCGGAAAATGGCGGACCGGACCTATGTCATGACCGGGGGGAAAATTGTTGAGGAAGGGCCGACGGAGAAAATTTTCACAACACCTGAGCATGATTACACAAAGCACCTGATTTCGGCTGAGCCCAAGGGCCAGCCAGCGACCCCCCGTGCGGACGCGCCTATCGTGATGGAGACGGATAATCTCAAAGTCTGGTTTCCCATCAAAGAAGGGATACTGCGCAAGACCGTTGACCATGTGAAGGCGGTAGACGGCATTAGCGTTGCGGTGCGTGAAGGCCAGACCGTTGGCATTGTTGGCGAGTCCGGGTCCGGCAAAACAACGCTGGGCCTTGCCATGATGCGCCTGCTGTCGAGTGAAGGGTCTATTCGTTTTGATGGCAAGGCCATTGACGGGCTCTCGTCCAAGGAAATCAGGCCCCTGCGCGAACATATGCAGATTGTGTTTCAGGACCCGTTCGGCTCGCTCTCTCCCAGGCTCTCTATCTCCCAGATTGTGGAGGAGGGTCTGCTGGTGCAGAACAGGGACCTTTCTGCCGTCGAACGGCGTGTGCGTGTGACGGCGGCGCTTCAGGAGGTTTCCATTGATCCTGCGATGCAGGACCGCTACCCGCATGAGTTTTCAGGGGGTCAACGTCAACGCATCGCAATCGCGCGCGCCATGGTATTGCAACCGCGGTTTGTCATGCTGGATGAACCCACAAGCGCGCTGGACATGTCCGTGCAGGCCCAGATCGTGGACCTGCTGCGCACGCTTCAGCAGCGTCACAATTTAGCCTACCTGTTTATCAGCCATGACCTCAGGGTCGTACGCGCGCTGGCCGACCAGGTCATTGTTATGCGGGCGGGAAAAGTGGTCGAGCAAGGCCCGGCTGACGCTATTTTCGATGCGCCTCAAACTGACTATACAAAAACCCTGATGGCGGCGGCGTTTGATCTTGCCACCGGGCCCGGTGATGCTGCCGCTTGAGCGATGCGTTGAGTGTTTTGATTAAAATAGAAACTCTAGAACCGCTTGATACTGGTGACGGGGCCATCGCTCTTTTCGATCCGGTGAACGGCATCGGCAACCGGTTCTGTTACCGTCCTCATATGGGTTGCATTGGCATGAAGCAATGTGTGCGCATCTGTCATGATGCCGACATGACCGCGCCAGAAGATCATATCGCCTCGTTGCAACACGCTGAGGTTCTGCGGATCGGGCAACTGCTGGCCCAGCGTCGTTTCCTGCAAGTCGGTATCACGGAGGCAGGCGATGCCGCATCGCTCCAGGCACATCTGTAGCAGGCCCGAGCAATCGACCCCGCGCGCGTCACGCCCCCCCCATAAATAGGGCACCCCCAGAAACTCCTCGGCGACGCTCACAAAATCGCTCGCGTTGGCATCAATGGGCGAAAGATGAGAAGCGGCGAGATACCCTCCACCCGCGATTTTCACAAACTTTCCTTCCGCACCTATCACCGTCACCTTTGCGTTCATGGACAGGGGCAGCACCGGACGCGTCTTGATGTCGGGTTCCGGGTAACGAAATGTTCGCAGAGCTACAACACGGTGAGTGGGCTCACGGTGGGTGCGGGCCAGAAGGTGTGCAGGGACATACCCCACATAATCGTCCTGAGCCGCCTGCCCCCAGCACCAGTCGTCCGCCGTCTCATAGACCCGGAAGTGCTCGCCAAACAGGAGCTCCGTGTCCATCGGGCTCGTGTCCCGGGGATGGCGCAAAAGGGGTGCGCGCGGTGCGGTTACCTGCCGGTTTTCACCGTCAACAAACCGGTCCGCCTCGACTTCCCCACGCAGATGAGCTGCCGCCAGGTCCGGGCGGTAAGGGTTCAGGCGCTTGTCCAGATGCGCTGTGTCAGTCACGAAGCAGCTCCTTGCTCAACTGTTCAAGGCGAGGGTGTCTTTACGCAGACTGCTCCCGCGCCCGTGAGATAATCGTGTCTGCCAGCTCACTCAAATAGACGGACCCGCTGACGGTACGCTGAACCAGCACATTTCGCCTGTCGGTTTCATCCCGTTTGCGTTTCAACAGGGATTTTCGACCCATCGTATCGAGAGCCCTGGTGATGGCCGGCTTGGAGACCTGGAGTTTTGCCGCCAGTCCGCGCACCGTGTGGGGCGGGGGTTCCAGATAGACCGTCAGCAAGATCGCCAGTTGCCGGGCCGACAGGTCCGGCACATCCCGGCGAACCGTGTCCAGCACCACATCGTGCCACAGTTTCAGCGCATCAAGCGGCTTCAGCTCCATTGATCCCCCCGGTTGGTCAAACTGCGTGTCACCAACTACCCGAAAAACTGGCCCAAACCGTCCCCACCGTTTCGGATCCGGTTTATTTTAACGGGACAGGAGAGGCATGCCAAGCAGAACAATGCGCGCGCGGAGGTTACGGGTATTTCTTCCTGAGAAGGGCAAACAGGGCCCGGATACCCTGGGCCTCACCCCCGACAGGCCGCCCTGCTCTGGCGCGCGGGTTCCAGGCAAACACATCAAAGTGGACATGTGTCCGGGCCTTCTCAACGAAACGCCTGAGAAATAGGGCAGCCGTGATGGACCCGGCATGGCCACCTTCGGAAATATGATTGAGATCTGCAATTTTGCTTTTCAGCCAATCATCATAGGGAGACCATAAGGGCATCCGCCAAAGCGGGTCGGCCTCCTCGCGACAACTGAGAGTGAGTGCATCGGCAAACACATCATCATCGGTATAGAACGGCGGCAGATCAGGACCCAGTGCAACGCGCGCGGCCCCCGTCAGGGTTGCCATATCGATCAGCAGGTCGGGGGCCTCGCTATCTGCTTCACACAAGGCGTCGGCCAGGATCAAACGTCCCTCCGCATCGGTATTGCCAATTTCAACGGTGAGCCCTTTCCTGCTTTGCAGGACATCCCCGGGACGAAAAGCATTGCCTGCAACCGCATTTTCCACAGCGGGAATGAGGACACGCAGCCGGAGTTTCAGATTTGCCCCCATTATCAACTGTGCCAGCGCCAGAACATGGGCCGCCCCGCCCATATCCTTCTTCATAAGGCCCATGGAATTTCCGGGCTTGAGGTTGAGGCCACCTGTGTCAAAACACACGCCCTTGCCCACAAGCGTCACTTTGGGATCGCTCGGCTCTCCCCAGGTAAAGTCGATCAGACGGGGTTCTGCGCCTTCTCCCGCCGCACGGCCGACGGCGTGGATCATCGGATAATTTTCAGCAAGAAGTTCATCATCACACAGCACAGAGAATTCAGCGCCGAAACGATCAGCGACCTTGCGCGCCGCAGCCTCCAGTTCGCAAGGCCCAAAATCACCAGCGGGCGTGTTGACCAGATCGCGGGTCAGGATGACCGCTTCGGCAAGGCTCATAATCTCCTCACGATCAACCCCATCGGGCACAACCAGCCTGGGCAAGGGGCGGCCCCTCGTTTTGTACTTGTCAAAGCTGTAAGCCCCCAGCGCCCATGCGAGCGTTGCCTGTCTTGCCGCTTTTTCTTCCAGACCCGAAAACCGGTAGGTTCCTTCGGGCAGAGTTTCGGAAAGGGCTGCGTAAATAAAGGGATCGCTCCCGTTCCCCGTGCCCAGCAGAGCCCCCGCCAGCCCGCCAGCTTCATCGGGCAGCAACAGCACCCGCCCCGCTTCACCTACAAAGCCCGCCGTTCCAACCCATGCAGCATATGGACCTGCATGAGCGTTGCACCAGTCCTCCACCGCCCCCGTGGCCACGGGCCAAACCGGCAGAGCGGGGGTATCGGCCTCGGTTATGAACAGTTCAGCCTTCACTCTCTTTCTTACTCCCGAGATCTCGCACACCCGGAACGGGCAATACACCAGGACTTTACAGAGGGTATGACGGGCTCGCAATGGTCCCTTCCCCATACCCCCCCCGGCATCAAAAATGGTAGCCTCAAGGTTTTCTGGAGAGTTCATGTCTGATCTTAGATACCGCTTGCTTACTGGTGCCGATGACCACGCCTTTTGCGAAAGGGTGTCCAAAGCGTTGGACGAGGGATACCTCCTTCACGGAGCGCCTGCCATCACCTTTGATGGGACAAAGACGATTGTCGCACAGGCCGTGGTGCGCCAGCCCCCCTCTGACATTTCAAAAAATGACCGGTCCAGGGTGCTTTAACGAGTCAGAATGCCGGCCTCGAAATAAAAGCGTTCAGCACCCGGGTGCAGCAGGATCGGCACGCCGCGCACTGCCGTCGCGAGGGTGACACTCTCCCCGTTTGCATGAGCTGACACCAGCGTTGCCCGGTTGCGCTCATCAAACAGCGACCGGGTGATCTGATAAACCAACCGGTCAGAGGAGGAGGCTCTGGTGATCCACAAGGCCCCGACGCCCAAAGTCTCTACTGTATCAATATGGCGGTACGTCCCTTCGGGAATGCTCAAGCGGCTGTAAAATTCTCTTTCAAGGAGCAACCGGTCCGCCGGTGTGCCGACGACCGGTATGAGGTCAATGGCGCCGCGCCTGGCAAGGTCATCAATTGAGCGCGCCGGCGCGCCGGCCACCAGAAAATAGGCATCAAGCATACCCGTCAGGATCATTTCGGCAGAGCGCGACGCATCGGCTTCCACCGGTTCAATATCGGCCAGCGTTACGCCAAATGCTTCGAGAATTGCAATCGCATCAGGCCGGGTGCCCGACCCGTCCGGCCCGATGGAAACACGCAACCCTTTCAAATCGCTCACAGAGCGCACATCGATGCCCCGGGCAATGACAAGATGAATGGCCTCAACGTAGAGGTTTGCAATGACCCGCAGGTTCGCGCGGGGCCCCTCGCCTTCAAACTCTCCTGTTCCGTCGTAAGCAGCCGCCAGCACATTTGCCTGCACGAGGGCGGAATCCAGACGCCCGCTTGCGACCGCACGTACATTTGCCACAGAACCGGGCGAGCCCTTTGCAATTGCCACCACGCCGGGGACGCCGCAGTGTCCGCCGGGCAGGCACGGTTCTGCCCCTGGAGGCTGACTAATTATAGCCGCCAGCGCTTCGCCCATTGGAAAGTAGGTGCCCCCTGTCGATCCTGTTCCTATCTGAAAAAAGGTGACCCTGGTTTCGCCGCCATCCTGCCCGGTGAGGTCTTTTCCCATGCCAACTATGAACAGCACAGTCACAGCGACACCCAGGACGATAAGGAAGGCCCGGTCAAAACCGAAGCGCCTCACCCCCTGTCGGACTATTAACAAAAACTTTCGGAGCCGGTTCTCTTGCATGACGCAGTATAGGCGCAAGCTTCGCATCGCCGAAAGAGGAGCGTTCAAATTTGAAACCAAATTTATGCTTAAGGCTTTCTTGAGACCTGTCGGCAAGGATGGAGAACGGGCAAAAGGCCCGCCTCCCCCCCATGAGGATGTGAAAATAAATGTCTAATCACCTTCCCGCACCTTGGGTGTCTCACCGAGCCCTGCTTACACAGGACAAGCCTGGCACACAGCGCCGATCCGGCCTGAACCGCGCCGTCCTTGCCACCGCACTGGGTGCTTTGCTGCTTGGCGGCTGTGTTACAGACGGCACCGTAGAACGGCCCGGGCTTGGTGTATCTAGTGACTTACCCGTCCATTCCTCCGGTCCCCTGGATTTTGTTGCATCCGCCGCCTATTGGGGCGGCATCTATGAACAAAATCCACAAAACAGCGAAGCAGCGGCAAAATACGCGCGCAGCCTCCGGCATCTGGGATCGCTGCAACAAGCTCTTATTGTGCTGCAACAGGCCGTCCGGCATCACCCGAACGATGCCGGGCTCCTCTCGGAGTATGGCAAGGCGCTGGCCACCAGCGGCAAGCCGGATCAGGCGTCCGCCCTGCTCGCCAAGGCAGCTATTCTCAACCCGACTGACTGGACGATCCTATCTGCGGAAGGGGTCGCGCTTGACGAAATGGGCGAACATGCCCGCGCCAAGAAAAAATACGCCGCCGCCTTGCGCCTGGCGCCCGGTCATCCAACTATATTGACAAACCTCGGGCTTTCCCATGCGCTTTCCGGTGACCTGGTGGATGCAGAAGCAACGCTTCGCCGGGCGGTTTCAAACCCGACATCGGGCGTTCATGCGCGCCAGAACCTTGCGTTGGTTCTGGGTCTTAAAGGTGATTTTGCCGAAGCAGAGCGCCTCGCCCGGGCGGACCTGCCCCCCAGCCTTGTTGCCAACAATATCGGTTATCTGCGCTCCCTATTGGCGCAACCGGCGCTGTGGCAGCAGATGGAAGCCCTTGATGCCCCCATTTCCGAACCGACAATGATGCAGTAAGGCAACTCCATACTGCTCTCTTTCGGACAGACCTGACATTTGATAAAAAGCCCCCCGGCGGTGACATCCCGGGGGCTTTTTTTTGCTCAGATTGCGCGGGCTACTGATAAAGTTTGATGACCGCCGGTCCAAGAATGACGAAAAAGAGGACAGGCAGGAAAAACAGGATCATCGGCACGGTGAGTTTCGGTGGCAGACCTGCCGCCATTTTTTCAGCCGCCGCCATGCGCATATCCCGGTTCTCCTGGGCCATGACACGCAAGGCTCCCCCCAACGGGGTGCCGTACCGTTCCGCCTGAATGAGGCTCATGGTGACAGCCTTCACTCCGTCAAGGCCGGTGCGGGTCGCAAGGTTTTCATAGGCCTCCCGTCGTTCCTGAAGGTAGGACAGTTCTGCTGTGGTTAGGCTCAGCTCTTCGGCCAGTTCGACGGACTGGGAGCCTACTTCCGAGGCGACCTTGTGAAAGGCGGCTTCAACCGACATGCCTGACTCCACGCAAATCAAGAGCAGATCAAGAGCATCGGGGAAAGCCATTTTGATCGACTCCTGCCGACGCGCAATCATGTTTTCAACGAATACGTTAGGAAGATAGAAGCCGATAAAAGCCGCACCAAAGGAGGCTGCAACACGCGCCATTGGCTCAAGCCCGAACGAGTTTGCAAAGAAAAGGTAGACGATTGTCAGCAAGAACAAAGGGATCGGCATAACAAAGCGGAAAAACATAAAGGAATAGACCGGGGCTTGTCCTCTGAACCCGGCCTTCTTGAGCTTGCCGCGAATGGCATCGCTTTCCATCAACTGCATCAGGTTCAGCCGGTCCACAAAACGTTTGATGAAGTCTTTCGGGTCTTGACGCAGCCTCTTTCCGTCCCGTTCCCGCTCCAACTGCTCACGATGTGCGCGACGCAACAATTCACGTTCCGTCGATACGGACTTCATCCGAACCGACAGTTTGTCGGTCACCAGCATCGGTGCTGCCAGGGTCAGAATGGTCGCGAACGCGGCAAGGGCTGTCAGCAACATGACGACATTTTCGAGACTGAACAGGCTCTCAACAAATCCAAACATTGAACCCTCCGCCTCAAAAATTGAAGTTAATCATTTTCTTCATGACCAAAATACCAAGGCCCATCCACGCTATTCCCGCAACAATAATCATATTGCCGGTCGTCGTGGTGAAGAGAACACTCATATATTCCGGTGTTGTCAGATAGATGAGCAGCATGACCCCGGGAGGTAAAGACCCGATAATGCCAGCCGAGGCCTTTGCCTCCTGAGACATGGCCTGAATTTTGGCACGCATTTTTTTGCGCTCACGCAGAACCTTCGCCAGATTGCCCAGCGCTTCAGACAGGTTACCCCCTGTCTTTTGCTGAATGGCCAGCACGATCATGAAGAAATTGACTTCCGGGAGTGGCATACGCTCATAGACCCGTTGCAACCCCTGTTCGATCGTTACACCGACGGCCTGTCCTTCAACAAGGTCGGCAAATTCTCCGCGCACTGGTTCCGGGGCCTCTTTGGCAATCATCTGAAGACAGTCATTGATCGGCAGCCCCGCCTTCACGCCGCGCACGATAACGTCCAGCGAGTTTGCAAACTCTTCGGTAAATTTTGCCTGGCGGCGCTTTGTCATGAAATTGACCACCCATCTGGGCACACCAAACCCGCCGACAAAACCTCCCAATACGACGGCCGCTACCGGCAGTCCGAACAGAAGAATTGTCACGCTGGTTAAGACCCCCACGAAACCACTTGCAATGTAGAAAGTCTTTGGCGTGATGCTCAATCCGGCGCGCTGCAACCGAAGACGAATGGTCAGACGTTCCTTTTCCGCCTTCTGGCGCGCCTCTATTTCCTTCAGCGTTTCCTGAACCTGGCGGCGGCGCGGTCCTGAATTGTCGGTACTTCCCTCTTCCTTTTTTTTCCCTGAGAGGTCTTGTGTCCGCCCGCGGGAGACCCGCGCAAGCCGCTTGCCGGATTTGGCTTCGCGCGCACCTCCCGAGAGAGCGAAACCCACCGCTACAATGAAAATGGCAGCGAGAGCGGCAACGCTAACAATGATGAGTGTGGTCTGATCCAAAGCTTTTCCTCACGTCTGTGCGCTGTCGAGAGCGGCTGCGAGAATATGGTGCTGATTGTAGTAGCGCGCCTTTTCCCAGAAAGCGGGGCGCGCAATGCCAGTGGACTTATGGCGGCCTATAATTTTTCCGTCTTCATCTTCGCCATCCATCTCATAAACGAAAATATCCTGGGTCGTGATGACATCTCCCTCAGCACCCAGAACCTCTGTGACGTGAGTGATCCGGCGAGAGCCGTCCCGCAACCGAGCGGCCTGCACGATAACATCAATTGACCCGACGATCATTTCGCGAATGGTTTTGGACGGTAGGGAAAAGCCACCCATTGTAATCATACTTTCGAGACGGGAAAGCGCTTCGCGCGGAGAGTTGGCGTGAAGTGTGCCCATGGAACCGTCATGGCCTGTGTTCATGGCCTGAAGCAGATCGAATGCTTCTGATCCACGCACTTCACCGACGATGATGCGTTCGGGGCGCATACGCAGACAGTTTTTAACAAGGTCGCGCATGGTGACCTCGCCCTGACCTTCAATATTGGGCGGGCGTGTTTCTAGCCGCACAACATGGGGTTGCTGCAACTGAAGTTCGGCAGCATCTTCGCAGGTGATAATCCGCTCATCGGTATCAATGAATCCAGTCATGCAATTAAGCAGTGTTGTTTTGCCTGAGCCTGTGCCACCTGAAATCAGGACATTGCAGCGCACCTTGCCAATGACGCCCAGAACGTCTGCCCCTTCTGGCGAAATGGACCCAAACTCCACCAGATTTCTCATCGTCAGTTTATCTTTGCGGAACTTACGAATGGTGAGAGTGGGACCGTCCAGGGCCAAGGGGGGCGCGATGACGTTGACCCGGCTTCCGTCGGCAAGGCGGGCATCACATATCGGGCTCGACTCATCCACCCGTCGCCCGACCTGGCTGACAATTCTCTGGCATATATTGAGAAGCTGGGAGTTGTCCCTGAACTGTACACTTGTCAGCTCAACCTGACCTTCTACTTCAATGAAAACCGTGTCCGCACCGTTCACCATGATGTCGGAAATTTCATCGCGGGCCAGAAGAGGTTCCAGCGGACCATACCCCAGGACGTCATTGCAGATGTCCTGCAACAGATCTTCCTGCTCGGAGATCGACATTACGACGTTCTTGATCGCGATGATCTCGCTCACGATATCGCGAATTTCCTCGCGCGCACTTTCTGTGTCGAGAAGGGCGAGCTGGGTCAGATCGATCGTGTCGATCAGGGCATTAAAGATGGATGTTTTAACTTTGTAGTATTCAGGCGCACGCATATCCCCACCGACGGCTGCAGGGGTGGGCTGAGGGGCCACGGGCGCGGCAGCGATTTTCTTTGGTCCGGCGGATTTTGACCCAGCGGACTTGCGTAGGGAAGTGCCCCCTGACGCCGGGTTTTTCGGTACGGGCGGTGGGGCTGCACGCCCACCCGACGCGGGCGGGGGGCTCTCTGCTCCCGGCTCTGAACGTCTGCCAAACATGGCCTAACCCTTCTTCTTGTTTCGCGCACCAAACAGCCTCGCCAGCAGGCCGGTCTTGCGAGGCGGCACAGCGTAGCGGCCGGTAACGAGGCTCGACAGGTGACGGATAGCAATTGTGGTTTTGTTTTTTGGATCAATTTCCTGAAGCATTTGCCCATTGTTTGAGGCCGTGCCGAACAGGGTCGGATTGAACGGCAAAATGAGTGTCGGTTCCTGCTCAATGGCTTCGGCAAAATCCGCCGTAGGTATCTCGGGCCGTTTTGGCATCCGGACCTGATTGAGTATGACGTGAGGGGCGCTGTCGTTGACCCGGTGTTTTTTTAGAATATCCAAAAAATTTTTCGTGTTGCGGAGGCTGGCAAGGTCTGGCGTCGCCGTAATGACAATCTCATCTGCACTCAGAAGCATCTGGCGTGACCAGTTGGTCCACAGGTGTGGCATGTCAATAATGACGCAGGGACAGGTTTCGCGCACGGTCTCAATGACCACCTCACATGCTTCTGGTTGCAACTCGCCTTGATGGTCAAGGGTTCCCGGTGCCCCGAAAATGCTTAGCCGGTCTGTACACTTCACCAGCAGGCGGTCCAACAGCACATCGTCAAGTCGTTCCGGTTGCGACAGCGCATCAGCAACGCCTTGCACTGGGTCCTGGTTGAAATCAAGACCCGCTGTTCCAAAGGACAGATCCATGTCCACAAGGGTCACATCCTCCTGCATTTCCTCGGCAATACACCAACTGGTATTATGGGCAAGAGTGCTTGATCCCACCCCCCCACGCGCCCCCAGAAAAACGATGGAGCGACCGATCGGAGGCGCGTCGGGATCGGCATAAAGCCGCGCAACGGCATCAACAACCTGGATCGGGCTGAGAGGGGCCACAAGATATTCGTTCACGCCCTGCCGGATCATTTCGCGGTAAAGCGAAATATCGTTCAGATGCCCAACGATGATGACTTTTGTTCCGGCATCACAGACCTCAGCCAGCCCGCCCAACTGGTTGAACAGAGCTTCCCCTGTGTCGCGGCTTTCCACAATGATGAGGCTGGGGGTGCCCGTCTCGCCGTAGTGGGAAATCGCAGCGGAAATGCCACCCATGTGTACGGTTACATGTGCCTTGGACAGTCTGCGGTCTTCCCCCGCACGCTGAATAATAACACCAGTGTCGGGCTGCTCGCAAAAAACCTCGATCGAAATCCGCGGAACGGGTTTCACAACTGACTGGGTGACAAAATCATCTTCATCATCGTGCTCTGGCACATTCAAAGCGTAATTTTCTGCATTGCTCATTGGGCTACTTCACTCACTTCTCCAGAGGAATTTTCAGACCTGTCTGCCTCTGTAATTTCTCCAACACGGTAATTTTCGATCACCTGGTCGCGGCGCGGCGCATAGGCCGGATCCCAATTACGAGGCCCGAGAAGGTCGGCAGGATCGGCGACAAGGGCGGCAAGGTTGTTCTGTGTCGCGCATCCAAAATTGGGCGTGAGCCCATTGTCAGGAGCGTAGGCATAGTCTTGTGTCCAGTTGCCGCACGGGCTAGCACTCGCAACAAAGCGGCGGTATGTCAGAATGAGCGGTGCCTCTGTATTGGCGGAAGAGGCCCGGTAGGCCGCATATCCGACAGCGGCCTGAGGGAGGCCTACGTCGGACAGGAGCGCACGTGTTTCTGCAACTAAGGCAACGCCAGTACGCTCGTTTGGCGACCCGGGGCCGCAATGCTCAAGAGCCCGTGACCACGAGACTTGTAAGACATGGCAAACGCGGTGAGGGCTGCTTTGTCTGCAACAGACAAGGCAACTTTTTCCCGAGGCGCATCTATCTGAAGCGTTACAACCTGGGGATCAACTGCAATTGGATGGCGGAAACGCGCATCATACATCGCATCCTCCCTGCCATTAAATCCACCACATGCGGCAAGCGTTACACACAGCCCCAAGGTCGCGATCAATCGTTTCATCGTCATCTCCTGTCCCTCAGTCCACAACAAAGCCAATGGGGCCCTGGAGCGATCCGCCTTCAGCGGCATCCCCTCCCACGCCGTAAGTCGCGTTCAAACGCCCCATCAGAATGGTGTCCATGTCGGAAGGAGGAGCAAACCCGTCAGTGGGCAGCACGAGCTTGTCCCGGCTCGTCGCATCCACCAGATAAGGCGTTACAATCACGACAAGCTCGGTCTCGTTGTTCTGGTAATCCCGGCTGCGAAAGAGAGATCCCAGGACCGGGACATCTTTGATACCCGGAACACCGTCAATGTTCTGTTTTGTGGTCTCCGACAGCAAACCGGCCATGACCATGGAACCTCCACTTGGAAGCTCCACAGTGGTTTCAACACGGCGGACCCGCAAGGCCGGAACCGTCACCCCGTCACGGGTGATAACGTTTCCCGCAGCATCGACCACACTTGATCCCTCGAAGACAAAGGCACCTTCGTTCGACAGTTCACTGACTTCAGTGGAAATTTTGAGGCTGATCCTGCCTCCGCTCAGAACGACGGGTGTGAAACCCAGGCCAACCCCGAACGGTTTGAATTCAATAATGACATTGCCGTTTCTATCTTGTGAGGTGGGAACGGGAAACTCCCCGCCTGCAAGGAAACTTGCCGACTCGCCCGAAATTGCCGTCAGGTTGGGCTCGGCCAATGTGCGCAAAAGGCCCGCACGTTCCAGCGCTCTCAAAGCGACCGAAACATCTGATCCTCCCGTCACCGGGCTTCCCGCCGGCGAACTTGTAAGACCGCCCAGCGCATTCCCCTGAAGGGAAAAGGCATTCTGCGTTGCCAGATTCAGCAGGAAGCTCCCGAAATCGACCTGGCTTGCAAGGTCCACGCCCAGTTGCTTAATCAGACTGCGTTGCATTTCCGCGACGGTGACCCGAAGCATGACCTGCTCTCGCCCCTCGATGGCCAGCATATTGAGCACGTTCTCGGGGTCCCCTGCAAAGCGCGCGGCAATATCGCGCGCCTGCGCCGCCTGAGCGGCATTGGACACCCGGCCGGAAAGAACAATATTGTTGTTGATCGCCTCAACATTAATGCGCGCATTGGGAAGGAAACGCGAAAGCATGTCGTCCAGAGCGCGCAGATCGCGTTCCACCCGGATTTCCAGATTCAGTATCTGTTCGCCCTTTGCATTGAAGAAGAAGGCATTTGTCTGCCCGACCTCCATGCCGATAATGTAGGTTCGCCGTGCCGTCCGCACCACCGCGTCGACTATTGAGGGGTTGGATACAAGGACATCCCGGGCATCGACGGGCAGTTCAATAATCGCGGCTTTGTTCAGTCCAAGTACCAAAGAACGCGCAGCGCTCCCGGAGCCTCCTTGGGAAATGTGAACCAGTTGAGCGTCCCCGGCTGCCCAGGCCAACTGGCTGGTACCGGGAGCAGATACGCCAAAGAGCAATCCAAGAACCAGCAAAACCGATATTTTCCGCGCAAGCTCAAGCGGCGAAATACGGTGGCAGTACACAGCCATCCGGGTCATCGTCCTCTCCCAGCATTTGTTGAAACGGTTGTTTGCGTGCCATAGCGCAAAACCTGCACGGTCGTGCTCTGGCGCGACCGTGCGCCCGCATCGTGGGCCGACCCCGACAGGGGTATCTGGCCCGCGCTGTTCATATCTGCCAGTGCGCGCAACGACAGCGATACGGTTCCTTGCGCTTCGGCCAGCGCGAAGTCTTCCGCCTGATGGGGCAGGACTTCCAGGGTGGCCGTTTTACCGACAACAACCTGTTTGCCCTCCAGCTCCTTGAATGTCTGGTCAATTGCCAGCACACGGACGTTTGTCAGAATTGTCTCGCTGCGAAACCCACCCTCGCTGCCGCCCTCGACGGCATCTCCCCCGCGCACCCGCATAGTAACGATCACATCCACCCGGTCATTGGGCAGAATAAAACCACCCGCACTTGTGTCCGGTGAAATTTTCGTGGCAACCGCACGCATACCCGGTGACAGGAGCGCAGACATAAACCCTGCATTTTCAAAACTTACGAGTTTTCCCGATGTGACGGGTTCGCCTTCGAGCAATGGCCCACGCGCAATCGCGCCTGCAAAAACATCAAGGGCGTTGGGTTGCTCGGTGCGTGTCACGTAGGAGGAAACGACGGCGGCCTCCGGCCAGCGCTGCCAGTTAATGTCACTCTTGCCAACCCGTTGACCGAGCGAAATATCTGTCGCGGCAACCAGCACTTCAGCCATCGGTTCTTCAACGACCTGCGGGACAGAAATCTGGGTCGGTTGTTCATCGCCTACCAGGGAACGCGCCAGGAAAGCCGCCAGGCCCGCAGCGACCAACGCCAACGCCAGTATGCCAATTCTCATCGCGTTCACAGTGTCACCACCTTTTTCTGGCCGCAGGAGCCGGATTTGCCTCTATCAGACAACTTTTCAATCAACTTATAGTTAATTTTGAAAGGTCCTTTTCGGGGAACAAGCGGGGGAAATCGACGCTCGGCAGTTTCTTTTCTTCTCAAAAATGCGTATCAGACAGGGGCGGCAACCAACTCAAACCAGATCGTTTGAGGCAGAGCCATCAGGGCACCGGCGGCCAGGGCAATCCCATAGGGAATGCCTTCCTGTTTGCTATGAAGTCTGGCAATCCAGGGAGGCGGGGTCAGGTTTTCGGGCAGGTTCACTTTACGAAACAGTAAGAGTGCAAGCGCCAGAATGCCGCCAGCGATCGCGGCCCAGGCAAGATAGGCACCCATCGCGGCCCACCCCATCCACAGACCAACGGCCGCCAGGAGTTTTGCGTCGCCTCCACCAAGAAGGTTAAGGGCAAACAATCCCATCCCCACCAGCAGCAAAAGGGCGGCAAGAGCAGCGTGAAGGCCGAAAGCCTCCCACCCAAGCCCGGCCAATACGCCCGTTCCGATGAACAGCCCCGCAAGCGCCAACGGTACCCAGTTGGGAATGCGGAACGTCAACAGGTCGCCAACGGCTGCAACAACAAGCAGCGCGGGGAAGAGTGTAAGGACTGCAAGTTCAAGCACGAGAACGCCTAAAAGTTTAATGAAAACAAATGCTTTGCCGGATTTTTCGGCTTTGTGAAGAGTGGCCCCCGGGGTGTAAACACAACGTAAATACAGGGACATTTTTCTGCTGCCTCTGGTTTGTGTTGCACCTGGTCTTTTTCAGAGCGGAACGGGGGAGACAGGGGCAGGCAAAGAAAAACCGTCGGCCATAATGATGACCGACGGTCTTATTTCTTGGAGTGCGCGATGCCGAGACAGGCTCGCCCCATCGCTGCGCGGTAAATCGGATTAGGCAGCGATACCGTTGGAAACAGTGGTAAACGCAGCAAGGATGTTCGTTCCCAGCGTGCCGACGATGCCAACGATAGCAACAGAAATGCCCGCTGCAATCAGGCCGTACTCAATGGCAGTTGCACCAGATGTATCCTGGGCGAAAAGTTTCATAAATTTTGTCATGACAATATCCTCTTGATTACTCATTTTACAGCACCTGCCCACAGGGCACCTTGCGGCTTGTGTCTGTGGACTTGATGCAATCTATCGGGAGGCTCTTACTTCCAAGTTAATCTCAAGATGACAATTGAACATATCGCCGTTTTTTATTGATAAAATTGTAATAAATACCTTCGTAAATTGACTTTATTAGATAATACTATGAGGTATACAAGTATTGATTTTCCATTTTTGGAATGCACCCTCAATAGGTTGGTTAAAAACCTGTTTTCACCTGGGATTGTCCAGAAGAGGTTTTTGTTGCCGGGAGCGGCCAGGCGTTCTGAAGTTCTGTACGATTTTTACCAAACTGCACCATTTGCAAAGCGTTTAGCCTTTGGGTCGTAAAGTTACCTCAAGCCCGTGTCACAGACGTCGTCGCGGGTTGTCACCACGATCAAAGGGATCCCGTTTATGATGTACCCGAAAAACCGATCCGGCCGGACCATTGCGGGCGTACTCGCCATTACAGGTAGCCTGCTCGCCTTACCTGTCTGGGCTGCGGACATGCAGGTGGAGATCAACCAGTCGCGGCTACAGCAACTGGGCGAAGCGGCATCAACCGTGATTGTGGGAAATCCCGCTATCGCAGACGTGTCGGTAACAAACGCTGACACGCTTGTTGTTTTTGGCCGCTCCTACGGGAAAACAAACCTCATCGCCCTGGATGCTTCCGGACGACAGATCGCCAGTTTTGAGATCAACGTTACGCCGGTCCAAAAAGCCGCGTTGACGCTCACTCGCGGGACGGGAGATTACTCCTACAACTGCGCCCCACAGTGTGTCCGGGTCATCAACCCGACAGATGTCACCGAGGCTACTGACGCGCTCCTCTCTTCGACCAAAGAAACCACCGGGTATGCAGACCAGGCAGCAGGCGGCGGCTCGTAAGGTCGGCTGCCCGACACTTCCCCTTCTTCGGGCACGCAAAAGGGAGCACCTCATGAGGCGCTCCCTTTACTTGTATCAATTTTCGGGAGAAACTTCGCGTGCACTCACCTACTCAAGCGGAGATTTGAGAGATCGCGGGCAATCGCCTGAAAGACCGTCTGCAACTCTGAATTGCTGGGAGAGTCAAAGTAGAGCGCAGAGCTGGTTGCACATGCTTCCATCATACTCTGGGTATTGGCGTTGGATACCTGAAACGTGATGGTGTAGAGCCGGATACCCTCGGCTTTGATGTTTTCACAAACCTCAAGGGTTTTGGGGTTCAGCATAGCCTGAGCCGCACTCCTGCTCGTTGTTCCCATCCGACCTTCAGCCAGGTATCCATAGGCGGTGTAGTAGGAACGGTTGTGGTTATTGCGCGTTCCCAAAACATTCTGCCCATCCGTCAGCAGGACAATTGCCTTGTTCACCTCCGGGTCGTCATACTCCTGTCCTTCGGTAAATGGCTCCTCAGGAGAGAGAACACGCCACCCCCATGCAAGACCGACGGGGATGTGTGTCAGACCACTGGCGGTCATGGCATCGACCTCATCCAGCAGCAGGTCCCTATCATTGCTGAGCGGCGTGATCGGGCGCATCCTACAACCGTTTTGTGGACCTCGCCATGACGAGCTGACCCAGGCGTTATTGTACTTCGCAACGTGGCGCTGGCGCGTCTCAACATCGCCGGAGATGCCGTCAGACAGATAACTATTGTTGTAGCCCCAAAAGCCACTGGGCTCGTCAGGTGCAAACCAGGGCACCCATTGGGTATCGGGAGTGCCCGGGCTTGGCGGCGTGTCCAATACATCCAGCGTTCCCGGTCGCGTCTGCACACAGCCCGGCCAGGACCGGTTTTGCATATCGTCGTACAGCTCCCAAAGATTGGTCCCGGGCGAGAAATTTTCAGCGTGGATACTGGATGCGCCGGCCATATCGAGTGCAGAGATTGGGAAATCCGTTCCGACATTGACGCCGGCGGCAAACGGAACCAGACCAACGAGGAGTTTTTCCGGATAGGCGTTGTCACCGTAGAGGATGGTAATCATGCTCTCTGCCGCAGACCGCAATGCCGCAATCTTACCGCCTGAGTTCATAGAGCCCGTGTTGTCCAACACCATGACAACTTCAAGGCCTTTTGTCTCACGTGTCACCTCGATCTCGCTGGCTACCTCCATAGCATCAATACCAAACACACCCAGCAAGGCTGTTGGCAGTGACGCCGCCGCGGCAAGAGTGATGACATTGCCGCTCACGTTAATTGACAGTTCGCCCGGCACCCCGATTTCGCTCTCGGGGTAGTTGGCTTCAAAAAAACTCTGGGCTAACTCGGCAACCTGGCTTTCTGTGGCTCCCGGCGTTCCTGCGACCGCCAGACCTGCGGCATCCAGTGCCTGGGTTAGATGAACCTTCACGAGATAAGCACGCGACAGGTCAACACCTGCCCCCGCCGCCGCGACAATGGGCATCATCGCCAGAGCAAAAATCACCGCGACGTTGCCCTGTCGGTTCTTTCTAAGCTCACCTACAACTGCAAGCGCCTGAAGTGCCCTTGCAACCATCAAATCTCTTAACTGGTTCATCATTGCCCTTGCTCCATCTGGAACATTTGCGGGAACATTCCCACGCCGCGCCTGGTGCCCGCCCAATGTTCTTTGAGAGCAGGAAACATCGCCAGAATGCGTGGCTGGCTTTAAGCAAGGTTCAAGGTGGCGATATGAATTTAGATAAAATTTTATCGATCCGGCCATTTGGGGGATAGGGGGATCGATAAAATTTGAGACATATTTCATTAACATTCACCTCAAATACACCTTTGCAAACTGGCATTACCTCAATCAATTACCGCTACGAATGCTGGCAATGGGACCTGTGCGCAATTTGGTGTGTACCGACCCCCTGTCCAGATTTAGCGAGGGATCGTTGTGATAGGCACGGGCACAGACAATAGCGATAGAGATGGAAACGGCGATAGCGACAGAGGTGCGTGTTCCGGCAGACCGGGTTTCAAATGCACCGGGTTCCGGGATAATGACGAGGGCAGTGTCGCAGTCGACTTCGCCCTGATTTCCATTCCCTTTTTTGCCTTTCTTTTTGCTCTTGTTGAAACAGCGTTGATTTTCTTTGCGACGGTGAGCATGGAAGGGGCAATGGAAGAGTCCGCGCGCATGTTGCGAACAGGGGTCAGCCAGTCCAGCGGCATGACGGCTGAGCAGTTCAAAACCGAGATATGTTCGCGCAGCCCCCTCTTTTTTGACTGCGATCAAAGCCTGATTGTGGACGTCAGAACCTTTGATGACTTCGGGAATGTCGACTTTTCCGCCCCGCTGGATGGAAACGGCGATCTGACAAACGATTTTCAGTACAACCCCGGCACCGCAGGAGACGTTGTTCTCGTCCGGGCCTACTACGTCTGGAATGTGATGACCCCTGTCGGGATCGGCCTGGAGAACATGTCCAACGGCAATCGCCTGCTGACCTCTAGTGCCGTTTTCCGCAATGAGCCCTTTGGCGAAATCCTATGAGGAGGTTACAAGCCATGCACCGCGCATGCCTGAAAGCCCTGCATACCTGTCGGTCCTTACTCCGGCGGGATGATGGCACCTCATCGGTCGAGCTGGCGCTGTTGCTTCCTGTCATGATTTTGTTCTACTTCGGGGTTGTTGAAATCAGCAACGCTCTCATTGCCGACAGGAAACTCAACAAAACCGGCAGCGCTGTCGCCGACCTCGTTGCCCAGTCCATCATCATAGACGACGACCTGATGGCGGATATATTCCTGGCAAGCTCAGCTATTATGGCACCCTACCAACCGGCCACCCTGACCGTGGTCGTGGCCAGCATCGTTGCTGATGAGGATAACGACACCACGGTTGCCTGGAGTGATGCCCTCAATGGAGCGCCGCTCACACCCGGGTCTGAATACACATTGCCCCCTGGGCTGACCACGCCCGGCAGCAGCGTCATCATTGCTGAAGCCCGCTACACTTATACATCACCCATCGGGGAGTATCTGACCGGAGGGCTAACCTTCAGCGCGCAGTACTTCCTGCGCCCCAGACGCACCACTGCGGTCGCCCGGGTCGACTAAAATGTCCCTCATCAGGGGTTAACCATGTTTGGTCATTCCGGTGTAGCAAAGATGCCGCACTTTACCTTTCTACGCAGTCGTATCTCGCAATCTGACGCAGTGCGTGCTTTTGCCCGGGCTGCCAATTACCCAACCTCGCAAAGAAAATAGCCATTTTTATGACAAGGTGCGGTGCGAACGATTTTGTAAGTAGCTGAGTTCATTGAAAAATTCTGGCGGAGAGAGAGGGATTCGAACCCTCGAGACGGTATTACCGCCTACACGCTTTCCAAGCGTGCGCCTTCAGCCACTCGGCCACCTCTCCGTCTTCACGGCGTCGACGACGCCTTGAATCGGCGGCAATATACCCCAGGATCGCGCTTAATCAACCTTCACTTCGCCGGAGCCTCAATTTTGTTTGGACACAACAGCTTGTTGTTTTCGATCTAAGCCGTTACCGTTTTCTTAACTCGCGATTAATCGCGACGAGTAAATGGCTGGGGGGCCAATTTTAAATGATAATCTTTAGACTGGTCGGACTTGTTTTCATCGCTGCGGCGCTCATGGTTCTGGGTGCTGATGGCATTCAAACGCTTGAAGCGGGCGAAGTAAAAATCAGGTCCCTGGGCGAACTGTGGGGATTGCTCCACCAGACGTCCCTTGATGCGACCATGGCAATGGCGACCGAAAGCCTGCCGGGCTTCCTGGTCGATCCTGTGTTTACATCGCTGCTTACATTCCCATCATGGGCGGTGCTTGGTGTGATCGGCATACTGATCGCATTCGTCTTCCGTCGCCGCGACTGAACCTGACAACGAACAGGTGGCCCGGCGGGACCTTTGGGGGAAGGGCCCGCACTGCTGGACGCCTGCATAACGGGGCATGCTGAATGGCATCGCCCCGTTATGCGCATTTACTATCGGTTAATACCGGTTTTCAGTTCCTCCAAGGATCGGCTGACATATGCGAAAATTCCTTATAGTCGTGACGCTTGCCTTCGTTTTTGCAACGCTGATGGCAGGTGCCTACGATTTGTGGGGGCCGGCGGCCCGGGGTGGTTTCTTCCACACAGGGGGTGAGGTCTGGTTTGCCCTCTCCCCAAACACTCTCAACGCGATGCAGGCTCTCATCCAGCGCTATATCTCACCAGGCCTATGGGACCCGGCAATTGTTGCTGTCTTAAAGCTCCCTGCGGTCGCGGTGCTGGGGCTGATAAGTGCAGGGCTGGCAGGTCTTCTGGTAGTGGTGCGCGCGCGCCGGTAAGCCACTCAGGCGGCGGGGGGGGCCTCTGCTTTAATTCTCGTCCATCTTGAGGGCGGCAATGAAGGCTTCCTGCGGAATGTCCACACGCCCGAACTGACGCATCTTCTTTTTCCCGGCCTTCTGCTTATCCAGCAGTTTTCGTTTCCGGCTGATGTCGCCGCCGTAGCACTTTGCCGTGACATCCTTGCGCATTGCCGCGATGGTTTCCCGGGCAATGATCCGGCCCCCGATGGCGGCCTGGATCGGCACCTTGAACAGATGGCGCGGGATCAGTTCTTTCAACTTCTCGCACATGGCGCGGCCGCGCTGTTCGCTGCGTCCCCGGTGCACAATTGTTGCCAGCGCATCGACAGGCTCTTCATTGACGAGGACTGACATTTTAACCAGATCGCCCTCGATATAGCGTTCGAGCTGATAGTCAAAACTGGCGTATCCACGGGTCACGGACTTCAGGCGATCATAAAAATCTATGACCACCTCATTGAGAGGCAGATGATAGACAAGCATCGCGCGTGTTCCGGCATAGGTGAGGTCCACCTGCTCACCACGACGATCCTCGCAGAGCTTGAGTACAGCCCCCAGATACTCGTCCGGCACAAGAATTGTCGCCTTGATCCACGGCTCAGCAATATGATCGATCTGCATCACATTCGGCATATCGGCCGGGTTGTGCATTTCCAGCATTTCGCCGTTCGTCATGTGTAAATGATAGATGACGCTGGGAGCCGTTGTAATCAGGTCGATGTTAAACTCACGCTCAATGCGTTCGCGAACAATTTCCAGATGCAGCAACCCCAGAAAGCCGCACCGGAAACCAAACCCCAGGGCGGCGCTGGTTTCCATTTCAAATTCAAAGCTGGCATCGTTCAGCCGAAGTTTGGCCATGGCATCACGCAGGTCTTCAAACTCAGATGCATCAACCGGGAACAGTCCGCAGAACACGACAGGCTGGGCGGGATTAAACCCGCTGAGGGCTTTCGCGCAGGGTCGTTTTTCTTCCGTGATCGTATCGCCGACCGCCGTGTCCGCCACTTCCTTGATCGAAGCCGTGAAAAAGCCGATCTCGCCTGCCGTCAACAAAGAAACGCTTTGCTTTTTCGGCCTGAACACACCCAACTGGTCAATCGAGTAGGTCCCTCCCGTCGCCATCATTGTGATGCGCTGACCTTTTTTAATCTCTCCATCAATGAGCCGCACCAGCACCACCACACCCAGATAGGCGTCATACCAGCTATCGACCAGCATGGCCTTCAGGGGCGCTGCCGTATCTCCCGTAGGGGCAGGAAGGCGAGAGACAACGGCCTCCAGTACCTCATCAATACCAATGCCGGTTTTCGCCGAAATTTCCACAGCTTCACTTGCGTCCAGACCAATAACATCCTCGATCTGCTGACGAACCCTGTCTGGGTCCGCCGCAGGAAGGTCGATCTTGTTCAGGACAGGCACAATCTCGTGGTTCACTTCAAGCGCTGTGTAGACGTTGGCCAATGTCTGCGCTTCCACGCCCTGGCTCGCATCCACCACCAGAAGTGAGCCTTCACATGCGGCAAGTGACCGGTTCACTTCATAGGCGAAATCCACATGACCGGGCGTGTCGATCAGGTTCAACTCATACGTAATGCCGTCACTGGCGGTGTAATCGAGGCGGACCGTCTGAGCCTTAATGGTAATGCCCCGTTCGCGCTCGATATCCATGCTATCGAGCACCTGCTCCTTCATTTCGCGGGCGCTTAAGCCGCCACACCGTTGGATCAACCGGTCGGCAAGTGTGGATTTACCGTGGTCAATGTGGGCGATAATCGAAAAGTTACGGATATGGGCAAGGTCTGTCATGGGCTGCGATATATCACTGCTACGCCTGCTTTCCAACCGGGTTGGGACATTCAGGCAGATTGATTTAACGACCGGTCCATTTTGCGGGGCGTTTGGCCATCCAGGCCTTGATCCCTTCGTTGTAATCGGGGTGTTTCACCATCTCTTCCAGCAGCCGTTCTGCCCCTGCTCAAAAGCCCTTGCTTCCGGGGTTCCAGCGACGGGGAGGAAAGTGAGAAAGATGAGTACGGCCTTGACCGGGACAAAATAACCCAGTGCCTCAATTCATTGCAGTGGCGGCAGCACCTCCCAAAGCTCCGGCAATCATGAAAAACAGATAGGCCTGCCCCATGGCTGTCCAGGAGTTGAGAAGATAAAGCGATACCCCGAGGCACAAGAAACCGAGAAGTGCGGCGTGAAGCGCGCCCATGGCCAAAGCGCCAGGCAACAAGCTGTGCTTCAGGAATATCGCAGTCACCGCAAGCCCAAGATGGAGAACCAGCCACAGGCTGATTGCGTGCCAGGTGAGGTTCCCAATTGCTTTAGGGAACCCATCGAGAGCGGCTTGCATTTCAGCGTGAAGGGTCTGCCCGGCAACAAAAACGTGAAGGATCACGCCTGAAGTCAGAAGCACGGCGGCGACAGTTGCATATATGTTCATTCCAAATTCCTCACAGATAGGGCCAGGCGCAGGCCGCAGCGATTAACAAAAACACCACCCATGCCAGATGACGCCCCCGCGTATAGGCGAAGGCGAAGACAGCATTGACAACGGAAGTTGCCGCGACAACGAGGGGGACAAAGGAGCGATCCTCGGAAAACCCAAAAATGGGAGTCAACAAAATGACAGCAAGCCCCACCCAGGAGATGGTGGTGATGTGCCAGGCAAACCGGACGGTGCCGTTCAGGAAATCAGCCCCTTCCTTGGTGCCGCTCCAGTCCATCCGTTTGATGATCGGCTGAACAACACCCTTCTCACCCAAAATGGTGTGCGCCAGACCGAGCGTAACAATGCCAAAAGCTGCGATTACAAGGGCTATGGTTTCCAGTGTCATTATCATCCTTCCATACGGTTCCGTATTGATAATGTCTTCGTATACCGTCCTCGTGTCAATACGCACCCGTATGGCAAATTGTCGCTGGAGCCCTTGCATGACTGAAAAATCACCGGAACTGACGAAAGCGGACTGGACCGCAGCCGGTTTTCGGGCTTTGTGTGAGGGGGGCCCGGGCGCTGTCAGCGTGGAACCTCTTGCGCGACAATTGGGGGTCACGAAGGGGAGCTTCTACTGGCACTTCAAAGACCGGGCGGCGCTGCACACCGCCATGCTCACCCATTGGGAGAAGATTTCAACGGAACTTATTATTGATAAAGTCGAGGCCAGTGGCGGCACCGGACGTGCGAAGCTCAAACGCCTGTTAAGCCACGCCGTGAGTGCTGCCCCTGATGCCTATGGGGGGGTGCAGGCAGAAGGTGTGCTGCGCGGATGGGCCGCGAGCCACCGCGATGCCGGTGCCACCCTCGCCCGTGTGGACAAGCGGCGTCTTACCTATCTGAGAAAGCTCTTCGAGGAAGCCGGCCTCACGCAGACACATGCACGGCACGCCGCCGAAATCGCCTATCTGGCGAGCATCGGCGCACAGAATACACGGGCGGGCGGTGGCAAGCTTGACCACCCAGGAACATGGAGCCACCTTCTGGACACCCTGCTCGCCGGGGCATCGTGAAACTCACGGCTCCCGGTGTGATTAGCCCCTCAGTCGCCCGCCTGCGGCCTTCGCAACTGCGGCAACAACTTTCTGGCTCACTGCTTCCAGTTCTTCATCGGTGAACGTTTTATCGCGGGGCTGCAAGGTCACTTCAATCGCCAGTGACTTTTCATCTGCGCTGAGACTGCCCCCTTCAAAAGCATCGAAAAGACTGACGGCGGTGATGAGCTTGCGATCGGCACCGGCTGCCGCCCGGACCACGCTGTCGGCTGATTGTTCCTTTGTAACAATGAAGGCAAAGTCGCGGCGTACCGGCTGCAAGTCGGGGATGGCAAGGGCTGGCTTGGTCTTCGTCCGTTTGACCTTCGGGGCGGGGATTGTGTCCAGCAACACCTCAAACGCAACGAGTGGCCCTGGCACGCCCAGCGCCTCAAGTGTTCCGGGATGAAGCTCTCCAAAATAGGCGAGCACATTCTTTGGCCCCATGCGTAAGACGCCCGAGCGCCCGGGGTGGTACCAGGCAGGGGCGTCGGCTGCGATCTGGAGGTTTTCCACCTTCACGCCAAGGCTCGCCAACAGGGCAGCCACATCCGCCTTCGCATCAAACAGACTGACCGATGCAGTGCCACCCTGCCAGTGACGCCCGCCTCCAGACACACCGCTCGTGCCCTGGCGAACACCTGCTGCAACATTAATCTGATCGCCGGGCTGGTCGCCCTCATACTGTTGCGCCGCTTCAAATAACATGATGTCGCGGGCGCCACGGGCCAGATTGCGGCCTACAGCGGCAATAAGCCCTGGGAGAATGGCGGGACGCATATGGCTCATGTCGGTGGAAATGGGGTTTGCCAGTTCCAACTGTGCAACAGCGTCGGCGCTGCCAAATAATTCCGCGTGCGCTTTGGGAATGAACGACCAGGTGACCGCCTCAATGAAGCCGCGCGATGCCAAGGCACGTTTGGCGGTTCGCAAACGCTTTTGTGCAAGGTTCAACACCGGGTCGGCAACCGCGTGCGACTTGGGCAGTGGCGTAGCGGTCACCTCCTCCAGCCCATGAATACGAACGACTTCTTCCACCAGGTCCGCTTCGCCAAAAATGTCAGGCCGCCAACTGGGACACGCCACATCCAGGCGTCCGTTGGCCCCGACAGCAACCTTGAAACCAAGGTCGGTCAGGATTTTTTCAATTTCCACTTCGCTGAGCGACAGGCCCGTCAGACGTACTACTCTGGCAGTATCAAAGGAGATGAGCTGTGTCGCATCAGGTGCCTCACCTGCGACAACCAGACTGGATGCTTCTCCTCCACACATGTCCATGATGAGGGCAGCCGCCCGGTCCACACCGGGAAGCGTGGAAGCAGGATCAATACCTCGCTCGAAGCGATAGCGTGCATCAGAAACAATGCCCGTCTTGCGGCCTGTAGAAGCCGTCCTGCGGGGGTCGAAATAGGCACTCTCAATAAAGACATCTACAGTCGCCTCGGTAGAGCCGCTATCTTCGCCCCCCATGACACCGCCAAGGCCCAGAACCTGTGCGTCGTCGGCAATCACCGTCATGGTCTCGTCGCTCGTGTATTCCTTGCCATCAAGGGCGGTGAACGTCTCACCACGGCCAAGGCGGGCCTGCACCCCCCCTTTGAGCTTTGCCACATCATAGACGTGGAGCGGACGGCCCTGATCGTAGGACAGGTAATTGGTCACATCGACCAACGCGTTAACAGGTCGCAAGCCAATGGCGTTGAGCCGTGCCTGCATCCAGGCGGGGCTGGGGCCATTTTTTACACCCCGAACGAGGCGACCTGCAAAAACGGGACAGGCGTCTTTTTGCGCATCTGGAAAATCGAGAGAAATACCAACCGGACTGTCAAAACTGCTCTTGATGACCGGTGGGTCATTGTCTTTCAAACGCCCCAGACCTGCGGCCGCAAGATCGCGCGCCACGCCGTAAACGCCCAGGCAGTCAGGGCGGTTCGGGGTGATTGCAATCTCTATCATCGGATCGGTATGACCCAGCGCTTCAGACGCAGGTGTCCCCACAGGGAAATCGCCGTCCAGCTCTATGATGCCGTCATGTTCATCAGACAATTCAAGTTCGCGCTGCGAACACATCATGCCGTTCGACTCGACGCCTCTGATTTTTGTCGGCTTCAATACCATACCGTTTGAGGGAATGGTGGCACCGGACGGCGCAAAGATACCAAGAAGCCCCACCCTGGCATTGGGCGCGCCGCACACGACCTGCACGACCTGCACCTTGCCGTCGATCTGCGCCTCGACCTTGCAGAGTTTCAACTTGTCGGCATCGGGGTGCGGGCCTGCTTCCACAATGCGTGCCACCGCGAAGGGCGCCAGCTTCGCAGCCGGGTCCACAACCTCCTCAACCTCCAAGCCGATCATGGTGAGTGTATCGACAATTTTTTCGAGAGAAGCATCGGTATCGAGATGGTCTTTCAACCAGGAGAGGGTGAACTTCATGAGGACAATCCTCCCGCCAACGTAGGTACATCAAGTGCTGCAAACCCGTAGTGACGCAACCACCTCAGGTCCGTCTCAAAGAATGCGCGCAGGTCCGGGATGCCATATTTGAGCATCGCCAGGCGGTCGATGCCGACCCCGAAAGCAAAGCCCTGATAGACCTCAGGATCAATGCCCGCAGCACTTAGCACGTTTGGGTGCACCATGCCGCAGCCCAGTATCTCCAGCCAGTCGTCGCCTTCACCAATGCGGATTTCATTACCCAGCCGCGCGCAGCGTACATCCACTTCCATTGAGGGTTCTGTGAAAGGGAAGAAGGAAGGACGAAAGCGGATTTCCACACCTTCGGTCTCAAAATAAGCACGCAGAAACTCTTCCAAGGTCCACTTCAGGTGCCCCATGTGGGTACCCTTGTCGACCACGAGACCTTCTACCTGATGGAATTGCGGCGTATGGGTCTGGTCGCTGTCGCAGCGAAAAGTACGCCCCGGCGCGATAAAACGGAAAGGCGGTTTGCCCTTTTCCATTGTGCGCACCTGAACGGGGCTCGTGTGGGTGCGGAGCAGCGGACGGGTACCATCGCTGCGCTCCTGAAAATAGAAAGTGTCATGCATCTCACGGGCCGGGTGGCCCTCTGGAAAGTTCAGCGCTTCAAAATTGTAATG
>CAZNLO010000018.1:0-4165 GCA_964573935.1 uncultured Parvibaculum sp. | reverse complement strand
TCGGTTTCAATGTCGGGGCCTTCTTCGACCGCAAAGCCCAGGTCGCAAAAAATGGCGATAATTTCGTCCATCGTCTGGCTCAGGGGATGAATGCGTCCTGTCTCCAGCGCGCTTTGCCGGACCGGCAGGGTCACATCCAGCGTTTCGGTCGCCAGACGCTCCTCAAGGGCCGCGTCATGCAGCGCCTGCTTGCGTGCAGCTATTGCCTCTCCTACACGCGTCTTCAGGCCGTTCAGGGCCGGGCCCATTTCCTTACGCTCTTCCGGGGTCATTTTACCGAGCCCCTTCATCAACCCGGAAATCCGTCCCTTTTTACCCAAAGCCCCCACACGAACATCTTCAAGCGCTTTTTCTGTCGCCGCACCCGCTACCGCCGCCAGCGTTTCGCTCTCAATGTCTTTTAGATCGCTCATCGTCCCCTCGATCCTTCCGGTCTCTATTTCGCGGTATCTGGTTTCTGCGCGGTGTGCGCCAAACGCAAAAACCCCGCACTTCCCCGTTAGCTGCCTTTGCCAAGACCGCCAAGAGAAGCCGCGGGGTTCGCGTCTTTTAGGGCTTTTCCCTTTTAAGCGTTTTGGGGTGAAAAACCGAGCCCGATTTTTCCCTCGTACCGCCTATTTCAGCGCCGCTGCCGCCTGGTCGACCAAAGTCTTAAAGGCCTCAGGCTCATGGATAGCAAGGTCTGACAGAACTTTCCGATCGACCTCAATGCCCGCAAGGGTGAGACCGTTGATAAATCGACCGTAGGTCAATCCATGCTGACGAACGCCTGCGTTGATCCGCTGGATCCACAGGGCGCGGAAGGTCCGCTTCCGGACCCGACGGTCGCGATACGCGTATTGACCGGCTTTTTCGACTGCCTGGTTGGCAATACGGAAAGTATTCTTGCGGCGGCCATAGTACCCTTTCGCCTTTTTTATCACCTTGCGGTGACGGGCGTGGGTGGTGACCCCTCTTTTTACACGTGACATTAATCTCGCTCCTTAGCCGTACGGCATCATTTTTTTGATAATCCGCGCATCGGGGTCAGACAGAATTGCTGTCCCCCGCTGATTGCGGATTTGCTTGTTGGAACGTTTAATCATTCCGTGCTGTTTTCCAGACTGAGATGATCTCACCTTTCCGGAAGCCGTCAGCTTGAAGCGCTTTTTCACGCTCGACTTGGTCTTAAGCTTGGGCATTTTGCTCTCCTTAATATTCTTGAAGCCTGGGTTCTAAAACCAACTGGAACCTGGCTTTTTTGGCATTTTGAACCGCCACGGCATGCCCGTGCTGAGCCGGGCGGTTCTGCAAGTTGCAGCGTTATACGGCAATTGGGCCGGATTGCAAGCAAATTGGGGGGATTGAGCCTTTTTGAGCGGTTTTCTATCCGGCCGCTCCCTCCGCATAATCGCCGGCGAATTCTTCTGAGGGCATGATCGGCTTAATCACGTCGATCAAAGTTCCACTGGGGTCTTTGGTGATGAAATGGCGTTGACCGAATGCCTCATCACGCAATATCTGCACAATCGGAAGCCCAGCATTTCGAGCGGCATCGTATTCCCTGTCAACATTTTCCACCTCGAAATTCAAGATGAGCCCTCTGGATTGCACCCGCGCCTGCTCCGGGATCGTTTCGTGGTTGTACAAAAGAACCGCCAAATTGACGCTTTCATCCTCACCGGACTGCAAATGGACATACCAATCCGTTTGGAACTGCACCTTGAAGCGGAAATTGTCCGTATAAAAATTGGCCGTCGCCGCCACGTCCTCAACGAGAATGACAGGGTAATAGCTGGTGGTTTTCATCGTTCTTGCTCCGTTTCCAATAAAAACGTACATGTTGTATGCAAATGACATATAAACATACAAGGTGTATGTATGCAAGAACCAGATAAACGACAGACTAATGAGGCTCGCACCAGACAAACAAAGTCTGCCCTGAAGGCCGCTGCGCGGGCCCTGTTTCTTGAAAAGGGCTTCAATGCAACAGGGACCCAGGAAATCGTCAGAGATGCAGGCGTGACCCGGGGTGCGCTTTATCATCACTACGATGACAAACAGGGGCTTCTCAGAGACCTTGTCGAAGACGAGTTCCGCTCCGTCGCCATGCAGATCGAAGATAGCAGCCGTGACGCCCTTGATCCTCTGGAGGCCCTTAAAAAGGGCTCAGATGCGTTCATATCGGCGATGGCCAGCAACGGCCGCACAAAGCTGGTCCTGATCGAAGCGCCGGCTGTCCTGGGCAGGCACGCCGTCATCGCGATTGAGGACAGGTATACCCGGAAGAGCCTGAGAGCCGGGATAACCGAAGCGATGAATGCCGGTTGCCTTCCGCCGCTGCCGCTTGATGCTTTAGTAGAGATCATGAGCGCGGTTTTTGACAGCGCGTCGATCAACATCGAAGCCGGGTTCGCCAGCGAGGACATTATCGCGACGGTCCACGGTATCCTTGATGGCCTGGCCGCCACATCAAAACCTTAAAAACCTGCCCTGCTGAGGCCCCAACAGCCTTGCCGCAACACGGTCGCTCCGCGAAGATGCCAGTCCGTGCCCCTCAGGGCTTTACCAAAGATATTGCGTCAAGCAATACGGAGATACACTTAATGCGCCCTCAGCGACCCGCCCGCCCCCTCAAGATCGCCCATCGCGGTGGATCCGGCCTGTGGCCAGAGAACACAATGAGGGCCTTTCGCGAGGCCATCGCGGGCGGCGCACAGGGCCTTGAACTGGACGTTCACCTTACCAAAGACCGGGTGCTGGTTGTCCACCACGACGAGAGCCTCAAGCCCGCTATTGCGCGCACGCCAGACGGCGCCTGGGTTGAACACCCCACACCGCGCATCAAGGACCTTACGTTCGACGAATTGCAGGCCTATGACGTGGGGCGTCTGCGCCCTAATTCTGGCTACGGCGAACGCTACAGCGACCAGACCCCGATTGATGGGGAGCGCATCCCTTCACTGGAGGCAGTCATTGATCTGGTTAAACGCGAGGCTGACCCGGACTTCATCGTTTACACAGAACTGAAGACTTCGCTTCTAGACCTCTCCCAGTCGGCCGACCCGGTTGCACTCGCTGACGCCACCGTTGATCTGATTGAGAATAAGGGGTTTGGGCCGCAATGCGTGTTCGTGTCGTTCGACTGGCGGGCTCTGGCGCGTGCAAAAAAACGCGCACCACATATCAGGAATGCCTTTACGACATTGCCTTTCTATTCAATCGACCCGGAAGACAGCTCCCGCGCTACGGATACAAAAATGGCTGCGGCTGTCCGCGCGGCATCTGCGGGAGGGGCTGATTTTTTTGGGGGGTTCGATTGGCGTGGCCAGAAAGAGGGCCGGTTTGCAGAACAACTTCTTCGCGCCATTGCCGATGCACCGGCAGACGGATGGTTCGCCTGGCATGGGGACATTGACGGTGAGACGGTCGCGCAGGCCCGGTCGCACGACCTCTCCATTTCAGCCTGGACGGTAGATGAGAGCGAGGAAATGCAGCGGCTTGCAATATTGGGCGTCGATGCCATTCTCACCGACAGGCTGGACCGATTGAGCGCTGCATAAACCAAAGGGCAACCCTCAAACAAACGGGCCTCTAACTAGGCCCGTTTCAGTCTCATCCATTGTCTAATCAGGGGTCGCGTTAACGCGGTGCGAGAACCATAATAAGCTGCCGGCCTTCCATTTTGGGATACAGCTCGACCTTGGCAATCTCATCCACATCAGCGCGCACGCGCTGTAACACTTTCATGCCGAGATCCTGGTGCGCCATTTCACGCCCCCGGAACCTCAAGGTTACCTTTACCTTGTCGCCATCATCGAAGAACCGCCTCATGTTCCGCATCTTCACGTCATAGTCATGCGTGTCGATGTTCGGACGCATTTTGATCTCTTTGACTTCGACGGTTTTCTGCTTCTTGCGCGCTTCTGCGGCCTTCTTTTGAGCCTGGAACTTAAACTTTCCATAGTCCAAAAGTTTGCAAACGGGCGGGTCCGAATTGGGAGAAACCTCTACGAGGTCAAGGCCGGACTCGTCAGCCACCTCAAGGGCATCTTCTATTGCCACAACACCTCGTTTTTCGCCTTCACCGTCAATCAGCATGACGTGCGACACGGAGATGTCCTGGTTGACGCGCGGTCCTACTTTCGTTGGCTGCGCGAATATGGGTCTGCGGGCTATGAAATTC
>CAZNLO010000017.1:0-34613 GCA_964573935.1 uncultured Parvibaculum sp. | reverse complement strand
ATGCACAATCTTGCGGTCATCTATGCTGAAGGCAAAGGTGTGCCGCAGAACTTCGCCAAAGCCGGTCAGTGGTTTCTGGCCGCTGCCGATCACGGGCTTCCCGACAGTCAGTACAATGTCGCGGTTCTTCTGGAACGCGGGCTTGGACTGGAGGAGGACCTCCCGGCTGCCTACAAATGGTTTTCAATTGCTGCAAATAACGGTGACGAGGGCGCAGGTGCGCGCCGTGATGCGATTGCCGACAAGCTCGATGCCACCGCCCTTGTCGATGCCAGGCTTGCAGCCCAGACCTGGGGGCCCAGACCCGGGGATCCGATTGCCAACGGCAATCTAAGTTCTCTTGGAGACTGGAGCAACCGCTCACTCTCAACTTCCCCCTCTTCGCCCCGGGTCACACAAGCTGACCCACGCGTGGCGCAGGCACAAGGCATGCTTCGCCAGCTTGGCTATCAGCCCGGCCCGGCCGACGGCCTGATGGGCCCCAGAACACGTGACGCCATTCGCGATTTCCAAAGTAAAGCCGGGCTTGATGCAAGTGGAACGGTTAATACGAGACTTCTCGACACGCTCCAGGCCTACGTTCGGTGAACTTGCGCAAAGCGTGGTTATAAAGACGGGTCATCACGATGCGATGGAAGGGCTGAGTGATGTTTCAAGTATATCTTCCTATTGCTGAACTTCCGGTCAGCATCTTTCTTGTGTTGGGCATGGGCGCTGGTGTCGGGTTTTTATCCGGCATGTTTGGCGTTGGCGGTGGGTTTCTCCTGACGCCGCTCCTGATTTTTACGGGCATTCCGCCAGCCGTTGCTGTTGCCACCCAGGCCAACCAGACGGTGGCCTCTTCGGTATCGGGGGTTGTTGCCCACTGGCGCCGGGGTGCCGTCGATTTCAAGATGGGCGGTATGCTGCTTATCGGTGGGGCGGTGGGTGCTGTCTGCGGTGTTTATCTCTTCAGCTATGTACGTGAACTGGGCCAGGTCGATTTGATGATCTCACTGTCCTACGTGCTTTTCCTGGGGGTCATCGGTAGCCTGATGCTCAATGAAAGTGTGCGCGCTCTCCTGGCTGTGCGCCGGGGGCACAGCGGTCGCCCGGTGCATCGTTCCCACCATAACTGGATACACGGGCTTCCGTTCAAGATGCGGTTCCGGCGCTCCAAACTTTACATCAGCGCCATTCCTCCCATTGTCATCGGGCTGTTTGTCGGCATTCTCGTTGCCATCATGGGGGTTAGCGGTGGCTTCATTATTGTACCCGCGATGATTTATCTGCTGCGCATGCCCACGAATGTTGTGGTGGGCACCTCCCTGTTTCAGATTATTTTCGTAACCGCTCTCGTGACGGTTCTGCATTCAGTGGAGAACCAGACGGTTGATGTCATGCTGGCCTTCCTTCTCCTGCTTGGCGGGGTTGTCGGTGCCCAGTTTGGCGCGCGGGCGGGACAAAAATTACGAGGGGAACAATTGCGCGCCCTGCTTGGTCTGATGGTCCTTCTCGTTGGCCTGCGGCTTGGGTTTGATCTTGTCATCGAGCCAGATGATCTCTATTCACTTTCCACGGCGCTCTCCCAATGAAGCGGGCCGCACATATCATGCTGCTTGCCTTTATGGTGTCGGGCGCGGCACCTGGTGCGGCCTATGCCGATCAACTTGTTACGGACCTCTCGAAGCATCAGATTTCGATCCGTTCAAATTTCACGGGCACAGAGGTCCTCATTTTCGGGGCCATTGAGGCCGACAACCCGCACGACACCTCAACGCGGCGTGACATTGCCGTCATCCTCTCCGGGCCGGAGGGGGCTGTCACCGTGCGGCGAAAAGACCGCATCGCAGGCATCTGGATCAATAATGATGCAGTCACCTTTGCACGCGTTCCCGCCTTTTACGCCGTCGCCAGCACGAGGCCCCTGTCGCGGATCATTTCCCTGGAAACACGTACCATTGAGGGGATTGGCCTGGAACAGATCGATCTTGGAGCCGCCACGGGAACCGGGCCGACGGGAACAGAAGCTGCTCTTGATGGGGGCGAGCGCCGCGCCTTCGAGGCGGCCCTTCTGCGCAACAAGCAGCGCCAGGGGCTCTATCTGACGCAGCCGGACGGCGTTGCTTTTCTCGGACGTTCGCTCTTTCGCGCCACAATCGACATTCCTGCAAATGTGCCCAACGGGCTCTACACCGCCAAAGTCTTTTTAATCTCGGAGGGGAAAGTAACCGATGTCGCCTCCGCCCCGCTCTATGTGGTCAAAAGCGGTCTTGAGAGGGCGATTTACGGATTTGCCCATGACAAACCCCTGCTTTACGGCATTTTCGCTGTCATTTTTGCGACTTTTATCGGGTGGGCCGCGACCCTCATTTTCCGCGACTGACGCCATTCTTTCTGCACGCGAACTTGTGACAACGTGTTCCTTGAGACTTGCCCCAAACTATGCGAGGCAAGGGGCAGGAAACATAATGGAAGCGGTGGCGTTACGATGGATGGTGTTGATGCGGGTTTTGCGGCTGCCCTTATCGGCGGGATCATAAGTTTTCTCTCGCCGTGCGTTTTGCCGCTGGTCCCGGCCTACCTGTCGTTTGTGGCCGGTGCCTCTCTGGATGAGCTTACGGAGCAGGTAGACAAGCCCGGCAACAATATTCGCCTTCGTGTCCTGTTTGGCTCCCTGGCCTTTGTCGCCGGGTTCTCCACCGTCTTTATCATGCTGGGGGCAACAGCGGGGGCAATCAGCCCGTTCCTGCTCACCCATAAAGTCATTCTGGGGCAGATCGCCGGGGGGGTCATCATTCTGCTTGGCCTTCACTATATTGGTCTGTTCCGCCTTGCCCTGCTCAATCGCGACACGCGCTTTCTGCCAAGTTTCAGCCCTGATGCCCGCAGCGGCTTCATGCCTCGCATTGCCATGCCCTACATTGTCGGCATTGCCTTTGCTTTTGGCTGGACCCCGTGTATCGGCCCCATTCTGGCAACCATACTGGTGATTGCAGCGTCTTATGACACTCTGGGCGAAGGGGTTTTGCTGCTGGCAGTCTATTCCGCAGGCCTTGGCATTCCCTTTGTGGCTGCGGCGCTGGCGCTGTCGGCTTTCCTTCGGTTTTCCACGCGCTTTCGCCGCCATCTTCCCAAGGTGGAAATCGCAGCGGGTGGCCTTCTCATTGCTACCGGGGTATTGATGGCTCTGGGGTCACTTGAGACCATCGCCATCTTCCTGATCGAGGTCGCTCCATGGCTCGCAGAGCTTGGTTAACAAAAACACCGTCCCCGATATCACCGCTCGGTGCCAGACTGCTCGGGTTCGCGGGTCTCATCCCGTTTGCGGGCACCGGTGTGCTGGGGTGGATCGCCTGGCCCTCTGACATGGCACAGGCTGCCTTGCAGGCCCAATTGGTTTACGCCGCAATCATCCTCTCGTTCCTCGGAGGTGTTCGCTGGGGCATTGCAATGACAAAGCGGGGACATTTCAAGCGACGGGCCCCGGACGGATTTGGCACTGAGCTTGCCCTTGCGGGCCTGCCCGCTCTTGTGGGCTGGGGGGCCCTGTTTATCCCCCACCCTGCCGCCCTTGTTGTCCTGTCCCTGTTTTTTGCCGCTCAGGCACTCTCCGACCGTCGCGCCGTCAACTCCAAAGATGCGCCGGACTGGTACGCTCCCTTGCGCGTTCAACTGACTTTCTTTGTTTTGCTGGCCCTTGGTGCAAGCTTCGTGAGACTACTGATCGAATAAATTGGTCTTGTTCAGCCCCCGGTGTTTCCGAACGGAAAACCGGGTTAATCGCACAGTAGACGTTTGGCAGCGACGGGCACAACCTGATCGCGGCCGATCATCCAGGCATGGAAGGCGCCGCCTGCAAACAGACCGGCGTAGGCCGGATCACATACGTTGAGGCCGCCAAAGCCGTCGGGTGAGGGGTCGTGGTTGCCCGTGATCCAAATCCAGGATGTGGCGGTGGTCAGAGCGCAGGTGTGGGCGGCATCTGCCAAGGCAATACACGACTTTGCACCGCCATCGTGAAAACTGTCGCCAAGTGCAATGATTTTTTCAGGCTTCAGCCGGGTCAGGGTTGCGGACGTGTCATAGGGCGGAAGGTGCACACCGCGCGCGGCGTAAGCGGAGCCTTTCTTAAAATGCAGGTCGGCCACAATGAGCAGGTTCCGTGAGGGCCAGTAAAGCGCGCCTTCGCTTAGCGCCTGCACCTGCTCACCACATACGCGCAGCGCTGCTGCATCCGGTCTTTCAGGTGTGTCAAACAAGGCGGGTGGCTTCCTCGATCAGACTGTCTGCGGCCTCGGCCAGGAGGACCTCGTTCGCATCGCCGGAAACCGTTTCCTTGCCGATGTCGAGCAGGACAGGGACGGCCAGGGGCGACACCCGCTCCAGACGTTTTACAGTGATGCGCCCTTGCACGCGGGCCAGCATATCGCCCACCCGGGCAACATCGAGAATGCCCGCCGCCGCGTCATCATGTGTTGCCTGCAACAAGATATGATCCGGTTCGTGCTCACGCAGCACATCGTAAATCAGGTCTGAGGAAAAAGTGACCTGCCGTCCTGATTTTCCATGCCCGGGAAACGGCGCGGGATGAGCCCCGCGATAACGGCGCGGAAATGTTTCGACGAGAAGGCCATCCTGCCTGGGCAGCACCGACCGACGCTGTTGAATACGCAGCCATTCCGACACCTGTGTGGGCAGACGGTGCCAATCTTGCGGACTTGCCAGCATGTGGCGCACCTGGGAAGCCAGATAGGTGGAGAGGGGGAACTTGCCGCCGTAGTAAGAAGGGATGGCAGGATTGTCATCTCTGGTGGCGGTGACCATCACCTCTGTCTCCATGAGCCCTTCAAAGCGCAACACTTTTCCTGCAAACAAAAAAATGTCGCCGGGCACCAGTTGCTCTATGAAATACTCCTCGATCTGCCCCAAAGCACGCCCAGAGCGCCCGGGCGATGCGCCACTTACAGGCCTTCTGCGCACAAGGCGCACGGTGAGCATGGGCGCTTCGATAATGGTGCCCACATTCGTTCGGTATTGTTGGGCAAGACGGGGATGGGCGAGGCGCAGACGGTGATCCTTGCCATGCCCCAGTCGATCCCCAGATCAAGCGTTGAGGTGCAGCCAATGCCTCGCAGGGTGCCCTGACCAGGGAACATGGGTCTCTGATGCGAGAATGGAGACATCCGGCGTGGCGCCTGCCTCGCCTCTCACCAGATCCGCCATGCGCGAGCCCTCGCCGCATTGAGGGGGGAAATGTAGAGCGTGTGCAGTCCGGCACCCGCATTGGCGTTGTTTTTTGGGCCGACCCTTTTTGGAGGCCGGGCGGCAAGCTCTACCAGGGTTGCCAGGAACCCACCCAGGGTCTTGCCGCCCCCTGTTAGCGCAATCAGAAGTGCCGGGCGATCCTGCAACCCCAGTCGCATCAACTCCAACTGGTGAGGACGGAGGTGCCAGCTACGCGCACGAAACCATGCTTCAAAGGGCGCTGGAAGGGCCGCCGCACCGGTGGTTTTCCATTCGCCGTCTCTATGTTTCATCTGCGTTCATGGCCGGATTACATCCTCCCTGCTTTCGGTTCCGTTCCTTGTTTTTTTGACTGGCGGAATCACTCTTTCTTGCCCATCATGGCCCGCTAGTGTCGGGGGACAAAAATTCTATTTCAATCACATGGGGATCCAATGCCTGAAACCTTACTCGCGAGCCTGCCGGAAGGCATGTCCGACAATGCCAACGCGCTTTTACCACTGCTCATCGAACATGGCCTGTCCATGATCGGGGCCGTGCTTATCCTGATTATCGGCTTCTGGCTTGCCGGACGGGCGCAGGCCTTTACCGTCAAGGCGCTGGACAAGCCGCTCAATTCCGACGCGATGCTAAAAGGCTTCTTTGGCTCTATCGTCCGCTATCTGGTCATCATCGCAACGATCCTTGCTGTGCTGGGCCAGTTTGGTATTGAAACCACCAGCCTGATTGCCGTTCTGGGTGCGGCAGGTCTGGCGATTGGCCTTGCCCTTCAAGGCACCCTCTCCAATGTGGCCGCCGGGGTCATGCTGCTGGTGTTCCACCCCTTCCGGGTGGGTCACTTTGTCGAACTAGGGGGCGTATCGGGGACTGTAAAAAACCTTAATCTGTTCACCACGGAACTGGCGACCGGCGACAATGTCCAGATTATCATTCCCAACAGTGGCGTGTGGGGACAATCGCTGAAAAATTATTCCGTACATGCCACACGACGTGTCGATATGGTGTTTGGTATTGCCTACGATGCGGATATTGACAAGGCGATGAGCATCATTCGCGCAGCCATTGCTGCGGACGTACGCTGCCATACCGATCCGAAGCCGCTGGTTGTGGTTGGAAACCTGGGTGTCTCGTCTGTTGATCTGACAACACGGGTCTGGTGTGCCAATGGCGACTATTGGGGCGTGAAGTTTGACCTTACAAAAAAGGTCAAGGAGATGTTTGATGCAGAAGGTGTCGACATTCCCTTCCCGACCCGCACTGTTTATCAGGCGCGCGCCTGATTTTTAGCCGGGAGGCCCGGCCCGCCTTGCTGGCATCAGGCGGGCCTCTCGACACGCTGTTGCCACAATTTCCCGCCACTCTTTTTTAAGAAAATGGCGACGGGTCCACCACGGGCAGGGGGTTTAGAATGGAAAAATATCTAGGAGGGCCTATCCTCTCAACGGTTTTGAAACTGGTTCTCGCCTCTGTTGGTGTCGGCGTTATTCTGGCCATTTTTGGTATTGCCCCCCTGGCGCTCTGGGAAGACTTTCTCGGCACCGTCGCACAGATATGGGATATGGGCTTTGATCTCATCGACTGGGCCTGGACCTATTTCCTGATCGGCGCGATTATTGTGGTGCCTATCTGGCTTCTTGTGCGCTTCTGGTCCGTTCTCTTTCAGGGGCGCTCGAAAGAGTAGGCAGCGCCGCTGCCCGGACGCTTTTTGCGCGCGCCCTGTGACAGCAGTACTTCTGTTACAACACGCCTGTTACAGCACCCCTGCGGACCAGATGATTTCATGAACTGTGAAGGTGGCCAGCACACCGGCAGGCGGCAGTTCACCATCCGGGCCTGCCCACTCGCCCCTAAAATTAAGCCCTATATGGTCGTATTTTCCATCGCGGCACAGGGCCCGCCCAGAGTTTTCCTCAAGCCCTGCAACGCAATCCGTCGGCGCTATGGTCAGACCACCAAAGGTATCTCCATGCGCAATACGGCCATCATAGGAGATGTTGTGATCACGGACGATAATGGCCCCCACATGGGCTTTGTCTCCATAGCGGTGCAGAATTTCCGCTATCACAGTATCCCCCCTGCGCACCACCAGCATGGGATAGAGGTCACCTTCAGCGCCATACTGTTCCGCCGTCACAGTGTGGCCCGGCAAGGCTTCAGCCACCGCTTCCACTGAGTAAACCGTCAGCCCGCCAATGCCCCCCAGGCCATCGGCCGTTAGGGTGAGGGGTGTTTCTTCCGCCCCGCAAGCGGCTGTTGACAGCATTAACGCCACCGAAGCGAAGGCCTTCAAATTCAGGGTCATCATATTCTCCCGGTTCCATTTTCCCCATCCAGGGTCAGCACCACTTTGCCAACTGCCTGGCGGTTCTGCAACAGGCGCATCGCCTCACTTGCGCGTTCCAGCGGGAATGTCGTGCATACATGGGGAGAAATCTTTCCCTCTGCTGCCCACCGGTCGATGGTCTGAATGTTTCGTCGGCCGGCTTCAGGGTCGCGGCGACCGTATTCGCCCGCACGCACCCCAACGACAGAGAAGCCCTTTATCAGCGGCATGTTGACGGGAACCGTGGGAATACGCCCGCTTGTAAAGCCGATGACGAGCAACCGCCCGTTCCAGGCAATGCAACGAACAGATTCGTCAAACACATCCCCCCCCACGGGATCGTAGATAACATCAGCCCCCCTGCCGCCCGTCAGCTCTTTCACCTTCTCCTTAAACCCTTGCGTGACGTTCAATACATGGTCAGCCCCGCGCGCACGGACAATTTTCAGTTTTTCGTCAGAGGCGGAGGTTGCGATGACCGTTGCGCCCAGCAACTTGGCAACATCGACAGCGGCCATGCCGACGCCCCCGGCGCTGCCATGCACCAACACGGTCTCGCCTGCCTGCAACTGCCCCCGCACCACCAGCGCCACATAGGCAGTGAGGTAGGCTGCGGAATAAGCCGCCGCCTGCACAAAATCCATCCCCACCGGTACCGGACGGCAGGCGCTTGCCACCGCATTCACTTCTTCAGCAAAGCCTCCTGTGCGCAGCCCGGCAACCACTTCATCCCCAATGCTCAAGTCGGTGACACCTGGTCCCAGCTCTGTAACGATGCCGGAGCCTTCCATGCCCGGCGAAAAAGGTAGTTCCGGCTTGAACTGGTATTTACCCTGAACCATCAAGATATCGGGGAAATTTATGGAGCAGGCCTTTAGGCGGAGGCGCACTTCTCCTTCTTCGGGGGGGCGAAGGTCAACCTCATCAAGTCGCAGGGTGGATATATCTTCCGCCAGCTCGTGTACGCGCATAGCCCGCATGGAAAAACTTCCTATCTATCAATGTCGTTGTCAAAGATGGTAACGGTATCGGCAACGCGATGGAACGGGGTAGAGAGAAACCATGGATACAGTCACTCAGGCGGTGTTTGGTGCTGTCATCGGGCAAGCCGGGTTCCAGTCAAAACTCGGATGGCGCGCCCTTGCCGCAGGGGCCGCTTTGGCAACCGCGCCTGATCTCGACGTGGTTATGAGCCTTTCTGACCCTTTCAATGAATGGCGCCATCACCGTGGCGTCACGCATTCTCTTCTTTTTGGCCCCATTGTCGGCCCGCTTTTTGGTTTTGCCATCTGGAAATTTTATCAACGTAGTCAGGAGCATACACCCGGCAAGCGCCCTGCCGGACTGTCCAGCCCGGACGCTCTGTCGGCGTGGATATGGCTCTCGGTGCTGGCCCTCATGACGCATCCGCTTTTGGATGTGCTGACGCCTTATGGCACCCAGTTGCTGGCCCCGTTTTCCGACCAGCGGTTTGCCATCAATGCCATGTCGATCATTGATCCGGTCTATACGGGTGTTCTGGTGCTGGCGCTTGCGGGGGGATGGATTGTGCGGCGCAGCGCCTTTCGCAGACCGGGCTGGTCGGCGCACCTGGCGGGGGCAGCGATTGTCGCCAGCGTCATCTGGCAGGGTTATGCCTGGTCGATCAACACAGAGACAGAACGGGTTGCCCGCGCAGCCCTTGGCGCGCAAGGTATTGAGACTGTCCGGGTGATTTCCTATCCCACGCTTTTCCAACCCTGGTTCCGGCGCATCACAGCAGAAACCGATACGGAAATTCGCGTGGGCTTCTATTCACCGATCGCCGACCAGCCGATCAACTGGCAGATATACGCCAAGCCGGAAAGTACGCTGATCCACGAAATGTCGCGCACCATGGAATACCGCGTCCTGGCCAAATTTGCCGCAGATGAGATTGCGTGGCGTATTGAGCCTGCTGCCAACGGGCACGTGCGGGTGGAGGCTCACGACCTGCGCTATCTGGGCTTTGACAGCACCTCTCTGTCCGCTCTGTGGGGAGTTGAAGCGCTGTTCGACGAGAATAATCAGCTTGTCACGCGCCCGACCCGGTTCAACAACCGGCCTGACGCCAGCACGGGCATTTTCACAATTATGTGGGTGGGGGCTTTTGGCGAGTAGGGATTTTATCCCAGTGCGCGCGCCATATCCCGGGCGATTTCCTCGCATGCTGATTTTGCCGCCGGAACGGTTCCCGAAAAGGCGGTGAAAGCATGGCTCAACGTGTCATAGCACCGGTAGGTGACAGGCACGCCTGCCGCACGCAATTGATTGGCGTAAGCTTCGCCCTGATCGCGCAACACATCAAAGCCTGCTGTCATTATCAGCGCAGGAGCCAGTCCGGACAGGTCTTGCGCCTTCGCCGGCGATCCCCGCCAGTCTTTCCGGTCTTCAGGCGTATTCAGAAACTGCTCCATAAACCAGTCCATTATTTCGCTGGTGAGCGGATAAATGCTGCCACAACTCTCCATCGATCCGCCTGTCGCGTCCTGATCGGTCGCGGGGTAAATGAGAAGTTGGGCTTTGGGCTGGCTCTTGCCTTCTTTCTGGCGCGACTGACAGACAACGGCTGAGAGCCAGCCGCCAGCACTGTCCCCACCAACGCCCAGTCTGGTTTCATCTATCCCCAGGGCGGCGGCATTTTCTGCCACCCAGTCGTAGGAAGCTATCGCATCGTCTATGGCTGCGGGAAACTTGTGTTCGGGGGCGAGGCGATACTCGACCGAAACTACAATCGCCCGGCAATCATCCGCTAGGACGGAACAGAAGGAGTGACAGGTCTCCAGATTACCAATGACACATCCGCCCATGTGATAATAGACAATGCCAGGCAGTCGGCCTGTTGCCCCGGCCGGGGTGTAGATACGGACATGAAGCTCGCCGTCAGAGCCCGGGATTGTGCGCCCCATAATAGAAACGGTTCGGCGCGGACTGGCATCCAGCATGGCAAGGCCTTTGTCGGCACTTTTGCGCGCCTCCTCAATACTCATAGAAGCCATGGAGGGCGCTTTGGCTCCCTGCGCCGCCAGAAGCTGAATACGGGGATCCATGGTCCGCCCGTCAATCTGGATGGCCGTTCCGCCCGCCAGTTTCAAAATCAGGTTTTCGGGAAGCTTCATAAGCGTCCGAACAATCACCTTTTGCAGGCCCATGTCTTCAGTCCTTAATCGGTCAGTTTTTCAACGCAAGGCCTGGAATGCCCTTCAGGATAAGACGGGTTGCAAAGTCTGCCGCCTCTATTGCATTGGGGTGTTCGCGCAGCATCATCTTATCGCCGATTTCCTGAGCAATCCCGATTGCGGCGGCGGCAAGATATCCACTATCCACATTTTTAAGTTTCCCGGAAGCAATATCTTCCTCAATATAGGTCTGGACTTCTTCAAAACCGGCAATGATTTCGGGCGTGTCCATGCGCACTCTCAGCGCGCCTGTATTGCGCCGCATGACCATGTGGGTCGCATGATCTTCAATCAGGTATTCAAAATAGACACGCAAAGCGTTGTACAGATATTCCTCAAACGTGCGGGCCCGGGCACGCTCTGTGCGCAGACGTGGCCGCAGGCGCGACATTGAAAGATCCAACAACGCCTCAAACACTTCTTCCTTACTTTTGAAGTAATTATAGAAGGTGCCCGATGCCAGTCCGGTCTTGCGGATAATGTCGCGAACTGTTGTTGCCCCATAACCAAGCTCCGCGAACACCGTCATCGCTGCGGTCAAAATAGCCTCGCGATTGTCAGCTTTGGTGCGCTCGCGTTTCCCCAGTGGCTTCAGGTTGTCATTTGACACAATGCCCGGTTCTTTCTCGATAATTTTGGCCATATATCCCTTGAGGTCTATTCTCATGCGTTCGTTTGCCAGCATCCGTCTAGATGTCTGTTTGATTGTAGCATGAACGAAACTTATCCTAGAAAAAGCTGTCTCGGGGAGAAACGAAGGAAATCTACCTGGCCGCGATCTTTTTTGACAGGGCTGTTTTCGACGTTTTCCGAGCCAAGTTTGGCACAAAACTTCAAATGTCGTCCCCCGCAGGTTAACTTCCCTCAACGCAAGCGCCTAGCTATCGCCGGGGATAGCAAAAAGCGACAAGTTCGAAAGTAGGACCCATGGACGAAAAAACAATCAGAGAAAACATCGAAGCAATGCGCGACATGCTGGTCTCTCATGTGCCGTTCGCCAAGGCGATTGGCATGGAAGTCGTGGATGCCCGCGAAGGAGAGGCCTGGATCCGCGTGCCTTATGATGAAAAGCTGATCGGCAACCCAGATACTGGCGTCATTCATGGCGGCGTTATTACATCGGCCCTCGACAATGTTGCAGGTGTAGCGGTGCAACTTGCGCTGCCCGAGCGTATGGCCATCGCCACGCTTGATCTGCGGATCGACTATATGAAACCGGCCACCCCGCGCGAAGATCTGACGACCCATGCGCATTGCTACAAGCTGACACGTAACATCGCGTTTGTGCGCGGCACCGCATACCATTGCGATATAGATGACCCTATTGCCACCTGCGTGGGGGCTTTCATGCTGGCGGCCAACCGTGCGGTTCTCCCGCCGGAAACAACAACCCAGCCCGCCAAGAAGGAGGTGTAGCCCGTGGAACTTCTAAAATCAGCCCGCGATGCAGGCGAAAAAGTTGACCTCAATGCTTTAATCACGGCCATTCCCTATGCCAGATTTATCGGCCTGGAGGTCGATCAGAAAGGCACGGAAATCACTACTATACTTCGGTTCGACCCAAAGATTATCGGTAATCCCGTGTTGCCCGCTCTACATGGCGGTGTCATTGGATCGCTTCTGGAAACCACAGCGATCATTCAACTGGCATATGAGAACGGTGGTGAGTTTCTGCCCAAACCCATCGACATCACATTTGATTATCTGCGCTCCGGTCGGCCGCAAGATACCTATGCGCGAGCGCGCATCACAAAACAGGGTCGGCGTGTGGCCAATGTTCATGTTGAGGCGTGGCAGGACGAGCATACAAAACCAATCGCTGCGGCACACGGGCACTTTCTGCTGGCACCTGTGGAAGAAATCATATCGCGCCCATGACACCTGATCCGACCGCGCCGCTTACCCACCGGCGGGTTGTCCAGCTTGTCGCCCCCATCATTCTCATGGGGCTCACCACGCCTCTTCTGGGGCTTGTCGATACAGCCGTGATCGGACAATTGGGAGAAGCCGCCCTTATTGGCGCGGTGGCGGTGGGCGCGCTCATCTTCACGTTTCTCTTCTGGGCTTTTGGGTTTTTACGGATGGGGACAACCGGGCTCACAGCGCAAGCGCTGGGGGCGGGTGATGTGGTGGAAATCAGGGCGGCGCTTGGCCGGGCGCTGTTGATCGCAGGCATTTCGGGGCTCGGGCTGCTTCTCCTCCAACTTCCCCTTCACTCTTTCGCCTTCGCACTGGTGCAGGGAAGCAGCGCGGTTGAAAATGAAGCGGCCACCTATTTCGGTATCCGCATGTGGAGTGCGCCCTTCACTCTGGCCAACTATGCCGTGCTCGGCTGGCTGGTTGGCATGCAGAAAACGCGCCTTGCGCTGATGCTACAGATTTTCCTGAACGGAACGAATGCAGGGCTTGATGCCTGGTTCGTTCTCTTCTTTGACTGGGGGGTTTCCGGCATTGCCGCAGGAACGGTGATTGCCGAAATTGCCACCACCTTCGTTGGTCTCGGTATTATTTTTTCCGTGTTACGGCAGTATCCGGGAACGTGGAGCTGGCAGACAATCGTCTCGCGGAAAAAACTACACGACACGCTGGCGGTCAACCGCGACATCATGATCCGCACGCTGGTCCTGCTGCTGGCGTTCAGCTTTTTCACAATGGAGGGCGCGCGCGCAGGCGACCTGACCCTGGCGGCCAACGCCATATTGATGCAGTTCGTTTCGTTCTCCGCCTTTTTTCTGGATGGGTTTGCCTTTGGGGCCGAAGCCCTTGTGGGGGCTGCAACGGGCGCCAACCACCGGCAGAGATTTCGCGATGCGGTGCGTCTCACCAGCTTATGGGCTCTCGCACTATCTATAGTGCTCGCCGCCTCGTTTGCCTTACTGGGCGGCTTCTGGATTGATTTTCTCACCACGGCGCCGGATGTCCGCGAGGCCGCCCGTCTCTATCTGCCATGGGCGGCCGTCTTACCGCTTGTTTCGGTTGCGTGCTTTCAACTGGACGGCATTTTTATCGGTGCGACGCGGGCGCGGGAAATGCGCAACGCGGCATTTGTTTCAACAGCGGCGTTCTTTTTGTACTGGTGGCTGTTTCTGCCTTTTGGCAATCACGGACTATGGGCGGCACTGGCCTTCTTCAACGTGACGCGCGCCGCCGCGCTCGGACGCTACTACCCCCGATTGCTGGTGGGGTTTAAGGCTTGAGAGAGCCCGCTTCAGAGAATATCCAGCACCTGCGCGGGGGGGCGCCCTAGAGCGGCCTTGGTGCCGGACAGAACGATCGGGCGCTCGATCAGGATCGGGTGTGCCACCATCGCCGCGATCAGCTCCTCATCGCTCATCGACATGTCACTCAGCCCCAGGTCTTTGAATTCCTGTTCGCCTTTGCGCAAAATATCACGCGGGCTGGCTCCGAGTTTTTTCAGCACCTGCTTCAGCGTTGCTGCGTCCGGCCCCTGTTTCAAATATTCGATGATGGTGGGGGTAATTCCCTTTTCCTCAATCAAAGCCAAAGTCTGGCGCGATTTGGAACAGCGGGGATTGTGATAGATGGTCACGCTCATTGAGTGTCTCCGTTAGGTAAGGGATATGTCCGCGCCGACGGCCTGGGAAATGGTGCTGAAACCATCACGCTGGAGGGCCGCTTCCAGGTCGCATTTGATTGCGCCCACAAGGTCCGGCCCGTCGAATGTAAGGGCGGAGTAGAGTTGCACAAGGCTGGCCCCTGCCCGAATTTTTTGATAGGCATCCTCCCCCGACGCAATACCCCCAACACCGATCAGCGGCACCTGCCCTGCGGTCAGCCGGTACATATCGGCCAGCACCTGCGTTGCCATTGCCATGAGCGGGCGCCCTGACAGGCCTCCGGCTTCGTTTGCATGGACGCCGGACACCAGGCCCTCACGCACCAGGGTGGTGTTGGAAACAATCAAGCCATCAATGCCGCTTTCCAGAACGACGGCGGCGATGTCTTCGCGTTCCTCGGGCATAAGGTCCGGCGCAATTTTTAGAAGCACCGGCGTCTTGCCCTGCCGCGCATGTAACACCCGCCCCAGCAGATCAGACAGCTCGTCACGGCTTTGCAGTCCCCGCAGACCGGGCGTGTTGGGCGATGACACGTTGATGGTGAAGTAGCTGGCAAGCCCTTCAAAACACTCGATCCCCCTCACATAGTCTGCGGCCTTGTCGCTGCTGTCCTTGTTGGCGCCCAGATTGACGCCGACAATTCCCTTTTTGTTTTGGCGGCGTATGAGCCGCGCTTTCATGGGCTCGTGCCCTGCATTGTTGAAGCCAAGCCGGTTGATGACCGCACGCTCTGCCTCCAGGCGAAAAATACGAGGACGGGGGTTTCCAGCCTGCGACCTTGGCGTGGTCGTGCCTACCTCTGCAAAACCAAACCCCATCTGTAACATGGCGTCGGGAACTTCCCCGTTCTTGTCAAAGCCCGCCGCAATGCCCACCGGGTTTGGAAAATGCAGACCCAGAATATCCTGCCCCAGCGCCTCAGTGTCTTTTACCCCACGCGGACCAAAGCCTGATTTCAGGCCCAGCAATGTCACCTGATGGGCTCGCTCCGGGTTCAACATGCGCAGTAAGGGGAGCATTCGGGATGTCAGGCTCATGCGACCTCCATGTCAGGAAAAATGTGTAGTCCCCTGTCGTCCAGCGGGAGGTCGTGAACGCTGATAACCGCCTGCATCGACAGCGCACCGTAGAGATGGGGAAAGAGCTCTCCCCCCCGTGAGGGTTCCCATTTCAAAGCGTCTGCGAGAACGTCGGTCGCGACAGCCACGAGAACAAGATTTTCCTCGCCTGCAAAATGCAGCGCTGCCGTCTGGCGCGCCTGGCCAGCGGTTGAGAAGTGAATGTAGCCATCGGCGAGGTCGATGGAGACGCCTTTGAAAATGCCCATGGCTTCAGCCGCCGCCCAGTCATTTTTTGACACGATCTTGTAGATTGTTGCCGTGTTCACGGGGCTGTCCTTTTTTGTACCAATGGCCGTTTGGACGGCAGAGAGAATGAGCGAATCCCGGTTCGTATCCGGCGGGCGCACTCTAAGCCAGCCCCACTGTCGCTCGCAAGGCTCCAGTGCCAGGACTGGGACTGAAAGAGTTTGTGTTTATGGCGCGAATTATCTGGGCAAGCCAATGGGGGGCCTGGCCTGACGGCGCTGACGGGGAGGCTCCGCTGTTGCTTCTGCACGCCCTCCTTTTTGCTCCTGAACGACCCGGTCAATTTCTGCTTCATCCCCGCTACGCAACGCTGTCTGAAGACTGTGCACACGCGCCATGAGTAGCTTCTGCAATACGGTTGGCGCTTCGGGGACAGTGATGGCATCCAGAAAAACCAGCGCCTGCGTGCGGTGTATCTTCCCGCCCAAAGCGGCCAACTGCAAGGCTCCTTGCGAGACAATCACCAGGTCTCCCGGCAGAACTTCCAGTGCGCGGCGATAGGCAGCAATACCTGCATCCACATCTGCGCCATAGAGCGTGCGGCCGAGCAGCCCCCCCGCTTCCGCAATTTCAAGGTGCCACCCGCCAAGCAGGGCCTGCATCCACGGGTTGTCGGGCTCACGGGTCGTAATGTAATCAAGATGTGCCCGCACTTCATCCGCCAGCCCTGCAATATGTGCGCTCAGGTACCCTCCCAACCGTCCCCGCAGACCAAGGGCAATCGCCAGTTGCAACCGGCCCTCCACAAGCTCCGGGGCCAAAGCAATCGCCCGCCGCGCATCTGCTTCCGCCTGATGGACAATCTCCAGACGGTCGTCCGGCGATGCCAGGAAATCTGCGTAGACAAGTCCCGCCCGGGCAGCAAACGCATACCCTTCCGGGCTCGCCACCGCCCGCGCAAGCTCCGCTGCTTCCTGAAATCCACCCCTGTCGAAAGCGGTTTCGGCGCGCTCCAGCGCAACGGCATGCTCCCCCGCGTAAGCAGGAAACATCAGCGCAAACATCGTGAAAAGGCGAAAGCACATTCGTTTCATGGCGAGAAGGTATCTCATTGCGCAAAAGCATTCTGGAACAGATAGGCGTCATCTGCATGACGCTCCCCGACAAAGGCCGTTGCATGGGTTCCCCACTGCCGCATAGCGCCGGGGTCTGCTATCCCCATCGGCCAGAGGATGAAGCGTTCGCGCCGCCCCGTGCCGGGGACGATACCATCCGGCCCAAACAACGAGCGCCGCATACCCTCCGTCGTCATGAGTGAACGCAGACCGAACTCCGGGCCCACCTCTTCATCAACCAAGCGCAGCGCCACATCACCTGACGTATCGTCGCTCACCGAGAGTGATGTCAGATAGTGGCTGGCGCTCGCCAGATGCAGAACAAGTCGTTCATTGGCAGCAAGATCTGGAGCCTCAAGAGGCACCAACGGCTCTTCGCGCAGGTCGTGATCCTCGTCCACTTCTTTGCGGGTGAGAGCAGATGTGGGGAAAAAAAGATGATAGCATCCGCAGGCATGGAAGCTGTCATAGATGAGAGGGGTGCCGTCACGCCCCAGAGTGACGCGCCACACAAATCCATCCAGCGCACCGCCCAGAATATCAAATGCCCCCTCACGAGGGCGTTCGGGAAACCAGATTGTGTACACAAGCTGGGGCAGCACCACGCCGCCAAACCGGGTGTGCGTCAGCCGGATATAAACCACTGGGTCGGCCTCATCCGTTCGCGGGGTGGTGGCTTCGTGTGAAGGCCAGTAGGGCCGGCCCACCCGGTCCGCGTCGCTGGTTTCGGTCACGGAAAAAACAGGCGCAAACTGTCGAGCAAGGTCCGTCAGCAGGCGACCTTCAAGGTCTGGAATACCCAACGGGTTGTTGGCCGACAGGTCGATCAGGGTTGCGATCTCGTCCGGGCTCAAGAGCGGCCCCCGCGAAAGCCCGTAACGCATACTGTGCGCTTGCGAAACGCGCGGCGCGGCGAAAGAGGACAAGTTCTGGGCCTTCCATTGCTCAAAGCCCACCGCAACACCGATCTGGGTCAGAGGATAAAGCCCGAAGGCACGGACTGCATCATTGTAGTGGCGCGGCGCACGCGCGGCGGCCATCACAGACGCCTGGAATGTTGCCTCCTGCCTGTCGTGTGCAAGAAGTGTTTCGGCGCACGCATCAATCGTTTCATTGATGTCGGCAGCCCCCAGGTTTTGCAGCTCGACCTGTCGCGCCTCCCGGTCCAGAGCCCGCAGGCGCAGCACCCATTCGTCGAATGCCCCGGGCGTGGCTACATCTGCTCTAAAACTTGCCAGAAACCGGTTGATGCGAAAATACGCAAAACCCCCGACCCGCGCCGCCTCGGCATCACCGACACCCTGATTTTCTATTCGCAGGTCAACGCGCTCAACGAGAGCGCGACAGACAGCCACGGGCGAGGCTGATTGCGGCAGGCTGGTGCAGGCCACGCCACCCAGCATCAGGGCGAGGGAAAAGAGGAGCTTGTGCGAGCGTGTCACCATGCCACCTATCATGCCGCTTTCACGCCGATGCCACAATGGGCGCTCTTCAAGAATAGGGCCAGGGTCACCGGCCCCCACTCAAACGGCTCAGGCCTTAGACAGGTCCTCACCCGCAAGGGCACGGCGGATAAGAAGGGCCGTCTCCTTCACACCATAAAGGGCGATGAAAGAGCCAAAGCGCGGCCCCTGGCTTTCGCCCAGCAACACTTCATACAGCGCACGGAACCAGTCCCGGAGATTTTCAAACTCATGCGCTTTGCCGATCTCATAGACGCCGCTTTGCAAATCCTTGGCACTTGCACGGGGGTCTGCCGCGTCGAGCTGTGCGGCCAACGCTTCAAAAGCCGTGCGTTCCGCATCACTCGGGGTCCGGTAGGACTTGTTCGGCTTTACAAAGTCGTTGAAATAATTGATCGCGTAGCCAACCAGGTCATCAAGTTGAGGATGGTTTTGCGGGGTCGCACCAGGCGCGTATTTTTGAATAAAGCCCCACAGCACCGCCGGGTCATCGGAATGGCTGGCGCTCACCAGATTAAGCAGAAGCGAATAGCTGATCGGCAGATCGTGGGTAGGCGGATCACCCTCATGTATATGCCAGACCGGGTTCGTCAGTTGCGCCTTGGGGTCTTGCGTCTGATAGGCGGACAGGTGCGACAGATAGTCATCCACGTTCTTGGGGATCACATCAAAATGGAGCCGCTTGGCCTTGCGGGGAGACTGGTACATATACAGTTGCAGGCTTTGCGGGCTCGCATAGCGCAGCCATTCATCAATCGTGAGGCCATTGCCGCGCGACTTGGAAATTTTCTCACCGTTTTCATCCAGGAAAAGTTCGTAGCTGAACCCTTCCGGCGGCTGCACGCCGAGCACCCGGCAAATCTTGTTCGACAGTCTGACACTGTCAATCAGGTCCTTGCCGGCCATTTCATAGTCGACCTTCAGCGCTGCCCAGCGCATGGCCCAGTCCGCCTTCCATTGCAGCTTGCAGTGACCACCGGTGATGGGAATTTCCGTGCGCTCATTATTGTTCGTGGGGTCTTCAAACACCACGGTGCCTTTGGCGGGGTCACGCTCCAGCAGGGGAACATAGACAACCTCCCCACTGACGGGCGAGATCGGCAATATGGGCGAATAGGTGCCACGTCGTTCCTGACGCAGAGTTGGCAGCATGATGTCGAGAATATCATCAAATTTTTCGAGGACACGCAGAAGGGTCTCGTCAAAACGACCGGACTTGTAATACTCGGTGGCGGAGGCAAACTCGTACTCGAACCCGTAGCTGTCGAGAAAAGCCCGCAACCGTGCATTGTTGTGAAAGCCGAAGCTCTCATGGGTTCCGAAAGGATCGGGCACCTGTGACAGCGGCCTGTTGAGATGCTCGTTCAGCATCTCCTGGTTGGGCACGTTGGCGGGCACCTTGCGCAAACCATCCATGTCATCGGAAAAACACAGGAGGCGCGTTGGCATATCGGGCATCAATATCTGGAAAGCGTGGCGGACCATTGTGGTGCGCGCAACCTCACAAAATGTCCCGATATGGGGAAGCCCGCTGGGACCGTAGCCGGTCTCAAACAACACTTCACCGCCGTCTTTGCCCCGTTTCTTCACCCTTTCGACGAGCTTGCGCGCCTCCTCGAACGGCCAGGCCTTCGTTGAGCGCCCCAGCTCCCCAAATGCCTCATGAATGGCGGCAGCATCGACCGCACCTTGATTGCTGGACATGGCAAACACCCAAAATTTGATCTTAAAGCTTTATAAAGTCCCGGAACCTAGGCTTTCCCCCGGTATCAGTCAACGCGCAGACAGGCCCCGATCGAGAGAAAACCGGATGCCCCACCGCGCAGGACTAAAAGGAGTGGCGGGTGCGTTTGTTCGACAAACCTCCCAAGCAAAACACCCCCGCCGTCCTGGCCTCGTCAGGGCTAACGGACGATGCACACCTGGCGTCTGCCGCTCCAGAACCGTCCGATCCAAGGATCCTTGCTGAACAGGTTCGCCAGTTGTTCGAGCTTGGAAAAGCCGGCACCTTTACGGTTTTCGCGGCACTGGTTCTCGTGTGGCTTCCCTTCGCACCCTATGTTGCCGCCTGGACGATCCTGCCCCCGCTGTTTGTGCAGCTCTGCGCACAGGTCAGTTTCAACCGCCTTCGTATGCGATATCACGAAGATAAAGAAGCAACGACCTCGCCAGAGGCGTGGGGGGACAAATATGCACGGCTGTGCCTTCTGTCAGGTTCAGCCTGGGGCCTTGCAGCGGCCATGTGGTTGCCAGAAGCACCCTTTCCCGTACAGGCTCTTTTCAGCCTTGTCATCGCGTGCCTGGGCCTTAACACCGTTCTCTCTCGCCACGCCTATCCGCGCGCAGTCATTGCCTATACGGCAACCAGCGTTGGGCCGCTGATCGCCGTTCTGATCGCTATTGGCAGCGTTGAGGATATCGTGACGGCCAGCCTCGGCCTGCTGCTCTGGGCGGTTCTTATCAGCGGTGCCCAAAGCCTGAACAAGTCAGCCAGACAAACAGTTTCATTGCGGTTTGTGAACAAAGGCCTGATCGACAGGCTTGCCGAAGCGACGGTAATTGCCGAGAACAAGGCACAAGACGCCGAACGCGCCTATGCTGTTGCCCGCAAAGCGGCCAGTTCCCGCCGCGATTTTCTGGCGATGGTCACCCATGAGATACGCTCCCCCCTGGCCAACCTTACCGGGCTGGCAGACCTGCTGGGGGCAACGGAACTGAACGATACACAGGCAGACTACGCACGCGGCATGCAGCAATCGAGCCAATTGCTCAACCGCCTGGTAGACGACCTTGCAGACCTCACGGAAATGGAAGCGCTTTCCATCAAGTTACGCCCTGTCGAAATGTCACCTTCCCAGGTCGTGCACACCGCCGTCCACCTGTTACGCCAGGAGGCCGCCGCTCGCCACCTTACCATTGAAATTGACAGCCTGCCGGGGACGCCGCAGACCATTCACAGCGATCCAGCTCGTATCCAACAGGCTCTGACCAACCTGATTTCCCGGACTTTACGCACCCTTGAGAAAGGCGGCGTTATCGTTCGCATTTCACCTGTCGACATGGGGGGAGCGACGCCGAGCGTGCGGTTTTCCGTATCAGATACAAGTGCCGGAATGCCTCCTCAAGATGCCGCCCGGCTGTTCTCAAGAGATAATCATGACTATGATAATGACCGGCCCCAGGCCAACCGCCGCGATGTCAATCTGACCATCTGCGATCGCCTTGTCCGCCTCATGGGGGGACGTATTGGAGCTGACAGTTCCGTTGGTGGGGGGTTTACTGCCTGGTTTGTTCTTGCCTGCACACCGGCGCGCGCTGATGAAGTACGCCTTTCCCCACCCGGTTCCGCCCATAACGACCCGTTCCAGCCCGGTCCTCCTCGGGCCAGGCAGCTTCTGGACCTTGACCGGGTATATGAACTTGAACAAGAGCTTGGTAGCACCCGTATTGCGGACCATCTCAACGAGGCGATCGGCGCAATTGCTGACATCCAGGCGGCGCTGGCGAGAGCGTGCCGCACGGGGGACCTTGGCGCCGTCCGCGCTGGCGCAGAGGCGCTGACGGTCAGTGCCGGTGCAATCGGTCTCACGGGGCTGGCGGATACTGCATCGGCCCTGCTTATGAAGGAAGGCCACACCCCCCCTCAAGGAGAGCTTTGCGAACAGGCCGACCATCTTGAGGCAAAATTTCACTCTGGTGCCAGCGCCCTGAGACGCGCCTACCCTGCGCTGGCGGGATAATCCGCTTAAGCACAGTCCGGCTGCGCTATAGTGCGCACAATGTGTGAAACACCCTTGTCCGATTCTGCGCCCACACTCACCGCTCTCGTTCCAAAGCCTGGCGGGGGGGGCATTGGCGTGTCGGCAGACGGTGAAATTGTCGAATGGAGTGCAGAAGAAGCCATTGAGGCCCTTGCAAACCAGCCCCTTCTGGTTTGCCATCGCCGCTTCACCGCACGTCGCGCTGCCGGGGCCGCAGGTCGCCGGGGCCTCACAAAAGGCAAAAGCGTTCATACGGGCCTTTTCGATTTACTGGAGCTTTATGCTTTTGTCCGGCCTGCGTGCTTCTGCGTGCCCACCCCGCGCGGCCTTGCGGGCGAGATCGGGTTGGCCCTGCCCGAAACGCCCGACGAGGCAGCGCTTACCCTTCATCTGGCGGTACAGGCCCTCCTTGGCGAACTTTCACAGCCAACCTACCGGGATCGCGAAGAGGCTCTTGGCACCGCCAAAGCCCTGGCCGGCATCGGCTGGCCATGGGCGCCTCTCGTGCTGGAGGCTTTAGGGGTGCAAGGTACACAGTCGGCAAAAAAGGCAAGAGCAGAACCGGGTGCGCGCATCGACATCTGGTCAGCACTGGAGGAGTGGGAAGACCTGCCTCCCCCCCCTGCGCCCGGCGCAAAGCCCGTTGACCCGATGGCCGCCCGCCAGCGGCTGCGAACTCTTGTCGGCCCCGGTGCGGAACAACGCGAGCAGCAGGCCGACTACGCCGCCGCCGTGACCCTTGCCTTCCAACCCCGCGAGAATGTCGGCGCGCCAAACATTCTCCTTGCGGAGGCCGGAACCGGGACGGGGAAGACGCTGGGATATATCGCCCCCGCAAGCCTCTGGGCAGAACAGAACGACGGCACTGTCTGGCTCTCCACCTACACCAAAAACCTCCAGCGCCAGTTGGACCAGGAACTCTCCAGGCTCTACCCCGATCCACGAGAGAAGGAAGAAAAAGCCGTTGTCCGCAAAGGCCGGGAAAACTATCTTTGTCTTCTCAACCTGGAAGAGACCGCAGGTGGTCTGCTGATGGGGCCTCAGGGCGCAGCAGCCATTCTGATCGCGCGCTGGGCCCGCTACAGCCGGGACGGCGACATGGTGGGAGGCGATTTCCCCGCCTGGCTGCCCGGTGCCATGGGTGCAGAGGCGGTTGCAGCAGGGCTCACAGACCGGCGGGGAGAATGTTCCTATTCCGCGTGTGCGCATTACAAAAAATGTTTCATCGAGAAAGCGGTGCGCAAAGCCCGGCGCGCCAGGATCGTTATCGCCAACCATGCTCTCATCATGATCCAGGCAGCGCTCGATCATACCCTTACCCACCACCCCCTTACCATCGACGCATACGCCCGCACGGACAAAACCGCAGAGGCGGCGAGCGGCAACACTGCCGGGGCGGAGGAGGATGAACCTGCCAACCCTTACGCCCGTCGCCATATTGTTTTTGATGAGGGGCACCATCTGTTTGACGCGGCAGACAGCGCTTTTTCGGCCTATCTGAGCGGTCGGGAAATGGCGGAACTGCGCCGCTGGACGCGCGGTGCGGAAGAAACAAGGCGCCACCGGAACCGGGGCCTGCGGGACCGGCTGAGCGACCTTCTCGCCGGAGACAGCGAAGGCGAGAGTCTTCTGGATGCGGCAAGTCGTGCCGCCGCCGCTTTGCCGGCCGCCGGCTGGCCCCAGCGCCTCAATACCGAGGGGGCGAAGGGACCGGCAGAAAACTTCCTTGTCACCGTTCGCCGTCTTGTCCTTGCACGATGCGACAGGCCGGACAGTCCCTATTCACTGGAATGCGATTTGCGGCCTGTTGATGATGAACTGGAAGAAGCTGCCGCAGCTCTCGACGTTGCTCTTGCCGCCATCGTGCGCCATTTCAGCGGGCTTGCCAACTGCCTGCGCCGGTTGATGGACGAGGACAATGAGACGCTGGACACGTCAACACGCACCCGCATGGATGCCGCCATTCGAGGGCTGGACCAACGCGGGCGCGCGACACTGCCCGCCTGGCGCGCGATGCTGGCGGACCTGATGCACGACCCTCAAGATGCCTTTGTCGACTGGCTTTCCATTGACCGCATTGACGGCGCTGATTTCGACTTTGGCCTGCATCGCCACTGGGTCGACCCGAGCCAACCATTTGCGGAAGCCGTGCTGTCCCCGCTTCACGGCGCGCTTGTTACCTCGGCAACGCTGCGGGACCGCAGTGCGATGGAAACTGATACCTCCGATAATGGAAATTTGGAAAACGAAAGCTGGGAAGCGGCGGAAGTTCGCACCGGCGTCATTCACCTGCCAACGCCGGTAACAAGAAAGCAATTTTCATCGCCGTTCGACTATCACCGACAGGCCCGCATTCTTGTCGTGCAAGATGTGAACCGCAACAGCACAGATCAGGTGGCCGCCGCCTACCGTGATCTCTTTCTTGCCGCAGGCGGGGGCGGGCTGGGCCTCTTTACGGCGGTCAGCAGACTGCGCGCCGTGCACGCGCGCCTTGTCGAACCGCTTGAGACGGCGGGTCTGCCGGTCTACGCGCAACATGTGGACGCGATCGATACGGGCACCCTTGTCGACATATTCCGGGCGGAAGAACACTCCTGTCTGCTGGGGACGGACGCGGTGCGGGACGGGGTTGATGTGCCTGGTGCCTCCTTGCGGCTGATTGTTCTGGACCGCACGCCATGGCCCAGGCCCGATATTCTCTACAAGGCGCGCCGAAGTGCTTTTGGAGGAGCGCGGTACACGGACATGATTATCCGGCTACGGTTGCAGCAGGCTTTCGGGCGACTTATTCGCAGCGCAACTGACAAAGGGCTTTTTGTGCTTCTGGACAGTCGCCTGCCTACCCGGATTACCAGTGCCTTTCCCCCGGACGTGGCGGTAGAGCGCATAAGCCTCGCCGAGGCCATATCCGCCACGAAGCAATTTCTTGCTCCTTGATGCTGGCCCGCATTCCCGGACGGAAAACCGCAGGCACTTTTCCTGGGAATGCTTTAAGCTAACCCTCCTCGCCCCCAAATTTGTGGGTTTTTAACGAAACAGGAGCCCTCATGCCGCAGACGATCAATCCGCATACCGCTCTCATCTATGTCATGGTCACAATGTCCGCCGTCGATAGTGCGATGAGCGACAATGAAACGCTGAAAATTGGAAATATCGTTACAAATTTGCCGGTTTTCAGGGATTTTGATCCTGAGCGTCTGGTTTTCGTCGCTGAGGAATGTGCAGCAATCCTCTCAGAAGAAGGCGGGCTTGATGCCGTTTTCGGGCTGGTGCGGGATGGGTTGCCTCCTCACATGTACGAAACGGCCTACGCTCTGGCGGTTGATGTTGCCGCCGCTGATCTTGAAGTGGCACAGGAAGAGTTACGGCTTTTGCAGCTCCTGCGGGACGCACTTGGTCTTGAAAAACTGGTGGTGGCCGCTATCGAGCGTGGGGCAAGAGCCCGCCACGCCACGCTTTGACAGCGAGCCTCATTGAATAATGGAAACCGGGGATAATGGAAACCGGGGATAATGGAAACCGGACTACTTCTTTTTTCCAGCCGAACCGTTATGCTGGCGTCGACCGTCGTATTTTCCAGCTTTCCCCTTTCGCCTTCCAGACCCGGTGTATTATCTGATGGAAGAATTCATCCTAGAGCATGAACAGACCCTCCGCTTGAGTGTCTTCGTCGGCCTTCTGGCAACAATGGGCCTGTGGGAGCTTGCGAGCCCACGGCGGGCACCGGCTTTTTCAAAGGGTCGGCGGTGGATAACCAATTTGGCTTTCAGTCTGCTCAACAGTCTCATGCTGCGGTTTTTTGTGCCCGTTCTGGCTGTCGGGACAGCCGTATGGGCGCAGGACAACACAATCGGGCTTTTCAATATCATCCACCTGTCTCACCCGCTTGAATGGCTCATTGCCATTTTGCTCCTTGATCTCCTGATCTACGGGCAGCATGTCCTCTTTCATTTTGTGCCGGTTTTCTGGCGGTTGCATAAAGTTCATCACGCCGACCCCGACATTGACAGCTCAACGGCCATCCGCTTTCACCCGGTTGAAATCCTTCTCAGCATGTTCATTAAACTGGGTGCCGTCCTTTTGCTGGGGGTCGCCCCTCTCGCTGTCATCGTGTTTGAGATCGTGCTCAATGCAACAGCGCTTTTTAACCACGGAAATGTCCGTATTCCATCGTCGGTGGACGCCGTGCTGCGCCGGTTTCTTGTGACCCCTGATATGCACCGGGTTCACCATTCGGTTATTGTCAAAGAAACAAACAGCAATTTCGGCTTCAACCTTTCGGTATGGGACCGTCTGTTTGGCACCTACCGGGCTGACCCGGAAAAAGGGCACCTGGACATGGAAATCGGACTTGCAGAATTTCGCAACGACGCGCCAACCAAACTTGTCTGGAGCCTGATCCTGCCTTTCCGCAACGCTGCCCGGAAGGACCCTTCATGAAACGCCTCTGTCTCATGCGACATGCCAAATCCGACTGGAGCAACCCAGCACGGGGCGACGCGGAGCGGTGCTTGAATGAGCGGGGTTTCAAATCAGCGGATTTTCTGGCGGGTTTCATTATTGACCAGGGATGGATACCAGACCATGTGTTGTGCTCCACCGCTGTGCGGGCGCGCTCAACGGTTCAACCGCTGGCGGCACGCCTGAAAGACAGATGCACGGTTGAATTTCGTGAAAATCTTTATATGGCAATGCCCGACACTCTTTTGTCCCTCATTCATGCTCAAAATGACAAAGACGAGACCCTGCTCATCGTCGCCCACAATCCAGGGCTTGAAATGCTGGCTGTCGGTCTTGCCGACACCCAAAGCAAAGACTATACGGCCCGCATGGCCGATCACTTTCCAACCGGGGCACTGGCGGTTTTTACTTTTGATATTGAGACATGGTCAGATGTCAAAGACGCAGGCGGGCAGGTCTGCTTCTACGGCAAACCGCGCGAGTTGATGGCCGAAAAAAAGACACCGGTATGAGAGGGCGCAAATCTTGCGCCTCTCCTGCGGGGCTTAATAGATGCTGTCTGCGAAGTAGCGCTGCGAGAGGCGCGCGTGCGTTCCGTCCACCACCATCTGTGCCAATGCCTGGTTGATGGCCGCGAGAAGCGCGTTCTCATTTCCCCGCACAGCAATACCGATACCTCTGCCGAAAAATGTAAGGTCGCTTGCGGGTATACCGTACGCCCGGCAGCAGGGTTTTTGCTTTAACCATCCCAGGGCCGTTGCATTGTCCCCAAAAGCACCGTCAGCCTTTCCCGCCTCAACCATAGACAAAGCCTCGTCGAAGGTTTGTGTTGTGATGCGCTCAACCTCCGGGTGGGTCTGAGCGAGATAGGCAGCGTGAACCGTTCCCTGCTGCACAGCGATTTGCGCACCGGGTGCTGGAAAATCACCGTCTGCCTGCCTTGCAGCCTTAGAAAGCACCACAAAGCGCCCCTGAGACCCATAGTAGGGACTGGAAAACCCGATGCCTTGTGTACTTGTGTCGGGGATTTGAAGTGAGGAAACCAGAATATCAACCTCCCGGTCGAGCAGGGCTGGCTGCAACATATGCCAGGAGCGCACCTCGTAGGTACATTCTGCGCCAAGTCGCGCGCACAATTCGGTGGCGATGTCGATATCAAAGCCTGCCGGTTGCCCTCTCGCGTCCTGGAAATTGAAGGGAGCAAAATCTCCCTCTGTGGCAATTCGCAATTGACGTAGGGCACCGGGCGCTTCGTCCCCGTGCCCGGTAGCGCTTGTGACCGCACGTCGCGGCGCCAGAGGAACGGGCATGGAAATAGCCCCGCCTCTCGCACCCTCGCTTTGCGTATCTTGTGTTTTTGCCGGTACTTGTGCGTGCGCATCAAGCTGTTCATCGCGGAGAGCCACGCTGCCCTCGGGCTTCAGCGCCGGGGGCACATTGCCACCAGAGACCGAACCGGAGAGGGGCGTGCCCTCAAGAACAATAGCTACCGCCCCGCTCAGAAGTACAACCGCCAGAAGATTAATCAGTAACAACCATCGCATGGCTGGAGAATGACGAAGGGCGGGCCGCCCGTCCACCCTGTCCCCGGCCTCCAGATAAGTTCTTCCAAACAGGCTTAAGAAGCCGGAAATCAACCTAGGGACGCAAGGAGGAAGGCCCCTATCCAAACCCTTGTATTGCAAAAGAAATTCAAATTTTTACCATGAAACTATAAGTTTTCTGAGGTGAGGTGGTCGAAGTGGCGAGGGGATACGGCGACGATGCGGAGCATGGCAATACCCTTGCCCTGGAGCCGTCAGCGATGGGGTTTGAGGAAGCCCCTGCCGCGATCTACAACGCCGCCCTGCCCATCGGGCACTATCTGCTGCAAAGAGGTTTGATAGACACTGAAGGACTTGCCGAGGCCCTTCGCAGACAATCTCACAGCGGCCTTCGCCTTGGGGAAGACCTTATGGGGCGAGGGGAAATCCGCCCCTTTGATTTTTACCGTGCCCTTGCTGACCAGCGTGGTGTGGCCTTTGCCAACCTTCTGACAGAGCCACCAGATGAAGGCCTTCTGGAAGAAGAAGATATTGATTTCTATCTGCGGGAACAATGTCTGCCCTGGCGGCACCGCGATGGCCTGCTGGCGTTCGTCGCCGTTGATACGGTGAGGGCATCGGAGCGTTTAAGAGAAAAGACCAGCGCGCCATTTCTACTTTACCAAACCTCCCCGGTCGATATTTTCCGAACCGTGCACTCCACCTTTTCTTCCGCACTCACACAACATGCGCAAAATGGATTACATGACCAGGACCCGGCTGCGTCCGCGCGCGCACTCTTATCAGTAAAGGCCCGATCCATCCTGTTACTTGTATTTGTATGTCTTGTTGCAATCACCACATGGTTTCCCGGCCCTGTCTTTCTGGTTCTCAATTTCATAACCGGGGTCACATTTATTGGCCTGGCGGCGCTGCGGCTCCTCTCTATTGATATTGCGCGCCAGCGAGATACCGGAGCATCTGTCCCGCAAACCTCACGCGTGGACGATCAACTGCCGCTCTACACAATTATGGTTCCCCTGTTTCACGAAACAACGGTGCTTCCCATTCTCGTCAATGCCCTTCAAAATCTGGACTACCCCCCCTCCAAACTCGACATCAAGCTGGTGCTGGAGGAGACCGACACCCAAACCATAGAGGCTGCCAGGCGTCTCGGGCTGCCCGGGAATTTCGAGCTGATCTGCGTACCGCCTTCCTTTCCCACAACCAAGCCGAAGGCCTGCAATTATGCGCTTGCGTTTGCGCGAGGAGAATTTCTGGTTGTCTATGACGCGGAGGATATTCCCGGCCCCGCCCAGTTGCGCGAGGCGGTGGAGGCCTTTGACCGACGCGGGCCTGGCCTTGCCTGCGCCCAGGCGCCCCTTGCATATTATAACTGGCGGGAAAACTGGCTGACGCGGCAGTTCGCCATGGAGTATGCGGCGATTTTTGACCTGCTCCTCCCCACCCTCGCCCGCCACAATCAACCTTTCCCGCTCGGCGGCACATCCACGCACTTTCGCACGTCGATATTGCGCAAGATCGGCGCATGGGACGCCTACAACGTTACAGAAGATGCGGACCTTGGCATCCGGCTGCACGAAGCAGGGTATGAAACAACTGTTCTTTCCACACCGACCCTGGAAGAAGCAAACTGCCGGCTCCCGAGCTGGACACGGCAACGCTCCAGATGGCTCAAAGGATGGATGCAAACATATGTTGTCAGAATGCGAACGCCCCGCATCACAGCTTCCCGCCTGGGCCCAGGAGGCTTCATGACCTTTCAGATTGTCATTGGTGCTTTTCTCCTGTCCGCGCTGGTCCATCCTTTTTTCTATCTTGTGGCTATTTCCCTGCCTGTTTTCAACATGCAGACCCTCACCAACGGACAACTGTTTCTGGGCCTGTTCAATATCGCTGTCTTGCTGCTCGGGTTTGGTGCCGCAATTCTGGCGGGACTTGCGGGTGCCAGGGCACGCGGGCTTGGTGGAATGGGGCGCCACGCGTTGACAATGCCGCTCTACTGGCTCTGCATCTCGTTTAGCGCCTACAGAGCCCTGTTCCAGCTTTTTACAAACCCCATGACTGGGAGAAAACCACCCATGGCGTGAGCGCTATGGTGCCCGCCTATCTGGCACGGGCGCGGCATCGCGCAAAAGCGCCTCTCTCGCCTAAAGACTGAATTAACCCTCTGTATAAACGCTGGGTTAACACTCGGGAGTGTACACTCTCAATACGGGTGGCGACAACTTATATACACTCAAGGGTGGAGTGTTCCGGTGCGTTTATGGCCCTCGTCAAGCATGACTTCGATCTGTCAAACCTGTCTTTTCTGCTGATTGATGACAACCAGCACATGGTGTCTATTATCCGGGAGGTGCTGCGTGCTTTCGGCGTGACACATGTTCACGGCGTGCGTGATGCAGCCGATGCACTTGAGCTTACGAAAACCACCCCAGTTGATATCGCGATTGTTGATTATCTCATGGAACCCTTGGACGGGCTGGATTTTATACGGCTGATCCGCACCGCGACAGACAGTCCCAACATCCATCTGCCGATCATCCTGCTTACTGCCTACACGGAAATGCACCGGGTCAAGGAAGCACGGGATGCCGGCGCAACGGACGTGGTTTTGAAGCCTGTTTCGGCAGATTTCCTGTACCGGCGCATCCAGCTTCTGCTCAAGGAAAACAGGGAATTCATCACCACGCGGTCCTATGTCGGCCCTGACAGACGCCGAAGAGACAAGGCCTTCAGCGGACCGGAGCGGCGCAAGTCCACAGAGTAGAGCGTTTTCCTAACTTCTCAGTAATTTTTCATCTCTATCTTCTGGCGTTTGTACTCCTTGTACATTCCGCTCCTACATCCTGGCCCGCCATGGAAGATTTCGATTTCGCTGACCTGAGCATCCTGATAGCTGAAGAGAGCCGCTTCATGCTCACGCAGCTTCGTCAGCAATTGCGCACCCTCGGCAGCGAAAATCTGTACGAAGCCCTGGATGGCGAGGAGGCTTTTAGCCTCCTGTGTGCACACAAACCCGATTTCGTTTTTGTTGACTGTGATATGGAACCCGTGAGCGGGCTATCGTTTGTCCGACAAGTCAGAACATCAAAGCAAACGCCAAACCCGAAAATTCCAATCATTGTCCTTGTCAACAATCCGACGCCAACACGACTTGCAGCGGCCCGCGATGCCGGGGCGACCGAAATTCTAACCAAGCCGGTTTCCGCCCAACGGCTCACCGAGCGCATACAACACATATTGGCGCACCATCGACAATTTGTTCAGGCCGAAAATTTCATCGGCCCTGACCGTCGCCGAAAAAGGCCTGAGGGAACGCAGAAAACCGAGCGTCGGCAACGCCAGGACGCTTCGGCCTCTTAAGCGCTCCTACTACACGAGAGCCAGGAGATTGCGCCCTGCCAGCACCATGAGCGCAATGGCCGACAGCGTAAAGACAGCAAACCGGGCAACCACGTTATTCACCGTACTCTGTATCAGCGAATGAACAATCCGCAAGCCGACGTAGGCCCATGCGAGGGCGATGTTCATCGGATCCACTGCGCCTGCCAGATGAGTATAGACAACCAGAGCATAGAAAATGGTCGGCTGCTCATGCAGGTGGTTGTAGTTGTCGGCTACACGCTGAACCTGCGAAGGCAGGAGCTTGGCCAGAGCGCCTGGATGCTGGGCATCCTGGGGATCAACTTTTGCGGCACTCATGGCCGGCATCCGGCGGGCATACATCCATATCCAGATGACAAGTGTCCAACTGACCAGCACCAGAACCGGTGTTAGAATTGTTTCTCCCATCTCACTTCTCCCTCAGTTTGCATTGTAATTGCCCGAACCATAGACCGACACGCAGCCTTTTCCAAAGCCACATGATGCAGTTGTGACGGCACCAGTAAAAAAGGCGAGAAAGCACGGGGAAATGGAGCGGGTGAGGAGAATCGAACTCCCGTCTTAAGCTTGGGAAGCTTCCACTCTACCATTGAGCTACACCCGCCTCCTGCCCTTTTTACTAGCGCGCTCCGCCCCCCTAACGCAAGATGGATTTCCAAAGAATATTTTGCGGAGGGCTTCCTTCTCCCGATTATCCCTACCCTTGTGCGTTCGCGGGTTTTTGAACAGCCTCGCTCATGCGTTGTGGTACATTCGTAAAAAATGTAGACGGAAGCCAATCATTCATGAATGTACTTGAAACCCGCTCGGGCAACGCCAGTACCGAGATACGCCCCTTTACAGACCCGCACGTTACGGCAAAGGGGGAACCGCGCGCCCATGTCGCGCTCCAGCACCTTGAAACACTTTGGTTCAATACGGGCACCTTGTGCAATATCGAATGCGTTAACTGCTACATTGAATCCAGCCCGAAAAATGACCGGCTTGTCTATCTGACGCTGGATGATGTTTCTGGCTATCTTGATGAAATTGAGCGTGACTCTCTGGGCACCCGCGAAATCGGATTTACGGGCGGGGAACCCTTTATGAACCCGCAAATGGGGGCGATGCTGGAAAGCGTTCTGGGGCGTGGATATGACGCACTGGTTCTCACCAACGCCATGCAGCCCCTGTTGCGACCAGCGGTGCGTACACAGGTCGCAAAACTCGTCGCCATGTACGGACAAAGGCTCACGTTTCGTGTGAGCCTCGATCATCACACAGCGGAGCTGCATAACGAGGAACGAGGGCCCGGCGCTTTTGAGAAAGCGATGGAGGGGCTCTGCTTCCTGACAGAGGTGGGCGCGAAGATCGCCATAGCAGGCCGGACATGCTGGGGGAAGGATGCCGCTTCAGAGCGGCAGGGGTATGCCGATCTGTTTGCCGAGCAGGCCCTGGCGGTCAACCCCGAAGACCCCGGCGCCCTCATTCTTTTTCCCGAAATGAACGACGAGACAGAGGTTCCGGAAATCACCACCGGGTGCTGGTCCATCCTGAACATTGATCCCAACGACATGATGTGTGCATCCAGCCGTATGGTGGTAAAGCGCAAAGGTGCCACGGCACCCACCGTCGTTGCCTGCACGCTGCTCCCCTACGATGCCCGGTTCGCCCTGGGCACAACGCTGGCTCAGGCCGCACAGCCGGTTTTGCTCAACCACCGCTATTGTGCTCAATTCTGCGTTCTGGGCGGCGGGTCATGCAGCGCCTAATTCCTGTACCTCAAATTCTGCCGGGTTAGCTGGTCAACCGACGTACACCCCATGAGCTTCATGTCGCGTTCGATTTCTTCGCGCAGCAGGCCCAGCGCGCGTTCCACGCCTGCCTGCCCCGCGGCGGCGAGAGCATAAAGATAGAGCCTGCCACCCGAACACGCCTTTGCGCCCACCGAAAGCGCCTTGAGCACATGGGTGCCGCGCTGAATACCGCCCTCGCAAATCACATCTATCTTATCACCCACCGCATCAACGATCTCCGCCAACTGGTCAAAGGGGCTGCGTCCACCGTCAAGCTGACGCCCCCCGTGGTTGGAGACCATGATGCCGGTACAGCCAATATCAACCGCGCGCCTAGCATCATCCACACTCATGATACCCTTCAATGCAAAATGCCCACCCCACTTGGCGCAAAGGGCCTCGGCGTCTTTCCAGTTCATCGACTGGTCGAGCATGGTGGAGAAGTAGCTGCCAATGGAGGTCGCAATGTCTGTGCCCTCACTGACATGGTCCTGCAAATGAGGCAGCTCAAACTTCGCACGAGCAAAATAGTTGATGGCCCACCGGGGGTGGGTTGCAAAGCTCAGCAGGCTTCCCGGCGTCAGCCGTGGGGGGGAGGTGAAGCCGGTGCGGAGATCGCGCTCCCTGTTACCGCCGGTGATCGTGTCCACCGTCAACGCCATGACATCAAACTTCGCTGCTTTCGCGCGCTCCAGAATGGCGTCATTCAAGCCACGGTCTTTGTGGAAGTAAAACTGAAACATTGTCGGCGTGTCGATCATGCCGGCGATTTCCTCAACGCTCACCGTGCTCAGCGATGATACGCCAAACATGGTGCCGTATTGCTGCGCAGCTTTGGCAACGCCGCGCTCTCCTTCATGATGGAAAAGACGCTGCAGGGCGGTCGGTGCACAATAGAGCGGCATGTCCAGTTTTTTGCCGAAGATTGTCGTCGACATGTCGATATGCTCCACCCCGGCAAGAACGTTCGGCACGAGGTCACAGGCATCGTAGGCCTCGGTGTTACGGCGATAACTCTTCTCATCATCGGCTGCGCCGTCAATGTAGTGAAAAATCGGCCCCGGCAAGCGCTTGCGGGCCAGGGTCCGGAAATCCTGAAAATTATGACAGTGGGAGAGGTTCATTCGTTTGACCTTCGAGATAGGGCAACCGGCAACTTAGTCGGTTATGAAATGTTTGGAGAGTTTCAGTCCCTGTTTTTGATAGGATGAGCCGATCCCCTGTCCATAGAGTTCTGCCGGTTCGTCGGTCAGGCGTTCGTATATCAGGCGGCCAATGACCTGTCCGTGCTCCAGAATAAAGGGAACATCGTGACTGCGAACTTCCAGCACACCGCGACTGCCTGCCCCACCAGCGCCACGCGCGCCAAAGCCCGGATCGAAGAACCCTGCATAGTGCACGCGAAACTCCCCCACCAGGGGATTGTAAGGCACCATTTCGGCGGCATGGCTTGCAGGCACATGCACTGCTTCGCAC
>CAZNLO010000016.1:4021-34784 GCA_964573935.1 uncultured Parvibaculum sp. | reverse complement strand
CGCAACTTGAAGCGCTTGAGGAAATAGCCGATCTGATCCTGAACTTTCTTAAGGACGGAGAAACTCCAGTCGTCAAGGGAGTCTTAGCTTGCCAAAGCAATGTCCATTGTGTCGCGCAGTTCGCGCTTCAAGAATTTGCCACTGGCATTGCGCGGCAGAGGGTCGGATTGTAACCAGATAAAACGCGGGATTTTGTAGGCTGCCAGCTTGTCTTTGCAAAAGCTCCGAATATCCTCGGCTGATACATTTGTTCCGGCAGTAGGAACAATGACAGCGCCGACCTCTTCGCCCAACCGGTCGTCCGGCACGCCAAAAACGACACACTCCGCTACCGCGTCATGGGCGAATATCGCACTTTCAACTTCGCTACAGAAAACATTTTCGCCACCGCGCAGAACCATGTCCTTCGCCCGGTCGACAATGAAGATAAATCCGTCTTCATCAATTTTCACAATGTCGCCGGTACGCAGCCAGCCATCGACGATGGCTTCCTGTGTTGCTTCCGGCCGGTTGAGGTAGCCTTTGATGACGGGCGCGCCTTTGACGCAAAGTTCTCCGGCCTGGCCGGGTGCCACTTCATCGCCATTGGCATCAATGCACTTTGTCTCGAACGTTGGCATGGCCCTGCCAGCACTTGCTGGTTTATCGACAAAGAAATCAGCACTAACAGAGGTGATAATGCCGCATGTTTCTGTCATGCCATATCCGGTCCCGGGGCGGGCATTCTCCATGGTCTCGTCGAGCTTGCCGACAAGGTCAGGTTGAAGCTGCGCTCCGCCGCCACCGATGGAAAGCATGCTGGATGTATCGGTCGTCTCAAAATCTGGGTGCGCAATAAGCTCGCGCGACATGACGGGCACGCCACTCAAAGCAGTGATTTTTTCACTTTCAATCAGACGCAACGCTTCGCCTGCATCCCAGCGGTACATATGAACCAGCTTGCCGCCCGCAATGGTTACCGCGTGGGCAACGCAATTGTTGGCAGTGACGTGAAACAGGGGAGTGGCAACCAGCGCTGTTGGCGGCACAGCTTCTGCCTCCAGAAACACTTTCTCATTATTTGCGACTTTGGCGAGTGCCAGCCCCTGAACCCGCGCAGAGAATGCAATATTCATGATGTTGTTGACGCACCCGCGATGGGTGAGCTGCGCACCCTTCGGACGCCCCGTTGTACCGGATGTATAAAAAATGCAGACATCATCCTCTGGAACAGTCGTGATGTCGGGAAGGTTTTCGGCAAGGTCGGGAGGTGTTGCAAGGACATCGGCCCAGGCGCTCACGCCTGGTGTTCCCTGCAGGGCTTCGGGCAGACGGACACCGGCTATTTTGAGATCGGGAAAAGCATCGCGCATCTCAAGCAGGCGGTCGAGGCGTTCACCGTCGCAGATGATTACTTTAGGCGCGCTGTCCTCCAGGCCATAGCGCATTTCAGCCGGCACCCACCAGGCGTTCATGCCAACGGCAACGGCGCCGAGCGACACGATCGCCCAGTAGGCCAGCATCCATTCCGGGTAGTTGCGCATTGCAATAGCCACCCGGTCATGTTGGCCGACGCCTTGAGCGTTAAGCCATGCCGCAATGGACTTCACTTCTGCATGTGCCTGTGCGTAGGTCCAGCGTTCGTCCTTGTAGACGAGATAGTCCTTGTCGCCGTGAGCAGCGGATAGCAGCCACATATCGTGCAGGCTCGTCGGTGCGTGTTTGAACGATTTAATCGTCCGACCCAATGCCTCAACGGTGTCGACCTCAAACATCTGGCCAGGTGCTGTAAGCTCCTTCCACGCGGTGTCCAGTTCCCTATACATTGTTGCTCATCTCCCTAAGAATTACCTTTCCTTCTTCGATACCTGTCTTTGCGATACAACACAATGCGATCAGGCCGGGAGATATGAAGAAAGAGAAGGAGCGCAGGGAGAAACGGGGCGGGATTTACAGTTGTACGGTCGAACCCACTGTCCAGTGCCGGATTTTGTCGAGCAGAATGTCAATGGCGACAGGTTTGGACAGGTAGTCGTTCATGCCCGCTGCGAGGCACTTTTCCCGGTCGCCTGCCATCGCACTGGCAGTGATGGCGATGATAGGCACATTGGAAATGGGACCTGCAAGTTTACGAATACGCCGGGTTGCTTCTATGCCGTCCATATTAATCATCTGTACGTCCATCAAAATGATGTCATAGGGGAGCGAGCGGGCAGCGGCAACGGCTTCACGGCCATCCCCCACCGTATCGATTGTCATCGGATGGTCTTCCAGCGCACTCTGAATAAGCTTCAGGTTGATGGGGTTGTCGTCTGCCAGAAGGATACGGCACCGGGTGCGGCCGTCGCCTGTGCGGACGGTCTCCACGGGCGGGGTCGGTGCAATGGTGGGCGCTGGTTTTTCTGTGCGTGCGGGCATGTCTTCCAGAAGCTGGCTCAGTGTTTTCACTAACCGGCGCTGGCTAACGGGTTTTGGGGCCGTAGCCTGAAACCCCCATTCCTGAGCCTGGATTGAGGTTGCGATACCGGACGAGGAGAGAATGAGCTGTATGGGAGAAATACTCTCGTCCGCTCTAATCGTTGCGGCCAGTTCCACACCATCCATGCCCGGCATCATGTGGTCGATAATGGCTACATCAAACGGCTTCCCCGTGTTCTGGGCCGCAAGGATTGCGTCCCGGGCCAGTTCCGGGGCGTCTACCGTTTCAACCCGGCAGCCGTAGCCGGCGAGCATGAGGCCAATGACACGCAGGTTTACTTTATTATCATCGACAACAAGTATCCGTCGCCCACGTATCTTCTGGGCAGCGGGTGCGTCCAGAAAACGTTCATCATCGTCACACTTGAGAACGAGGCGGGTCTTGAACGTGCTGCCTTTTCCCGGCGTACTCGTGACCTCCATGGTGCCATCCATGAGCTTGACCAGGTCGTTGCAGATCGAAAGCCCGAGGCCGGTGCCACCATACTCGCGGGTTGTTGAAATATCGGCTTGCGAAAAGCGATCGAACAGATGTTCCTGCTGCTCTGGCGAAATGCCGATGCCGGTATCTGTTACGCTGAATGAAAGAACAACTTTGTCACCTGGCAGACGATCTTCAAGCCTGATCTCAAGTGCGATGCCGCCTTCTTCGGTAAACTTGATTGCATTGCCGACAAGGTTGAGCAGAATTTGTCGAATGCGTCCGGGATCACCGATCAGGGGAACGACGATATTGGGGTCGACATAAGAAACGATTTCAAGGTCTTTTGTGTGTGCACGGACGGACATTAACGACATGACGGAGCGCACGGTCCGTTCAAGGTTAAAGTCTGTCTCTTCCAGTTCAAGGGCGCCGGCTTCAATCTTCGAGACATCAAGAATATCGTTCAGGATAGAAAGAAGGGACTCGCCACTCTCCGAAATTGTATCGACAAAATCAAGTTGGCGCTCGTTCAACGAGGAGTCTTTCAAAAGGCTGGCAAAGCCCAGAACAGCGTTGAGAGGTGTGCGTATTTCATGGCTCATATTCGCCAGGAATTGTGATTTTGCGTGGGAGGCGGCTTCGGCCGATTTTTTGGCACGCTCAAGTTCGTTTTGACGGACCACATCTGCGGTAATATCGACAGAAGTTGCAACGCGGTTGCCGCTGCTCATGGTCCAGTAAGTGACAAGGATGGTCCTGCCATCAGGCGTTATCAGTTGCTGAGAGGTACCTGCCAGCGTTTCCTTCACGATATGGTCAGCAAGCCCGTTGCGATGATCCAGCGCGGGCGGGTCCGTCATCAAAGCCATCTCTGCCAGGATGGCTTCTTTGAGTGTCCCACCCGCTTCCAGGACATTATACCATTCGGTGAAGTCTTTGCGGGACTGGGAATTGGCATACAGGATACGAAAGTCAGACGTGAAAATGCCTAACCCGACAGTTAATGCTTCCACTGCTTCTGAAAACAGCGAGCCCAGTGCATCCGCGTCGTTCTGATGGCCCGCAGTATTCACGGCTGTCTCATTCATCGAGCAATTCCCCCATATTAGGTCAGTATTCAAGCATTTCAGGGTTAAAAAACCCATAATCCGGCGGGGAAGCCTGGGTTCGTCGCAGCTAGGCATTGGGGGTTTCCTGCTGCGCGAGGCAATGACAGGATGCCATGGGATATCCGGACTTCAACGCCAGAGAGATCGTTTATGACCTACGATAGTTTCACACTGCCCACCGCCCCCCACGATCAGGTGCCGAGGGTGCATCGCTGGCAGGGGGATGGCCCCCCAACGGCGGTCCTCGTCATAGCGCATGGAATGGGCGAGCACGCGCGCCGATACGCAAGGTTTGCCAAGGCGATGGTGACCGAAGGTTACGTTGTTTATGCCAACGACCACCGGGGGCATGGGCAGACAGTTCAGAAGCATGAGCAGCTTGGGGAGTACGGGGAGGCCGGGTGGAACGGCCTGATTGCAGACCAGCAGGGGGTTATTGAGAGAGCAAGAACGGATTTCCCGGGCATACCCGTCATACTTTTTGGGCATAGTATGGGCTCAATGGTTGTGCAGCATCTGTTGACCCGGACCAGTGATCTTGTTGACGCCGCTGCGTTGAGCGGCACCACAGCCGTGGATGTTATGGCCGCCGCAACGGCGGACCCGGATACCAATGTGTTCGATGCCATGAACGATGCCTTTAAGCCCGTGAGAACCGCTTCCGACTGGTTGAGCCGGGATGAAGCGGAGGTAGATGCCTATATTGCAGACCCTTTGTGCGGGTTCACGGTAAGTGACAGTTCCATGGCGGGGCTCGGCGAAGCCGGGATCGCCTTTTCGACACCCCAGGCCATCGGGTGCATTCGCAAGGACCTGCCGATCTACATTTTTTCTGGCGATAAAGACCCGGTCGGTCTGAACGGTGATCTGGTCTGTTTGGTGGCGGAGCGATACCGCGAAGCCGGCCTGGAGAGTGTTGTGCTGAAGCTCTATGAGGACGCGCGTCACGAAGTGCTGAACGAGACGAATCGCGCGGAAGTTACCGCTGATTTTGCCGCCTGGGCACGCGCGGCCCTGTCTCCAGGGTAAATTATCAAGTCCATCTTGTGATGGACAAAGCCCCTGACTCTTGGCCATTGTGGCGGAGATCGGCCTTTTTGTCAGGAAGAATCCCTATTTAATCTAGGGTTTTTCGGGTTAAATGGGTCGCTTTTGGTGCAATTCCCGTGATTTTTCTGTGTAACATGCGTGCACTGCACCATGAATGGCAAAGAGCTGAGGTCGCGTGAATGAGCAATCTGAAAAAGGCACAACAGCTAATGGATGAGGCGACTTCTTACGAAGAATGGAAGGACGCCGCGCGCGACCACGACGCACTGTCCGGTGCCGAGGAATGGAAGAAGCGGGAGCATAGCGGCCGCTACGACTATGCGACCATCCGGGAACGCTTGCGCGAAATTCGCAAAGCGCGCGCCACAGGGGACGACCGGGCACTGCTCTTTGCATTAAACGAAGGCATTCACGGCAATCTGGGAGGCATGGGCAAAGCATCCCTCTACACGCGCTCGAAGTTCGGCACGAAGCGCCTGATCTCCGATTATGTGGAAGAGGTGACGGCTGCCCTGGACCACATCGCCCAGGTGCGCTCAAACGTCATTACCAAAGCAGAGAAGAAGGATTTTTTCCACCGGGCAAGTCACTGCTTCGGGCGTTCTGCCTTGATGTTAAGTGGGGCCGGTGCGCTGGGGCCGTTCCATATCGGCGTTATCAAAACGCTGCTTGAACAAAACCTGCTGCCTCGGGTTATTTCAGGCTCAAGCGCGGGGGCATTGATCGCAGCAATTGTGGGGACCCATAGCGACGCGGAGCTGAAACCCTTTTTCGATGCTGACGTTGGCATAGAAGCCCCCATTGAGCAGATGGGTCTGACGTCTGTCCTGGGATGGCGGGATCGCATCCAGACAGAAGATCTGCGTGAAATGATTGAGGCGTGGGTTCCCGATGTGACATTCGCCGAGGCCTTCCAAATGACCGGACGGCACATCAACGTCTCTGTTGCCCCCTCTCGAAAAATGCAGGCGTCGCGGCTGCTGAACGCCATTACCTCGCCCAACGTGTTGTTGCGCGAGGCGGTTATGGCATCGTGTGCCGTGCCCGGGGTGTTTCCCGCCGTCATGCTGATGGCGCGTGATGCTGACGGTGAAAAGCAGCCTTACCTGTCGGACATGCGCTGGATAGACGGTTCGGTCACAGACGATCTGCCCGCCAAGCGGCTGGGGCGGCTTTACGGTGTTAATCACTTCATCGCCAGCCAGACAAACCCGATCATCCTGTGGACGATCCGAAACCCAAATAGCGATGGCGGCGTGTTTGCAAGCCTCTGGGACATGGGAAGCCGGGCAAGCAAAGAATGGTTCAAAGCCACCCGTGATTTTTCAGACCGGATCACGCGTGGGTTTCCCAACACCAATTCCGCGCTCAACATGTTCCATTCGGTGGCCCTTCAGGAATACACCGCCGACATTAACATCATCCCCAGATACCGTTTTTGGGACCCCCGCAAGCTGTTGGCACCGCTTGATCGCGACGAGATGAGCTATCTGATCGCGGAAGGAGAGATAGCCACTTGGCCCCAGGTGGAGATGATCCGAAACTGCTGCATCATTTCCCATGCCCTCGATGGCATTCTTGAAGACATTGAGGGGGATGTTGTGGGGCTCTACCGCTCAACCGGAACCCGTGCCGGGCCAAAGATCGTTGCAACAGGTTAACCCGGATCGGCTTCTGACCCTGTTGTCATACGTAAAAGGCCTCTGAAAGCAACACGCGCCGTGGCGCCGTTCTGCACAACGTTGAACACTTCCGTAGCAATCGGCATGTCAACGCCCAGCTCCTGAGCCATCTTCATGACCACCGGTGCGCTTTTCACGCCTTCGGCAACCATGTGCATATCGTTGATAATCTGTTCAAGCGTCTGCCCCTTGCCCAACCGTTCCCCCACATGCCGGTTTCTGCTCTGAGGGCTGGTGCAGGTCGCAATCAGGTCTCCCGTTCCAGCCAGCCCCGCAAAAGTTTCAGGCCGTCCACCCAGCGCCACCCCAAGGCGCGTAATTTCGGCAAGCCCCCGGGTAATCACTGCCGCTCTGGTATTGTCGCCGGCACCCAGCCCGTCGCCCATGCCAACAGCGATGGCGATAATGTTTTTAAGAGCCCCTCCAAGCTCACAGCCGATCAGATCATTATTGGTATAGACACGAAACAGACCGCTCTGAAAAACCGGGCGCAACCAGTTACAGATGGTTTCGTCTTCCATGGCAAGAACGCTGGCAGCGGCTGATCCGGCCATTATTTCCCGCGCAAGGTTGGGGCCGCTCAGAACGCCGGGTGGATGACCCGGCAGGACTTCCCCGATAATCTGGGTCATGCGCATTGATGTGCTCTGCTCCAGACCCTTTGCCAGGCTGATAACAGGAACCCAGGGCCGAATGAAAGGCTTTACATCCTCAAGAACAGTGCGGAACTGTTGTGAGGGGATACCCATGACCACAACATCTGCATCACTCACCGCCTTCTGGAGCGATGTCGTGGCTGTCAGTGTTTCGGGCAGTTTAGCGTCTGGCAGGTACTTGGTGTTGGTATGAAGGCTGTTCACCTCAGCCGCACTGTCGCTATTGCGCAGCCACAGTCTGGTCGTTGCATTCCTCGCCACAAGGGCTGCCACGCTTGTCCCCCACGAACCGCCCCCCAGAACACTGACCTTCAGGTTCATGGGATTGTTGCGTTCCTGTCTCTTGCGGGTCTTGTCAGTATCGCTCATCTGGTCGCATCTCCCTCGGTGATCGCTAGGGAGGATGTTACGCACAAGCGGGTACGGCTGCCAACTCGCGCGACGGCATGGCATTTCCGCGAGTTTCACTGAAAAAGACACCAGAACCGGCAAGTTGCGCTGGTCCTCGGCCAGCCTCTCTGTGTACGATATTGGGAGAGGGTGACCTTATCTGATCGTTTGTCAGCAATATGCGTATATAGCCTGACGGCGGAGGCTGGGTCGCCCGAGAGGGCCGAAAAGGTCGGATAGGAGAAAGCCCAAGTTTTCTAGTACAGGCCCGCGTGTCAATGGCAAGCGTGTCAATGGCAAGCGTGTCAATGGCTTGTACAAGGAGAGCAAAGAGGCAGAGGGAATGTGATTGCGGATGCGCCGAATTTCAAATACCGACGCGACTTTCTATTATGCGGATACGCGACGAACGCCAAGCGTGGTCGGTGCCCTGATGATCTACGATCAGTCAACCGCCGGGCGCGAAAAGGTGCGCTTCAAGGAAATTCTCCAGTGGATTGAAGACCGGCTCCATCTATGGGCACCGTTCACACAACGTCTGGTTCGCGTCCCGTTTGATCTGGACCTGCCTTATCTGGCTGAAGATCCGAATGTTGATGTGGAATTTCACATTCATCACCTCTCGCTTCCCAAGCCGGGCGACTGGCGGCAATTGTGCATTCTTGCCTCACGTCTTTATTCAAGACCACTGGACCTGAACAGGCCGCTATGGGAAATCAATGTCATCGAAGGGCTCGACAAGGTAGAGGGCATTCCCACGGGAAGTTTTGCCATTCTGGTGAAGCTGCACCACATTGTTGTGGATGGGTTGGGGGCGACGGCCCTGTTGACCTCGCTTCATTCTGAAACCGAAACAGCCTCAACACCGACCAGACCGCTTGAGCAGGTTTCTCCTGCAAAATCGCTTCCCAGCGACAGCGCCCTGTTGACCCGAACCCTGCCGGTTCTGGCGCAACAACCTTTGAAGACAATCAAATCAGCCGCGTCTCTGATCCGGGGCGAGTTAAAAGCACGGCGTCTGAAGTCCGAACACAATGTGGCGAGCGCCCCGACGGCGCCCATGACCCGCTTCAACAAGGAAGTATCTCCTTACCGCGTCTTTGATGCAGTGGATTTCAAGCTCGATGACTTCCGCAGTATCAAACGTCTGGTTGAAGGGGCGTCTGTGAATGACGTCGCCATTGCGGTGTGTGCGGGCGCGATGCGAAAATATCTGGGTGCCCGGGGCGAATTACCCGATGAGTCGCTCGTTGCTATGTGCCCGGTCTCGGTGCGCCCGACGTCAGGTGGTGTAGAAGTAGGCAACCAGATATCTGACATGTCTGTGGCGATGGGAACCGATATTGCAGATCCGTTGCAGCGGTTACAGGCCATCAAGATGCGGACGGATGACGCCAAACAGTTGGCCCAGATACGCGGAGCAGAGATGCTTGAGCATGTTGTCGGGCTTGTCAGCCCGGCGACAGCCTCCTGGTTTTTCCGTTCGGCAGAGGGCATGAAGTGGATCGCGCGCGTCAAGCCGGTCTGCAACACGTTCGTGTCAAACGTGCCGGGTGTCCGCTCTGACATGTTTTTTTGCGGGGCAAAGCTGGTCAAGTCATACGGGCTTGCTCCGCTGGGTGACGGCATGGGTATTTTCCATACACTCTCGGGGTTCAAAGATCAGTTGTCTGTGTCGGTGACGGCGTGCCGTGACATGTTGCCCGACCCAGCCGTCTACGTGCAGTGCATTCAGGAGGCTTTTGAAGAGTACAGCGTTCTTGTCGCGGACGGGGGAGAGGACCAGATAGTCGTTTACTTGGAGTAAATGAAGGACTGGGAGTAAGTAAAGTACGGGGAGGAAAAAAAGTGTCGGAGAACGTCGTTCTGAAAATGCCTGAAAGCAAAACAAAGACTGTCTTTCTGGTGGAAGCCGGTAGCACATATGAGCTTAATTGCATTAAGAAGTGGATTGCCGAACACCGTCAGCATGGGAGAGCCGATGCCACGATTGTCATCATTGGTGACAGCACAGGCAACGGACATCAGGCGCTGAAGAATGTGATGAGCGGGGGAGAGCTGGGGGGTGACCCGTGGTTGCAACCGCTGCGCGTCATATGGAAACCGCGCGAAGATGTACGCACTGGTGCCTCGTTTTTCCGTAATCTTCTGGCAAGCAGATTTGAAAAGCCCGGCCGGATACGTCAGAGGTTGATGAGCCGTTCCAATTCTGACCGGATGCAGGTCGCCGAAGGTCAGGGGGCTTTGCTGAGTGAAGTCAAAGAGCGTTTCCAGGAGACCTGGGGCGCGGAAGGGGTGCGCGAAACACGGCTGCCGGAATTTGTTGCAAGGCAGGCCGTGATCGCACTTGACCGGGCAGAGCGCAGTATTCGCGGCGCGCGCTACAAGGTTGCCCGGCTGCTTGTGGGTGACGTCATGACCAGTCCTTCTTTTCAGCGAAATCTTGGCGCACTTGCAGGCACTTTGGGAAAAACCCTCTCGGAAGTGGAGGCGGAAACAAAGACCTATCTTGACGAGATGAGCGCACGCCAGACACCGACCACTCTCGATATTACAATGGGTCTCTACCGCCGGGCGTGCAGAAGCGCGCACGATGCTGAGGTCGATTACGATCCGGCCGAGCTTGATGCGTTGCGCCAGTGGATGGAGGAGGCCCCTGTCGTCCTGCTGGTGACACATAAATCCATGCTGGACACGATGGCAGTGTCGACGGTGCTGTTCGATCACAACATTCCGGTGCCGCTCATTTTCGGGGGGATCAATCTCAATACGTTTGGGCTCAGATGGCTTGCGGCCAACTCGGGTATTATTTTTCTGCGCCGTGCATTTCAGAACAATGACATCTACAAGGCAACTTTTCGCCGTTACGTTGATTACATGATTGAGAAACGGTTTTCTCTCATGTGGGCACTGGAGGGAACCAGGTCACGCACAGGCAAGCTTCTTCCGCCGCGCTACGGACTTATGAATTACGTCTCTGAAAGCATCCTGCGGACCAAGATGCATGGGCTTCGTTTTGTGCCGGTTTCGGTTTCCTATGACCAGATAACGGAAGTTGATGACTACGTTAAAGAACAGCGCGGAGAAGACAAAAAACCCGAAGGGGCAAGCTGGATCATCCGTTTCCTGATGGGGAAGGGGTCGGAGCACAAAATCTACGTGCGCTTTGGCGAGCCTGTTTTGGCGACAGATGTGTTCCCGGCCGAAAAGCTGAACGAAACGCTTTCAGGTGCAGATCGTAAAACGCTTGTTGAGCAGGTGGCCATCCGGGTTGCCCGGCGTCTGAACGACGCCACACCGATTAATCTCACCTCTCTGCTCACCCTGATCCTCCTGTCCAACGGTCCCCGCGCACGGACCCTTGAAGGGCTGACACGCACGGTGGGCTCGTGGATGGATGTTGTGGATGCCCGCAAAATTCCCGTCGTTGGCGGTGACGAGCTGCGCACGCCAGCGGGGATAGAGACGACATTGGCGTCGCTGGAGAAAAACGGTGTTGTCACAAGACACGATTCCGGCCTCGGCGCTGTATTTCGCATCAGCCCGGGCCAGTATCACAAAGCCGCCTATTACCGGAACACGGTCATCCATTATTTTGTGACGGATGCGGTGATAGAGCTGGCGCTGTTGCATGCTGCCGAGCAAAAAGATACTGAACTTGCATTCTGGCGCGAAGTGCTGGTCTTGCGCGACCTTTTGAAGTTTGAGTTCTATTTCGCCACCCGGGAGGATTTTCTGAAGGAAGTCCGCGAAAAGCTGAGCGAGAGGAACCCGGACTGGCAGGCGGTTCTCCAAAGGGGGGAGGCTTCTGCCCGCTCCTTACTGGATGACTTTGAGCCCCTTGTCGCCCAGGGTGTTTTGCGGTCCTTTATCGATGCCTATCAGGTGCTGGCCGACACGCTGTTGCAGCGAAACGACGCCCCGGTTGAGGATAGGCGCGAGTTTGTAGGCCTCTGCATGACCCACGGCGCGCAGGCACATCTACTCCAGCGGGTTTTCTCTGAAGAATCGCTTTCAAAAATTCTTTACGAAACAGCCTATAAACTGGCAGACCACCGGGGGCTTACGACCTCCACGGATGGAAATATGGTCAATGACCGCGAGGTGTTTGCAGATCAGGTGCGCTCTGTGAGCCGCCGCCTCGATGTATTGCTTGGGCTTTCTGTCAGCCGCCAGACAGACTGAAGGATTGGGAATAATGCCGAGTTATCGTTTTTTGATTGATGAAGTGGAGAACGGCCCGTCCGGACCTCAGGTTGCGGCCTTTTTCGACATGGACCGCACTGTGCTCTATGGGTTTTCAGCACAGGATTTGTTTGTTGAGCAGATCACTAGTGGCGAACTGGCATTGGATGGCGTCGTCGATCAGGTGGCGCAGGCAGTAAAATTTTCTCGCGGAAAAATTGACTTCGCTGAACTTGTAACGCGGTCGGCCAAGCACCTGCGGGGCCAGGTGGACAGCCGCAACTACGAATTTGGCCGCAGGGTATTTGAAAAACGAATTGCCTCGCGCATTTATCCCGAAGCCCGTCTCCTGATCGACCAGCATCTGAAAAAAGGTCACCTGGTGGTTATCGTGTCTGCCGCAACGCCTTATCAGGTGGAGCCGGTCGCAAATGACCTGGGCGTCCATTCTTTCCTGTGTACCCATCTTGAGGTGAAAAACGGAATTTGCACCGGTAAGGTTATGGAGCCGGCTTGCTATGGCGAAGGGAAATCCATTGCTGTGCGGAATTTTATCGCCGATCGGGAGGTCGACCTGTCGGAGAGCTATTTCTACACCGATGGCAAGGAAGATCTGCCACTTTTGGAAATTGTCGGCAAGCCCCGTCCCCTGAACCCAGACAAAACACTGACCGGCATTGCGAAGTCGCGCGACTGGCCGATTACCCGGTTTGAAGGGCGCGGTCGTCCGACTCTCAAAGAAACGGTGCGAACAGGCATGGGCTATCTCAGCATCGCCCCGGCTGCCGCCGCAGCCCTGTCAGCCTATTCGTTGAACGGCTCGGCGCGCGAGGCACGCAACCTGTTTCAAAATGTGTGGGGCGAAATGTCTGCCGCATCCATCGGGCTTAACCTCGATGTGAAGGGTCGGGAAAATCTCTGGACCCATCGACCGGCCGTTTTCATGGCAAACCATCAAAGTGCAGTAGATGCCATTGCCATCATGAGACTGGTGCAAAGGGATTATGCTGCTATCGCCAAGGTGGAATTTAAGTCCCAACCGGTGCTCGGTCAGATTGCAACCGCGATGGGAACGGTTTTTGTTGATCGTTCTGGTGGTAAGGACCCCCGCGAAGCTCTGGCGCCGGCAGTGGCGGCTTTGAAGAGTGGCACCTCAATCATCATCTTTCCTGAAGGGACACGCAGCCCGACCAACAAGCTGTCCAAATTCAAGAAAGGGGGTTTTCATCTGGCTATGCAGGCAGGCGTGCCTATTGTGCCCATTGTCCTGAAGAACACGACTGACGCGATGCCAAAGGGTGCCGTTATCGCACGCTCGGCAACCGTGCATGTCACCGTTCTTCCAGCGATTGGGACCCGTGGATGGAAGGTGAAGGACCTCGATGCCCATATTGCGGACGTGCGGACCCGGTTCCTTAAGGAATTGGGTCAAGATGATGTAGGTCCGTCAACAGATGTCATCCGCCTGGCGCAATCTGCCAACAAACCCAAGGTGGTGGTGGAAAGAAAACCCCGGCCTCGCGGCAAGGGAAAGAAAGCTAAACCGTAGCCTCCCCAACCCGAGCCGCTGCCGCCTGTCGCTCCAGTGCCGCCAAAAGGGTCAGGGCTGACTGCTCGGCAGCGTGAGAGGGAATATCTTCGGCCCCGATGCCGGAGAAAAATTCATTAGCTTCGATCAGGCACAAAATAGCGTAGGCCGTTGACCGGCACTGCCCCGCGGGGACATGGCGATAGGCTGCCTGGATCAAGTCCGCAAGGTGGCTCAATGCACGATCATAAGCGTCCCAGACGCACACACGTATTTCTGCATCGCGTTCCGCCATTGCCCATACTTCGCGCCCTATTGCATCATTTCCCGTTAGCGCCTTGTAGCGCCCGTCACACAGAAAGCGAATGACATTATGCAGTCGCTCTCGCGGTGTGTGTCCGGTTTCGGCGACTTGTGTTTCCGCATGCAGGCGCTCGCATAACCTCTCTACGAAAGCAAGAACGAGAGAATGCCGGTTGCCGAAATAGTGACTGATCATCTGAAGCGAGAGCCCGGAGCGATCTGCAATACGCCGCATGGAAGAAAGTGCGATGCCATGCTCGCGCACGCAGTCTTCCATTGCATCAAGAATACCGTCGCGTCGTTCCAGCGCTTTACTCGGACGTCCCGCCATCAGCCCCTTCCAGATGGCCGATCAGGGCCTCTCGTGTTGCAAGTACATTCGGTAACCGTGTCGCTCGGTACCGGGTCACTTCGTCTGCTTGGTAGGGCAGAAATTGCGATGCCAGCACGCCTTTGACAGTGGATTTGACCATCCAGTTCAGAGCCCCGGCAAGCCGGGCATCGGAAAGTGCAGATTGGGAAGAACCAGGGACACGCACAAGAAACGCCCGCCCCCCTTCCACCGAGAGAAGCATTGGTAGCGTTTCGCGCAAATCAGGAACTCTGCCTTCAAAGCCGCTACCGTCTTGAACATGACACCCCTGACAGTGGATCATATAGTCCGCGCGTGCCCTCTCATCACCCGCCCGAGCGGTGCCCTGCATCCCGGTCAGCAGGGCAAGCACGAGTGCAACGCCAGCCAGCCTGAGAAAGGGGGGGCTAAAGGTCCCCATCAACGCCGACAATAATGGCTGTGGAACAATTGTAGGTGATGTCAGCGGAACTGCCGGCGCACCAGTTGATATTGTTCGAGGCCTGCGGCAGGTACATCGGCGTATCGCCTTCATTGCGTGTACACAGGCATCGTCCGCACCCCGATTTTCCACAGCAATCATTGTAGGAGAGGATGTAGTGCTTGCCATCGCCCGGGTTCAGGCAGGTGCCGACCCAGGTAATGGGCGACATAATGGTGCCCGGCGGGCAGGCGGTATGGGTGCCACCACAACAACTGCATAGATAGCCGTCAATGGCGCAGTATCGCCAATAGTCACAGTTTTCCGGATCCCCGGGATCATTGGCAATCTCTTCGCCGCGGACCCGGGATACGGGAAGCAAAGGAAAGGCGCCGGCACTTGCCAGAACAACACCAACCCCGGCGACAAAGCTGCGCCGCGAGGTGAGCCGTGCCGCAGTTCTCGATGTCTTCTCAAAGAATGTATCAAACCAGTTCATGGGCTTTCAACGCGGCGCTTCAGGCGCTGCGCTGCTCCTCTTCAAAAAATTCCTGGATAGACGCCACACCTCGGTCGCGCGCCTCAAAGAGACTCTCAATATGTTCGCGTGTATTGGTCAGGCCGTGGGCAATCATGTGGCCTGTTTCATCCACCAGGGCCGCATAGGGAAGTTTGCTGACGCCGATTGTCAGTCCCAGCTCTGCAGAAAGGACATAAGGGTAGTCACCCAAACCCTGTTTCTCAAGATAGGCCACATGCGGCGCCTCCTCTCCATCGCTGGCGAGGACAACGCTAAGCCAGTCCGCCTCGCGTGACCTCACGGAGGCAATGACCGGTAAGAGAGATTTGCAAACCGGGCACTCAGGAGAGAGAAAGAAAAATAGTGTTGCCTTCTCGCTGGCGGTGCGCTCTGCATTCCCAGCACCCACAATGACTTTTCCTCCCGTGAGAGAGGGCAGGGTTAGTGAGGGCAGCGCGTCGCCCGCTTTCAGACCCTTGGCCACGGTCAGGGCTCCCACAGGCCCCATGCGCTCATGCAACAGCCCGATCTGCCGGGTAAGAGCGTAGACAACGAGAGCCAGGCCAACAATAGCGACCCAGCTCACAAGGGTTGAAATGATAAGCGCTTCGGTCATGTGGGAGCCTTGTCGTGTTTCAGAAGGACCGAATTGCGCAACAAATGTTCGCACGAGGCATATAGCAATACAAGAATTGCAACGCCAAACAATGCAGTTGCAAAATCAAGCCAGATGAAGGTGCGTGGCCCCACAGGTAACAGCAGCAGGGCGGTAAAGCCCACAAGTACACCGTTGCGCGCGACCAGTGGCCAGCCGATGGTCTGATCGGCACCGACGCCCCCGCACCCGCAGTCCAGTTGGGTCCGGCCCCGCAGCAGGTTGAAAGCCATGGCGAGCCCGTAAAGTATCCACAAAGACATGGCGGCAATGAGGGGGACAGAGGAAGTTGGCAAGACGAGCAGGAAAAGCGCGGTTGCGCTCTCTGCAATTGGAATGAAGAACGAGGCCGGGCGGGCAAACCATGTAGGCAGCACGCGATAGGCGGCAAGCACCTGCCAGAAAGCAACCGGGTCTTTCAGCTTATGCCAGGCCGCCGTGACAAACAGCACGGCGATTGCCCCGCGCAGGGCAAGGTCAAGAGCGGGGTCGAGAGGCACGGCTACCATGGTTGAATATAGGTTGGAATGCTACCGAGGCGCCGCACGGAACGAAGATAGGTGCCGTCCTCCGCCTGGTAAATGTCGAGACCCAGTTGGGCTACTTCGGCGAGGGGGGCTTCACCTTGTGTGAGGTAGACCCATATCTGGGCAAGAAATGGCATGGGAATATGTGCGCCGATGGCATAGAGAAGCGGCTCGGCATCCTGTGACACAGCAATGGAGATACTGAGTTCTTCAAGTGCGAAATCGTCGATCTTTGTCCGTGTCTCAAGGTCAAATACCCAGACATTTGTACCGGGGTCCTCAAAGGCTTCCGGTGGTCCCTGGAGTGTGAGGAGGTACAGCCGGTTGGAGGGGCCGTGCAAGGCAAGGTGCTGGAACCCGGCAATCACCCATTCATCGTCTTTTTCATCGGCATTAATCAACGGCCAGGACCGGGTGAGGCTGACACCTTCCCCGGTCATTGCAAACTCAACAAGGACCCCGCCGAGCGTCACAAAATACCAGTTGTTATTTTTGCGGACGCCGGAAATTGTTACCGGATCGTCGAACGGGTCAAACAGCGACTGGGAGCGCAGGCGTTCTGTAACGAGGCCCGCCTCATCAATTTTCAAGGTGAGGAACGAGCCGTCTCCACACAAAAGGTGGAACGCGCGATTACCACCACTGTAAATATTGCCACAGCCAGGCGTGTCGATCTCCGCAACGAAAATCCCTGTGTCGAGGTTCACAAGGCTGACAGACTGCGCTGGTGTGAAATTCATCTGCGCAAGAAACCGGCTGTCATCGCTGAGAGCAGAGGTCCCCTGCATTTTGACGGAACTCACCCGTTTGGGGGGGATTTCGATCTCGGACAGGGGAAGCAGGCTGGTGGCATCGTAGAACACCACAACATCTGTGCGCTCGCCCCGCGTGGTCCGGCTGAAATGGGTCTCGGTCGCAACAATCCGGTTGTTGCTGGTGGGCAGTTGCATGCCATTTGTCCAATAGCCCAGGTTCAGCATGCCAAGGTAACGACCGGCATCAGGATCAATAAGATAGGCCCGGCTTTCCGCCTGATAGGGTGAGTTCATGTCTGTGACCCAGACCAGACGGGCATGGTTCTCCCGCACGAAGGGAACCACATCTCCTATCGTCTCTTCGGGAAGGTCTGCTGCTGCCAAAGGCGCAGCCAGACTTGTCGCCAATGCAGCGATGATGGAAACAGCAAATCGCTTCATTTATTTTCCCCTCGGGCCAGACTTGTTGAGAAGCTTGGCGGGATCTCTCTAATTTGTCAATCGGTTGATTGATAAATTAGAGAGCCAGCGAATTGCCTTGAATTTGACACCCGGTACAGGCCCACTGAAGAGCCGGAGAAGGCCGGAACGGGAGAGAAACAGGAGCGGATTATGCTGAGCGGGATAGATCGGGTGCAATTGGCGGTCGCAGACCGCAAGAAGGCCGCTCGGGGCTGGCAGGATTTGCTGGGAGCCGAACTGGTGCGGGACGACCACGTCGCCTGTCTTGGGGCACATCGCACGGTCTGCCAGGTTGGTCGCTCGCAGGTAGAATTTCTGGAACCGGATGGCACAGGGGTGATTGCCGACGCTTTGAGGGCGCGAGGGCGGCCGCACCTGTTTGCGGCAGGTGTTGCAACACCTGACCTGGACAGTTCGCTGGCGCATCTGGAGGCGATGGGAACGCCATATACCCTCGAAGGCACGCAAGCGGACCGTCAGGCACATATCTGTTTACGCGAGGCGGGAGAGAATGATCTGCGTTTTGTTCTCTCCCCCACCGTCCAACATGCACCCGTTGGCCTGGTCGACTATCTGTATGAGGCGACGATCCTCGACAGTCATTTTCAAAAGATGACCGACGCCGTGACCACCCTGTTTCAACTCAAGCACGAAAACTACAGCCGCATTACCTCCACACAGTTCAAGTATGACGGGTATCTAACGCTTTTTGGGGACCAGGAACTTGATCGCTTTGAAGTCATCCATCCGACATCGCCCGAAACCACAATGGGCAGGTTTCAGGCGCGACAGGGCCGGGCCTTCTACATGTGTTTTGCGGAAACACCTCACATTCTGGAAATCGAAAACCGGGCGAAGGAAGCAGGGGCAGGGTTCACCGTGGCGCGCCCGGAAGGCCGTGAGGCCAATGAGATGGCCGATCAGCTATGGCTTCATCCCGGGGCGCTGGGAGGCGTGATGCTCGGGCTGTCACGGCCCAGCATGGCGTGGAGCTGGTCTGGGAAGCCAGAACAGGTTGTAGCGGTTTAGGTAATCCAAGCACCTGTTTCAAAAGAGAAAAATACGATCGCAGGGAAGCTTTCCGGAAAAAAAGGGGCTTGCATTCACCACGGCCTGTCCCACATTAAGAGAGGAGAGCGGTGCCCACAAGGGCCGCTCGTTGGATAGCCGGAGGGCACGCCGCTTATGGGTGCTGACGGCAGGGTTGCTTGTGAAAGGACTTTGACCATGACGCGAATGGCGCGTTTCGACAGTCCCTTTTTGTTGGGATTTGACCAGGTGGAACGCCTGCTCGACCGGGTTGCCCGGTCAGGGGGGGATGGCTACCCACCCTACAATGTTGAAGAAATGGAAACCGATGCCGGGGTGCTGTTGAAAATCACCCTTGCCGTTGCCGGATTTTCAACCGACGAACTTTCTGTTTCTCTGGAAGCCAATCAGCTCATCATTCGAGGAAGACAGTCTGATGAAGAAGGCCGCGCCTATCTTCATCGCGGAATTGCGGCCCGCCAGTTCCAGCGCGCCTTTGTGTTGGCGGAGGGAATTGAAATTCTGGGGGCAAATCTGGAGAATGGCCTCCTGGCAATTTCTCTGGAGCGCAAGACACCTGAGGAAGTGGTGCAGAAGATCGAGATAACAACCGATGTCTCATAGAGACAGGATGTGTGAGAATAGAGTGCATCACGGAAGGAGCGACGGAAATGCTTGATGAAACGAAGCCGAAAAATATGGAACTGGGGAGTATCTCTTCATCGCAAGGGCGCGAGCTTACACCCGATGCGATGGCTGAAATTGGTTTGCAGAGCATTGTCTATGTGCAGCCTGTACAGGCGCGCGATATTTCTGCGGAGATCCGAGAAATTGCTGTGGAGACTAAAGAGCAGCTCAGCGTTGCGCCGGACACCTGGTTTTATGCGGTTCATGCAGCCAATGGTGTTCGACTTGCCATTGTTGATAGCCGGGCGGGAGCCTTAGAGGGCGCTCGTGCCTACGGCTATGAGCCCCTAAGTGTGCATTGATAGATGGCGGAGGTTCGCTGACAAATAGCCCGTTCGCGTCAGGCCGCATTTGAGGTTGCAGGTTCTGTGAGGAGCGCAAACAGGGCGTCAGCGTCATCGGTCGCGCGCAGCTTCTCCACCACAGACTGATTGCGCAACAGGCGGGATACGCGGGCGAGCGCTTTGAGGTGGTCGGCTCCTGCCGCCTCGGGTGCGAGCAGCAGAAAAATCAAATCCACTGGCTGATCGTCAACAGAATCAAAGTCAATCGGCGTTTCAAGGCGGGCAAAAAGTCCGTGCAGAGTGGTAAGCTCGCCAAGCTTGCCATGGGGAATGGCGATGCCCTGGCCAACACCCGTTGACCCCAGCCGTTCACGCTCAAGCAATGTTTCAAAAATTGCACGTTCGGAAAGACCTGAAACAGCGGCTGCCTTTACGGACAGCTCCTGTAGTGCCTGTTTTTTGCTCGTGACCTTGAGGTGGGCTGTTACACCCTCCGGGGTCAGAAGATCCGCCAGATCCATGATCCGTTTCCTGTTCATTGCACCAACGCTCCCCGCAGTGATCCGCGGGGACGTTTTTTGATACCCGCCGCGGTGAAGCGACGTTACCGGGCCTGCGCGCCGGGCGCGGGGCCTGAGGGCTCTAAGCCGTTTTCGTATCGCTAGCGGCATCGACCCAGCCAATGTTTCCATCGTCACGACGATAGACGATGTTTAACCCGCCTTCGCTGCCACGAAACATGACAAAAGGAGCATCCGATATATCAAGCTGCATAACGGCATCACTGACAGACAGAACAGGTACCGACCTCGTCCCCTCTGCAACAATTACCGGCGTGTCGTTAATTGCAACTTCGTCTTCCTTTTCGCTATCTGCCGGGGCAAGAACGAACGAGGGAACATCCAGCGCGGGAAGCTCTGACTTCGGTGAATTGTGATGGTTTTTGAGCCGCCGCTTGTAGCGTCTCAACCGCTTTTCCAGTTTTTCAACGGCACAGTCAAAGCTGGCGTAAACATCGCCGGACTGATCTTGTGTCTGAAGTGTCATGCCGGAGCTCAAATGAACGGAGCAATCGGCGCGAAATCCCTGGCCGTCTTTGGTAAAGGTAACAAAGCCATCCACGGGCTGGTCAAAATACTTTCCAACGCTGGCGGCGAACCGCTCCAGAACATGGGTACGAAGGGCATCTCCTACATCCAAATGGATTCCGGTGATTTGAACCTGCATCTAAGACCTTTCTATGGGCCGCTTAAGTTTAGGGCGCTCGGCTGAAAGAAAATCGCCGCGCGTGTATGAGTATTATTTTGAGGGTCGCATCTCGAAAATTCAAGCGCCTAGGAGGCTCGTGGCGCTTCAGAAAAACAGATAAACACGACTGCGTTGACAGCTTCCTTCAAATTGCTCCGCAGGGGCGCTAAATCGCTTTGATTGCGCGAGCGGATGGGAAACTAGTGGCCTGTTCCGAGACTGTCAACAGGACCCCAGGAAAGAGTGTAAATTATTGTAAAATCAGTGGGTTAGGTGAAGTCTATTCCTGCAAAATGGAAGCGAATATCACTTGACGGCGAGGGAGAAGGTCTCACACAAAAGCACGCTTTTCCCGCCGCCTCTGAACCGAGGAGGGAATATGCATGGCCTCACGATATTTTGCGACGGTGCGTCGGGCGATTTCAATACCGTTAACCCGTAACATGTTGACGATTGTGTCGTCAGACAAGACGGCATCAAGCGCTTCACTGTCGATAAGACGTTTGATGCGATGGCGTACCGCTTCGGCGGAGTGCGCCTCTCCTCCGGTGGTTGAGGCGATGGCAGACGTGAAGAAATATTTCAGCTCGAAAATCCCGCGTGGAGTTGAGATATATTTGTTTGATGTAACCCGACTGACCGTAGATTCATGCATAGAGATAACATCGGCAACCATTTTCAGGTTGAGCGGTCGCAGGTGCGCGACGCCGTAGATGAGAAACGCATCCTGTTGACGTACGATCTCGGTGGCGACTTTCAGAATTGTTCGGGCGCGTTGATCCAGGCTTTTGACCAGCCAGTTGGCATCATTCAGGCATTCCACTAAAAATGTCTTGGCGGTCTCGTCTTTGGCTGTGGCCGCAGCGACTTCGGTATAATACTGTTTGTTGACGAGAACCCTTGGCAGGGTCTGCGTATTCAGTTCAATGGCCCATCCGCCGTCCCGCTTTTGACGGACGAAAATATCAGGGATGACGGGCTGCACCGGCTCCTCGCCAAAGGGACTGCCAGGTTTGGGGTTGCAGCCGCGCACATCATCGATCAGACAGGTCAGATCCTCTTCGTCGATCTCACAGATTTTCATGAGTTTCGCGAGATCTCGCTTGGCGAACAGATCTATGTTTTCCAGGAAACGTTCCATTACCGGGTCAAGCCGGTCCTTTTCCCGCAGTTGAATGCTCAGGCACTCCCGCAGGTTGCGCGCGCAGACCCCGCTGGGATCAAACGTCTGCAATGTCGCGAGAACCTGTTCAACTTCTTCAACGCCGATGCCAAGTGGCTCAGCGACGGCCCCACAATCATCGCTGAGAAGGCCTGTTTCATCCACCAGATCAATAAGGTAGGCCCCGATCATCCGGTCTTTGGGATTTTTGATCGCAATCGTGAGCTGGTCGGTCAAATGCTCGCCAAGCGTTTCAGGCCGGGTCAGGGCTCCTTCAAATTCGCCGTCACCCTCAAAACTACCACCGCCCTGAGTGCGGGTGGACTGCCAGTCAGAGCTGGCCATCCCGGGTGTTTCAGCCGGAGCCGGAACCGCGTCAGCAACGCTCTGGTCGGCATAGACATTGTCATAGTCAGTATCGAGATCACCGCCAGGGGCGGGGGGCGCACCTTCCTCAGAAAGGGAAAGCGGCGTGGTATTGCTCGTGTCGGAGCCGTCCTCGCCAGCGCCATCTCCAGCACTGGAATAGTCGCTCTCTTCCTTGTGTGGGATTTCGCCCTCAGTCGGCTCGATCAGGCCCGGCACGTCTTCGTCGTGCATTTCGTCGAGCAGGGGGTTGCGTTCAAGCTCCTGCTCCACATAGTCGGTAAGTTCAAGGTTATTCAATTGCAACAGCTTGATTGCCTGCTGCAATTGCGGTGTCATAACGAGAGATTGGCCTTGCCGGAGCTCTATCCTTTGGTTCAGGGCCATTGCACTCGACTGTTCGCACTCTGATCCAGATCAGAGGCTGAACCGGTCCCCCAGGTAGAGACGGCGGACATCCTCATTGCCCACAATGTCGGATGGATCGCCTTCCATCAGCACAATGCCGTCGTGAATGATGACCGCGCGGTCAATGAGCTCAAGTGTTTCGCGCACATTGTGATCTGTGATTAAAACACCAATGCCCCGGTCTTTGAGGTGGGAAACGAGGTCGCGAATATCACCTATGGCAATCGGGTCGATCCCGGCAAAAGGTTCATCCAGCAGCATGAATGAAGGTTGGGTTGCAAGCGCCCGCGCAATTTCAACACGCCGGCGTTCACCGCCCGACAGGGCGATTGCAGGTGTCCGCCGCAAATGCGTGATTGAAAATTCAGCAAGCAGGTCGTCTAGCTGTGCTTCGCGCCGGTCGCGATCAGGCTCGACAACTTCCAGCACGGCCCGGATGTTTTCTTCGACCGTCAGACCCCGAAAAATGGATGCTTCCTGCGGCAGATATCCAATGCCAAGCCGCGCGCGGCGATACATTGGCAACTCGGTCAGGTCCCGATTGTCGAGGCTGATATTGCCATAGTCAGGGGAAACAAGCCCGGTAATCATGTAAAAAGTAGTGGTCTTGCCTGCCCCGTTAGGGCCCAGTAGGCCGACGGCTTCGCCGCGTTGAACGGAGAAGGAAACGCCGCGCACGACGGGGCGTTTGCGAAAACTCTTGCCCACTTTGTCGACAACCAGACCGCTATTCTCCGAAATGAGGCGCGGCGCATCGCCATCCGACATGGCCCCTGTGCCCTTTGGCGCAGGGTGAGGAGGAGGTGTCTCAATATGATTTTGGTCGCTCATAGGGTCCATCAAAACGTTGTTGGCATTAAAATTGTATGAAAGAAGATATTAACTAAGAAAAATTATTGCTGCGGCGACTGAAAAAGGCCCCGAACGCGCCCGGAACTGCCATTTTCGCCTTCCGTGGCGGTGACCCCACCATCAACACGCGCACGACCCGTATTAAGGTCAATCCTCAGCCGTTTGCCCCGAATGACATTTTCACCCTGACGAAGCACAACCGCATCACCCATGGTGATCTCGGCATCCGCAACTTCATAGATTGCCCATTCCCCGAGAGCTGACTGGTCATCTTCTGACATGACATGGACATTGCCGGTGGCGTGGATCTGTTGGACCTCTGTCCCACCCTCGGTTGCACTCGATCCGGCGGGCGCTTCCTTTGCAGCATAGGTCACGATAAGCCGATCTGAGGTCAGCGTCATTGCGCCCTGGACGGCAACAACGCTCCCGATAAAAGTCGCCTGCTGATCTGTTTGCTCGACGATGAGTGTATCAGCTTCAATTTCGATCGGCGCATCAGGATCAGTGCGAAACCCGATAAGGGGAGCGCTGTCTTCTTCGGCCGCTTGGGTGCCAAGTTCTTCCGCCTGGGCACCAAGCGCGATGAATAGAACGGCAAAAAGGCTGATTGTGCTTATGCGTATGGTTCTGACACTCATGATACAATTCCTATGATCTGCTTTTTCAGCCCGGTTTATGGAAAATGACAACGCGCACGCCACCGGTAAAACGGATTGTATCCCCTTGGCCCGATGCATCAACGCCATTGGCATTAAGCCTGCCGGCAGGCCCCTGGCCGTAAACCGGTTGATTGCTTTCCAAAGTACCGAGCTTGAGGTCAATGGTTGCGGCCTCTGCGTGAAACTCATATCCGGTTGCAAAAAAGGCGACGACCTTTTCACGCAGCACCAGACGTTCTTCGTCACTCTGTAAGGTGCCGAACCGCGAAGATATGGATAACCAGTCGCCGCCGGTATCGAGCATCAGGTCAGCTTCAATGTTTTCCATGAAAATGAGATTGGGCTGGTCTGCGGCTTGTGTGGCTGTATCTGCTGTGACGACATAAGGGCGGCCTTTGCGGTCGACCCCTGTAATATGCGGGCTCACCATGCGCAGATCATCGTTCAGTGCCCCGACTTCCTTGAAAGTGATGGCTAGTTCCTCGCGCGAGTTGAAAGTTCCCGTGGAGACGAAAACGGTCACGACGAGGATGACGGCAAGGGTGGGGAGGAGAAACTTCATTCCCGTGACGAACCGGCTGTAGGAGCTTTTTTCGTCTGTGGGGGGCTGATTTACGAACGACGCGCTACCTCCGCCAAGTGGCGAGCTGGTGCGTCCGGGGATATGGTCCCGGTGGTCAGTCGGTGGCTGTGCGCTCATCAGGTTCCTTCTGTGTTGAGCGATGTTCCCCTAGCCCACACGCAGTATGCGCAAACGGTGAAATTTGGTCAACAGCGCCAGATAACGCATATGGCCCGCCGACCCAGATGACAGAGGCAGGAAAGAGGGTTAGTGAGAAAAAATGTCTTCATCAGGCCAGCCGGCCAGGTCCAGGGCTGCCCGCGTCGGAAGAAAATCGAAACAGGCTTTGGCATAGGCCATGCGACCTTCACGGATCAGCATGTCATCAAGCACGGACTTCAGCTTGTGCAGGTGAAGAACGTCGGACGCGGCATAGGAAAGCTGCGCGTCATTCAACGTATCGGCACCCCAGTCGGAACTTTGCTGCTGTTTGGAGATTTCCACGCCAGCCAGTTCCCGGCATAAATCCTTAAGGCCGTGCCTGTCTGTGTACGTGCGGACAAGCTTGGAAGCGATTTTGGTGCAGTAAATGGGCGTTGTGGTGACGTTGAGATAGTGCTGCATGGCCGCGATGTCGAAGCGCGCATAGTGAAAAATTTTGGTGATGTTCTGATCGGCCATAAGTGCGCGCAGGTTGGGAGCATCATAACGAGCGCGGTCAAGCTGGACGATATGGGCGTTGCCATCCCCGCCCGACAGTTGCACGAGACAAAGTTTGTCGCGGTGGGTCTTGAGCCCCAGCGTCTCGCTGTCAATGGCGACAGAACCGGTAAAAGTAACGTTGTCGGGCAGGTCGCCCTTATGAAGGGTGATGCTCATGGTGCCTCACGAATGTCTCTGGTTCTGGTCAGTTTGGCTCAATTTCTGCCGGTCCTGCCGATTTGCGCTGGCTTCAGCGCACTCTGCGAATACGAAAGAATATTGACGCCCCCTAGTGGACAAATTCAGAACCTGCACCCGCCGCAAGCTATTGATATTCAAGCTTCCACAACTCAGGTTTTTACAAAAGCGTTCCACGTTGGCGGCATCAATATAAATTCAAATTAATACCAAGTGATGCAATTAGCTCATAATAGCCAAAGAAAACAGCGATAAAGAATATGACTAGAATTAGCTCGTGTTTAAATTGGTGAGAGTGAAATAAACTTCTATCACGATGGTGCATAACATCCATTAACTCATCACCAAAACGTATAGACAAAAATGTACCTGCGCCAGACAAGACAATTACTGCCCAGTAAGGATATGGATTGCTAAGTATTTGATACAATAATTGTGTCAAAAAAGTTGTTTCATAATACTCAGAAAAATTTAGCACTGATACTACATTCAACAAAATAGCTATTGCCCAAACAGCTATCTCTGAAAACACCATCCGAATACCAAACAACAACCTTAATGGGAAATCTAGAAGGAAACCTGCATCTGCAACAGGTGTGCACAGAACAAAGAAACTCCATGTTAACAGAGCAGCAATTCCGCCAGTTAAAAAATCATATTCATAGCTGAGATACGCAAAGTACCCCAGCAACAAAGCGCAAAGCAGTAGGAACTTAATTAATACTTGCTTGTGGAGGGGGCTGACTTTTTCTTTCATGTAAGTAAGTATTCAATAATTAGACAAAAAAACAAGAAACGATATATATTTTACAACTTCAGATCCCACAAGAGCATTGGCAGGCAAGGGTTTGCTTCTTAAGTTTAGCAAAATTTGTACAAATACTTGATTATGGTGCCCAGGAGAAGACTCGAACTTCCACGCCCTTTCGGGCACTAGCACCTGAAGCTAGCGCGTCTACCAATTCCGCCACCTGGGCCCAATGTGGCGAGACTTATCGGGCGGTGTCGTATTTGTCAATCTTGCAAGCTCTCGCGGCAGCAGAGAACCACTGTACGGGCTTTGTATCCTGCGCTATCAAGACGGTCAGTACTTGGTGCACACGGGGACCACAACCCTACCCGCAGCACATGACCAGAGGGACGCACAATGACACGTGAACGCCACGAACAGGCACGGGCGCAACGGCTTCAGCCTGGGGCGCAACGGCTTCAGCCCGGAGATTTGGTCACAGTTTTTGGAGGTTCTGGTTTTGTCGGGCGCTACCTCGTAGCCCTTTTGGCTCAAAAGGGCTACAGGGTGCGGGTTGGCGTCCGTCGCCCGAACGAGGCGCTGTTCCTGCGTACCATGGGCGGGGTTGGTCAGGTGCAGCCCGTACAGGCCAACATCCGCGATGATCGCTCATGCGCCGCCGCGATGGCAGGGGCCAAGGCTGTCGTCAATCTGGTGGGCATTCTGTCCGAATCAGGCGTGCAAAACTTCGACGCGGTCCACAGGGGCGGCGCGCGCCGTCTGGCGACCCTCGCCGCAGATGCCGGTATCACGAATTTTATTCAGATGTCGGCACTTGGGGCAGATGCGGAGAGTAAATCTACCTACGCACAGACAAAAGCCGCTGGTGAGAAAGCCGTTCTGGAGGCCTTGCCGGCTGCAATTCTGGTACGCCCGTCGATCATTTTCGGGCCGGAGGACCAGTTTTTCAACCGGTTTGCGGCCATGGCCCGTATCGCGCCAGCCCTGCCGTTGATCGGAGGCGGAAGCACCAGGTACCAGCCCGTTTATGTAAAAGACGTGGCTGCCGCCATCTCCGCCCTGCTGGAGCGCGCCGACATGGCCGGGAAGGTGGTTGAACTGGGCGGTCCTGAGGTTGCGACATTCAGGCAATTGATGGAGCTGACGTTAAAGGAAATCGGGAGAAAACGGTTTTTGGCCACCGTCCCCTTTTTCCAGGCCAAACTGTTGGGCGCTGTTTTGCAATGGTTGCCGTCCCCTATGCTGACGTCAGATCAGGTGGAACTGTTGAGATATGACAATGTCGTCAGCGAAAATGCCCTGTCTTTTGTTGATCTGAACATCAGGCCGACGGCGATGGCTGTCATATTGCCAGCCTATCTCTACAGGTTCAGGCGCACCGGTCAGTTTGCCGAAAATCAGCCGGTCTGATATTTAGGGTCACCAGTACAGCCATGCCAGCAGCAGCCCGCCCAGCACCAATCGGTAGATCACGAAGGGCAGCATGGTCATGTGTGTCATCATTTTCAAAAACAGATGAATGGCGACAAGCGCTGCGACAAAAGAGAGCGCTGCGGCGACCGCCATATCGAGGCCAAGGGCCATGTTTCCTGCTTCATAAATCGAGAGACTTGTCGCGGCTGCCGCCCCAAGGATTGTCGGAATAGACAGCAGCATGGAGAAGCGCGCTGCGTCTGCTCGTTCAAAGCCAAGCAACCGGGCCGCTGAGATGGTCACGCCCGAACGGCTGGCTCCTGGAATGAGAGCCAGCACCTGGGACAGGCCAATCACGATCGCTGATCCCCAGGTCATATGCTCAATACGCCGGACCGTCATGCCAACCCTGTCGGTTATCCACAAAACGACAGCAAAAATGAGATTGGCCCAGGCAATAATTTCGGCTGAGCGCAGGCTCTCCACGATGCCTGATTTCAGCAGGAAATAGCCGATAGCGAAGACAGGAAGAGAAGCACCGGCAATGTAAAGGGCAAGCCGCCCCTCATCGGTCATGCGGCCCCCAAGCATCCTGAAGCTGCCCACAGACATTGCCCACACGTCGCGGCGAAAATACAGAAGAACCGCTCCCAGCGTTCCGATATGCACCGCCACATCGATCAGAATGCCCTGATCTGCCCAGACGGTCAGTTCATGAACCAGGCTGAGGTGCCCCGATGAACTGACGGGCAGAAATTCGGTCAGACCCTGAATAAGGGCGAGGAAGATTAACTGTTCGAGCGGCATATGTTGGTCCGATCTCCGCAGACGGGTGAAAAAGCCCTTATATATCAGGTGAAGGGGATTTGTGTATTGTTGCTGTGCGCCCTGCCTGGTTTGCGGGCGACGCGCGGGAATGCCAGTCAAATTCAGGCGCAGGCCGCTTGCCGAAAATCCGGGGTCTGCGTGGCAAACTGAGGGTACTATCCGTCCGTATGCAGATGGTGTTTGTCGCAACGTGCACGCATCCGCTAGACTGTCATTTATGCCTCAGCTTTTCCATCTGCCCATATCTCCCGCCTGCCGAACCGTTCGTCTCCTTTTGGGAGAGAAGGGGAGGGAGCCGGCCCTTTTTGAAGAGCGGGTCTGGGAACGCCGGGAAGATTTTCTGCGGCTGAACCCGGCCGGCGAACTGCCCGTGCTTGTGGAAGATGATGGCGTGATCGTGTCGGGTTTTTGGCCGCTGGTAGAGTACCTGGAGGAAAAATACCCCGATCCCGCTTTTTTGCCGCGAGAGGCGGAGGAACGCGCCGAGGTGAGGCGCATTGCTGACTGGTTTGCGGGGAAGTTTGCAGCCGAAGTCTCCGAGCCCTTAATCTATGAGAAGGTCACCAAACGGTTTTTGAACATCTCATCGGGCGGCGGCGGACCTGACATGTCCGTGGTTCGTACCGCTTTGCACAACATTCGCTATCACCTCGACTTTGTCTGCTATCAGATGGAAGATCGGACCTGGCTTGCAGGGGATAACCTCAGCCTTGCAGATTTTGTCGCCGCAGCACATTTTTCGTGCCTTGATTACGTGGGCGACGTGCCGTGGAACCAGTATGAGGCCGCCAAGGACTGGTATGTCCGGTTGAAGTCGCGCCCGGCCTTTCGCACGCTTCTGGCCGACCATGTGCCGGGCATGCCGCCGCCACGCGCCTATGCGGACCTGGACTTTTAGATGCCATGAAGCCGTCAGGGAGCAAGGATATGGCGGCCCTGAGAACCGCCCTGACCGGGGAAGCCCGGGACGCCGGGTTTTCCCTGGTCGGCGTTTCCCCCGCAACGCTGGGCAGAGAAACAAGGGACTATTTTCAGACCTGGCTGGACAAGGGCGGGCACGGCGATATGGCCTGGATGGAGGAGACGCGCGCCCGGCGCGAGGCTCCTGACGCCCTTTGGCCGGCTGCCCGCAGTGTCATTCTGCTTGCCATGAATTATGCGCCCCCCGGCGACCCTCTGGAGGGGCTTGCCCATCGTGACGCAGCCAATATCTCGGTTTACGCCCGCAATCGCGACTATCACGACCTGGTAAAAAAACGTCTGAAGCGCGTGGCCCGCTGGCTGGTAGCCGAAGCTGCGTGCGAGGTGAAGGTGTTTGTGGACACAGCGCCCGTTCTCGAAAAACCGCTGGCCGCCCAGTCGTCACTGGGGTGGCAGGGCAAACACACCAATCTTGTCTCGCCGGAATTGGGAAGCTGGTTCTTCATCGGCTCTATTTTTACTGACCTGCCGTTTGAAGCGGACGAGGGGCACGCAGACCAGTGCGGATCGTGTCGCGCGTGCCTGAATAGCTGCCCGACAAATGCCTTCCCGGCCCCCTATCAACTGGATGCTCGGCGCTGCATTTCATACCTCACCATTGAACATAAAGGGCATATCGACCGGGAGTTTCGAGAGCCTATGGGAAACCGCATCTATGGGTGTGATGATTGTCTTGCTGCCTGTCCCTGGAACAAATTCGCGCGCGCGGCGTCGGAAGCCGCGTTGCAGGCCCGCGAGGACCTCATGTCTCCCTCAATTGATACGTTGCTTGATCTGGATGATGCCCGGTTCCGGGCTTTTTTCTCCGGGTCGCCGGTCAAGAGGATCGGCAGAACGCGCTTTATCCGCAACCTGCTCATCGCCGCCGGAAATTCCGGTGAAGAGGCTTTGTTGCCAAAAATCACAGCGCTGTTGGAGGATCCCTCGCCCTTGATCCGAGCAATGGCCGTCTGGGCGCTGGCACAATTGCTCGACGCTGAGCGTTATCTGGCCCTCAAAAACGTTCACCTGGATATGGAAAAGGACCCGGCCGTCAAGGAGGAGTGGGCGCAGCCTGTGTCCCGGCAGATGTTTCAAGTTCGGCAATAAAGCCGGCGGCGGCCGTACCGGCGGCACTCCGGGTCCCACTGGGGGCCGTGCTGGCCTGTTCCACG
>CAZNLO010000016.1:2315-3986 GCA_964573935.1 uncultured Parvibaculum sp. | reverse complement strand
CCCTCATTGTCACCGCGCTCATAACGAATGAGCCCCCGCTCCAGACGACCGGGTACCTGATTGGCCTCGCTTGTAAGGGCGACTTTAATATCGCGTTCAGCGGCGTCCAGTTGGCCCAAACGGCGATTGAGCCGTGCCCGCAACAGATAGAACGCGCTCTGGTCCGGCGCGAGGTCAAGCGCCGCGTTCATATCTGCAAAGGCTGAGGCCGTCTCTCCGTCGAAATCATACGCTTTCGCGCGCGCAAAGAAGAGGGAAGGGTCGTGGGGTGTAAACCGAAGCGCTTCGGTTAGAACGCCAACGGCACTCGGTCCCCGTTTGGCCAAAAGCCAGGCTTCTCCTGACTGTCGCAAGAGCTGCACCCGGTTAGTATCATTTATGTTCTGCCCCTCAGTGGCTGCCCTGTGAAACCGTTTGGCGGCTGCGTCAAAAAGACCCAGGGCTGCCAGTGCAAGCCCACCACAGTGAAATGCGCCTCCGGTCAGGTCTGTTGCCTCCCACTCAAGCGCAAAATCGTACGCCGCATCGGGGTTGCTCTCCACAAGCGAGATGCAACCCTGGTAGGGGGCCGCCTGCGCCGGGGGGGCACCAAAAAATACGGCACCTAGACACAAGAGCAGAGCGGTTGTTCCAGCCCGCAGGAGCAAATTTGGTCGGCGATAAGCCGGTGTGATAATCAACATGAAGTAAAGTTTCATACATTCGCAGAAATTGGCAACAGGAAAATGATGTGAGCGCTCTGAAGTTTCTGGCATTGGGATATGGAACGACGGCAGCAGCACTGGGAGGTCGCCTCCTTGTCAAAGGGTGGGCTGTTGCGGGCACTTGCCGGACACAGGAAAAGAGGGAGAGTCTCTCCACCATGGGCGTGGAAGCTCACGTGTTTGATGCAAGCCAACATGTCTCATCGGACCTGTTGTGCGGGGTAACACATTTACTGATTTCCATTCCGCCAGACCGCAAGGGTGGGGGAGAGGGCACAGAGGAGGTGCTGGATTGTTTTTCTTCTGCAATTGAGCACCATCGCACTTCGCTGAAATGGATCGGCTATCTGTCGACGACCGGCGTTTATGGGGACCGGGAAGGGGCCTGGGTGATGGAAAATGACGAGCTTCGTCCAACAAGTGATCGGGGCCGTGCCCGTCTTGCTGCTGAACAAGCGTGGTTTGAGCTGGGTGCGCGCCTGAACGTGGCCGTGCACTCGTTCAGGTTGGCCGGAATTTATGGGCCCGGGCGAAACCAGCTTGCCGCTCTGCGGGGGGGCACGTCTCGCCGCATCGTAAAACAGGGGCACGTCTTTTCCCGTATCCATGTTGATGACATCGCCACCGTTCTGGAGGCATCAATGGCGCGACCGCGTGACGGCGCCGCCTACAATGTATGTGATGACGAAGCCGCGCCTGCTCACGAGGTGGTGGCGTTTGCGGCCTCTCTGGCAGGTATTGAGGCCCCGCCGGAGATTGCCTATGGGGACGCGGACCTGACCCCGATGGCGCGCAGCTTTTATGAGGAACACAAACGTGTTTCAAACGATTTGATAAAGCATGAGCTTGGCGTAACACTCCGGTACCCCACGTACCGTGAAGGCTTGCGCGCGCTGTGGGAGGCAGGCGAGTGACGCCCGTGGCCGCACGCGTCAGACGCCCGTGGCCGCACGCGTCAGACGCCCGG
>CAZNLO010000016.1:0-2215 GCA_964573935.1 uncultured Parvibaculum sp. | reverse complement strand
GACGCCCGTGGCCGCACGCGTCAGACGCCCGTGGCCGCACGCGTCAGACGCCCGGTATTTCAGCCCTCCAGTTCGCCAAGCAGCCGGTCAAGCGTATCGGTCAACCGGTGGAGGTCCGCAGGTTCTGACAATCTGTGATCGCCCTGTTTGGCCAGAGTGATTGTAACGTCCGCGCCAGCCAGACATTCAACAAGGCGCATCGCATGGGTCCAGGGCACGTCCGGGTCAGCCATGCCTTGAAGAATACGCACACGCAGGTCCAGGGCGATGTTGCTATTCAGCAAAAGGTGCCTGCGTCCGTCTTCTATCAGCCGGTAGCTGATTTCGTAGGGCTCGTCACCATAGCCGGAGGGTTGCAGGTACACCCCATCCCGCTGCAACGTCGCGCGGATGTCTGCATCAAAGCCGTCCCACATGAGGGCTTGCGTAAAATCAGGAGCCGGGGCAATCAGGACAAGGCCCTGAATGGCGGTTGGCCGGGCAAGCGCTGCAAGCAAGGCCACCCAGGCTCCCATGCTGGACCCGATCAGGATCTGGGGGCCTGGTGCGACCCGGTCCAGAATATCGAGCGTATCGTCAAGCCACCGGGTGATGGTGCCATCGATAAAGCGTCCGCTTGAGCGTCCATGTGCAAAATAGTCAAAGCGGGTGTAGGGGTGGCCCTTTGTCTGCGCCCAGTCGGCCAGCATTGTCGCCTTGGTTCCGGTCATATCGGACTTGAAACCACCGAGCCACACGATGCCGACCCGGTCCTTGTCGGCTCCTCCCGTTGCATTTTGGTCGCAGCGATAGGCAATTCTCTCGCCGTCCGGGCGTAGGAGCCAATCTGGTTCAAACTGTTCAGTCATTAGGGTTGCTCTATTGTATCGTGATTACCATGTCATTTTGAGCACCAACATACCCCCTACGGGAGGCTTGGCGGGTGTTGTGAACGCCTGTGCTTCAACTTATCTTCGCCTCAATCAGAGGTGAATGTAAAAAATAATTCCGCCACCTTGATGTTGATCCCCATCTTACGTTGATCCCCATCTTACGTTGGCCCAGAGAGACCGAAGACGACAGTGAGCATAAAACTGGTTAACCCATCTGCACCGACTGTTCTACAGATCATTCCCTCGCTTGAAACGGGCGGGGCGGAACGAACCACCGTCGATACGGCGGCGGCTCTGGTGACGGCGGGATGTCGTGCGCTTGTGGTGAGCCGGGGCGGGCGGCTGGTTCCCGAACTGCGCCGGGCCGGAGTGGAGCATATCGAATTGCCGGTGCATTCCAAAAACCCGGTGGTTATGGGGCTCAACGTTGAACGCCTGACACGGCTGATTGAAACGCGAAATATCGACATTGTGCACGCTCGAAGTCGCGCGCCTGCATGGTCTGCGCTGGCGGCGGCGCACCGCACCAAGCGCGCTTTTGTGACAACTTACCACTGCAAGGTCCACGAGCGGCCGCGCATGAAGGTGTTTTACAATTCAGTTATGACGCGCGGTGCAGTGGTGATTGCCAATTCCAATTTTACAGCCACCCGTATTCGCCAGTTTCATAAAGACATGGGCGCACGCATTGTCACCATTCCCCCCGGGACGGGTATGAGGGTATTTGACCCAAAAGGGGTTGCCGTTAAGCGGGGACAGGTATTGCGAAAAGCATGGGGGGCCGGACCCGGAGACACCGTCTTTGTGCTGGCGGGCAGATTAACGCGCTGGAAAGGCCAGCTTCTGGCGGTCGACGCTCTTCGGCTTATGTGCGAACGCTTAGGGCCTGTCGCAGCGGGCGCAAAGCTCATCCTGGTTGGAGATGCGCAAGGTAGGTTGGACTATGAACATGAACTGAGCGCCGCAATCGCTGTGAGTGACCTGCCGCTTCGTGTGCGCCTGGTGGGGCATTGCGATGATATGCCCGCCGCCTGCGCAGCCGCAGATATTATGTTGGCCCCGTCTCTGGACCCCGAACCGTTTGGCCGGACAGCGGTTGAAGCGGCCGCAATGGAGCGCCCGGTCATTGTCTCCGACCATGGAGGAGCCCGCGAGACGGTGCTGGATGCATCGGACGCGGGAGGCGCAGCGGCTGCGACCGGGTGGCGCGTGAAGCCGGGAGATGTCAGTGCCCTGGCAACTGCAATGGCGGCAGCCCTTTCCGCCAACCGCCAGGACAGAGCGGCGATGGGTGCGCGGGGGCGTAACTTTGTAGACAGTCGATACTCCATTCGGGCCATGAC
>CAZNLO010000015.1:33664-35411 GCA_964573935.1 uncultured Parvibaculum sp. | reverse complement strand
ACCAGGTGAAAATCCAGCCATTGCAATGGAACATGGGCACTGTCCACAGGTAGACGCTGCTTCGGGTCATTTCGGCGGTGAGGATATTTCCGGCGGCCAGCAGGTAGGCGCCGCGATGGTGGTAGACCACACCCTTCGGGTTGCCGGTTGTACCTGAGGTGTAATTGAGAGCGATGGCATCCCATTCGTCTGTCGGCAACTGCCACGAAAATTCAGGGTTGCCGGTTGCGATCAAATCTTCATATTCCTGTGCGCCGATGCTCTCCTCCGGGCCGTCATACTCCGGGTCGTCAATGTCGATAATCAGGGGCGTGCATTTGGCGAGTGCGACGGCTTCTTTACCCAGCGGGGAAAATTCCCGGTCCACAAAAAGAACTTTTGCCTCTCCGTGATCCAGAATGAAAGCGATGCCCGCTGCATCCAGCCGCATGTTGATGGTGTTGAGGACAGCCCCGAGCATTGGCACGCCGTAGTGAAGCTCCAGCATGGCGGGCACGTTGGGGGCAATCACGGCAACCGTGTCGCCTTTTGCGATGCCTTTGGCGGCCAGCGCGCTTGCGAGCCTCACGCACCGGGCATAATAGTCTGCGTATGATCTGTGCAGTTCTCCATGAATGATGGCTGTTTTTTGCGGATAGACGTGGGCCGCCCGCTTCAAAAAGGAGAGAGGGGTCAAAGCCAGATGGTTTGCCCCGTTTTTGCCCAGACCGTCTTCGTACATGTGGCTCATGTCTTGTTGCCCCCTTTCATGTGCTCCGGCTTTTCAGTGTGCCGGTTAACCTTTGGTGTTTTTTACCATGCTAACCGCTGAAAACGGGGTGAAAAAGGTTCTTTGTGTTCCCGGGGGGGGCTTTTAGGGCTTTTTAACCGGGAGCTGGGACAATTGCGGATTGCCAAATCAGAAGGATGTCTCCAATGACCCATTTTCTTGTGTCGGATGACAATGAAACCGGCTACCGCCTGGAGGATATTCTCACCACTGTTCGCGGTGAGGTTGTGAAACGGTGCGGGAAAATTGTCGATGACCATCGGGATGAGGCGCATCAGGTGCTGGAAAATAACATCCAGGTGCTGGCTTTGTTGAGCGAGGCCATTAAGCTCGCGGAGAACTCGACCCATGTGCTCAACAGGTCTTTTGGGCCAAGTGCGTCGGCTGAGGGAGGCGCGCCGCGCATCGGCCGGAAGTAAGCCCCGCTTCAGGTGAGCATCCCTTGTATACCGTCCCACAGGAGCTTTCCTCCGACGAGAAACAGGGCGATGTAGGCAAAGCGGTAAAAGGGCTCCTCAGGGATAAGATTAAGCGCCTTGATGCCCATCCACATGCCCAGGGGTGCCAATGGCATAAGCACCAGCGATGTGGACAGGTTCGTCATTTCAAACTGGCCCAGAAACGCATAGGGCGGCACCTTGATGAGGTTCACTGCGGTGAAAAACATCACGCTGGTGCCGACATAGAGCCGTTTGTCGAGTTTTTGTGGCAGCATATAAATCTGGAAAGGCGGGCCTCCCGCATGGGCCACGAAACTTGTGAAGCCGCCAACAGCTCCCCAGGTTGATCCCTTCAGGCGGTTCAATGATTTGGGCTCTGCATCTGCCCGTCGGCCAATCCAGTGATCCAGTGCGAAGGCGACAGCTATTGTGCCAATAAGCAGGCGCACGAAACTGTCTGTGACATAACTTGCTGTGAGGGCCGCAACCAGAATGCCGAAGGCTGCTGCGGGCACCATGATGGCGAGGTTAGGCAGCT
>CAZNLO010000015.1:0-33643 GCA_964573935.1 uncultured Parvibaculum sp. | reverse complement strand
TTCTGCGATAAGCCCAGACGCCCACCATGTCCATGACGATAAGGATGGGGAGCAGAATTCCTGCTGCCTGAAGCGGTGAGATGACGAGCGCCATCATTGGCACGCCCAGAATGCCCAGCCCACCGGCAAATCCGCCCTTGGACAGTCCGACCAGCAGTACGGCGGGGACAGCGACGGCATAGAACCAGAGGTCTGTAATCATGTGTTCTTATGGGGCCGTGCTCAGGCTGCTTTGTCGTCCTTTTTCAGGTTCTTCAATTTGGCAAAGACACTGTCTGCATCAACAGCCGGTTCTGCTTTCTTGGGGGCGGGGGCTGCTGTGAAGGCGCTGGAGACGTCGCTTACGCTAAAGGTGTCGCTTCTCTTTTTGGCAGTGTCGCCCGGGTGGATGATGTTCACCTGATCGGCCGGGACTTCATGAGCAGCAGGGGCAGCCAGACCAAATGGATCGGCGGTTGCCACTCCGGTGGTTTCTTCAGCCGGGAGAAGCGTTCCAGCCTTGCGGGCTGCTTTTTCTTCCTTCAGACGTGCTTTTTCGATTTTGTCTGCGGCCTTTTGCACGGCGGCGTCCAGGTCCATCTGGCTGCACAGGCCGAGCGTTACCGGGTCCACTGGCTTGATGTTGTTGGCATTCCAGTGAGTGCGGTCCCGGATCGACTGGATGGTGGGCTTGGTCGTGCCAACAAGGCGGCCCACATGGGCATCTGGAAGCTCAGGGTGGTTGCGCAACAACCAGGCAACGGCGTCCGGACGCTCCTGACGTCTGGAGACGGGTGTGTAACGAGGGCCCTTCCGGGGCTTTGCTTCGGGAACCACGAATTTGCGCTCGGCCGCCTGGAGGCGTTCGTTGGTGCTTGTCTGGCAGCGTTCAATTTCCGCACGGGTAAGCTCTCCGGAGGCGACCGGGTCCAACCCCTTAATGCCCTGGGCAACGTCGCCATCTGCAATGCCTTTCACTTCCAGCGGATGCAGGCCGCAATAGTCGGCAATCTGGTCGAATGTGAGAGCGGTGTTGTCAACGAGCCAAACGGCGGTTGCCTTTGGCATAAGCGGCTTTGACATGTCTTCTCCTCTGACCCAGGAGCGCCCCGGATCGGCAAATGCCATTGAAATGAACGGATTAGCCCCCTGTATAAGCCGTTCCGGTGCTTAAGGAAAGAGTTTCGTGAGGGCTTTGAAAAATGCCGGAAAGCCGGGGGTGAGGCCCGGCGACGGCATCTTGCGGCGGTTCTACAGGTCTGCTGTCCCGGTTGTCAGGATGATTTTTCCGATGTGGGCGCTGCTCTCCATGCGTTCGTGCGCTGATTTTGCGTCCTCCAGGGCAAATGTGCTGTCGATGATCGGCTTGAGGCGACCAGAGGCGAGCCACGGCCAGACCTGGCGGCGGACGGTTTGGACCAGGGCGGTCTTTTCTTCCAGGGGCCGGGCGCGCAATGTGGAGCCGGTTAGCGTGAGCTGTTTCAGCATGACAGGCAGGAAATTCACCTCTGCGACGGCGCTTTTCTGATAGGCGATGTTAACGATCCTGCCCCCCTTTGCGGCGCAGATGATGTTGCGCTGGATGTAGTCTCCTCCCACCATGTCGAAAATCACATCCGCGCCCTGGCCGTCGGTCATTGCATCCATCACCGCAACGAAATCTTCTTTCCGGTAATTGATGCCGCGCGCGGCGCCAAGCTTCTCGCAGGTGCGTGCTTTCTCGTCCGACCCGGCTGTGGCAAAGACCTTGGCGCCGTGTGCAGCGGCCATTTGAATGGCGGTTGTTCCGATGCCGCTGGTGCCGCCGTGGATCAGCAGGGTTTCGCCCGGTTTCAGGTGTGCCCGGTCAAAAACGTTGGTCCATACGGTTATAATGGTTTCGGGCAGGGCCGCAGCTTCCACCATTGAAAAACCGTCGGGTACAGGCAAGGCATGGGTCTGATGAACGATGGCATATTGCGCATAGCCGCCGCCTGCAACGAGGGCGCAAACCCTGTCGCCTATAGACCAGTCGGTGGCGTCGGGGCCGCAGGCCACGACTTCCCCCGAAAATTCAAGGCCTGGCGTGTCGGTGACGCCTCCGGGAGGCGGATAGAGCCCCATGCGCTGGAGCAGATCGCCCCGGTTGATGCCGGCTGCCGCTATGCGCACAAGGATTTCGCCCTGTCCGGGTTCGGGCAGGGGGATGCTTTGGGGTTCAAGGACGTCTGCGCCCCCTGGCTCGCGAATTTTAATCGCCGTCATGGTGCTGGGGAGGGGGGCTGGGGTACTTGATGGCATGGAGGCAGGTCTCTGGTTTATTTGTGGCTCATTTTAGTGTGAATACCCGCCGACTTCTAATCGGGGCCGGTGGAAACTCAACCTATGCGTGTTTTGTGGTCTGAGGACGAATCAAATTGATTCGCAGGGAAACTGTACGATACCGGGTTGAGAGGGCCTTGGGGACGTGGAGATTGCGCGAGGTCGGGCCTCTTCAGGAAAAACAATGATTCTGGTGTGAGGCTTGTTAAGCCATTGTAATAATTGCTTCTTCCCGCTTACCCTAAGTATACGCTAGGGAAAACTGTTGTTGTTCGGGCCTGTCGCCCGGATTTAACTATTCGTTAACCAATCGATATGTATTGTTTAGGAGCGTAATCCAGTCATCTGGATTTGAGTGGCTCCTATCCACTCTGTTTGACGCCTCCCTGTTATAACTTGAGCCGCATGATTTGCGGCTCATTTTTTGTGTTGGGGGGCCTGCATTTTACTTTCCCGCTTTTTGCACTGTGCCGTTTCGACACACTCATAGATGGCATGATTGTTGATTGTTGAGGCATGTCGTGTCCGGCATTGATACGCTGTTCGTCTCTAGGGGCGACCAGGGCGTCGGGATGATGCTTTGATTGTCGGCAAAAGTGAGTGGGTCTATGAATTTTGGTAGCGGTAGTGAGGATGGCGGAGATGGTCAGCGCGGATACGCCCAGTTCGGCGGTTCCAGGCTTTTCCAGGCCACCTATAAAGAAGGTATGGGGCTTGTCGAGGAAGCTGCCCGTTATCTTGATGGCCCGGGGCGCGATCAGGCGAAGGATTTACCTCGCTCGACCGCATTGGCCTATGCGACCGAAAGTATGCGCCTCACCACGCGGCTCATGCAGGTTGCGGCCTGGCTGCTTGTCCAAAAAGCCGTTCATGAGGGCGATATGACGGAAGAAGAGGGGCTCTCGAAGAAATATGTTCTGGGAGGCAAGGATGTTGCTCGCGGGGCTACATTGAAGGCAGCGGCCCTGTTGCCGGACACTTTGAAAGACCTGGTTACCCGCTCAGAGAATATTTTTGCCCGTATCGACCGTCTGGACACGCAGATCAGATCCGGAAAAACGGGGGGGCAGTCCCCCCTTTCCAGTCAGCGCGACCGGGCTGAGGCTTTTTTTCGGGATAGGCTTGATCCGCGAACCACCCAGCACTGAGCACTAGGTGATGGCGAAATAGAAAAAAGCCCAGGCATTGCCTGGGCTTTTTCTGGTCTCTAAAGTCTGAAGCTGTCCTAGCCCAAGAGGCCGTCGTATTTTTTCTTGAACCGGCTAACGCGGCCACCCCGGTCAAGCAGTGTCTGGGAGCCACCGGTCCACGCAGGATGGGTCCGGGGATCAATATCAAGCGTCAGCTTGTCGCCTTCAGCGCCATAAGTTGATTTGGTCTGGAAGGTGGTGCCATCTGTCATCACGACGGTAATTTCGTGATAGTCGGGATGGGTGTCCTTTTTCATCGCTTTGCTCGCTCAAATACTGGCTCAGGTGCTCAAAAAGCAGCCTTTGGGAGAAGGTTTCCCCGAAAGCGGCTGTATAGCGGAGCTGCCTCCTCATTGCAAGCTTACGCCAGGGAGATTGGGCAAGCTCATGCAAACGGAGATCAGGGCCGGGGTTGGCACCTAATATGAGTCGGGGACCCCAGAAATATGAGCGGGGGACCCTAGCGAGGAGGGGTTGGGGTTGTTATATCTCCCGCTCCCGAACTTTAACGCCCGGATGCCCATGAGCGACGCTGCAAACACCATTGCTGAAGCGATTGAGAATGAAGCCCTTCGGCGCAAGCGTGCCAGCGGTGCAGGCCCGATCCTCGGTCTGGCCCCCTTTGTGCTCGCCTACAAGCCCATGCTGGCTGCCGCTTTTGCGACGCTCATCATTGCCACTTTGGCAACGCTTGCCTTTCCCATCGCTGGGCGGCGGATGGTGGATGGCTTTGCCGATGAGAATGTCCAGTTTATCGACCAGTATTTTTTGATGCTGATCGCGGTGGCGGCGGTGCTGGGGGTGTCGAGTGCTGCGCGTTTCTATTTTGTGAGCTGGATCGGTGAGCGGGTTGTCGCGGACCTTCGATCTGCCGTCTACGCCCATGTGACGCGCCTGTCACCAGCCTTTTATGAGACTATGCGGACCGGCGAAGTTCTCTCGCGGCTGACCGCTGACACCACGCTCATCAAGACAGTGGTCGGGTCAAGTGCGTCGATTGCGCTGCGCAATTTTTTCCTCTTCATCGGTTCGGCGATCATGATGACGTATACGAGCCCGGCGCTGGCGGGGCTGGTGCTGCTTGCCGTGCCGGTCATCATGCTGCCGCTGATTGTCTTTGGTCGCTGGGTGCGGCGTCTGTCCCGGCTGGCGCAGGACCGCATTGCCGATACAAGCGCGCTCGGCGGGGAAACGCTGAATGCGATGCAGACGGTGCAGGCGTTCACCCATGAGGAGATTGACCGGACGCAGTTCAAGGCGACGGTTGAGGGGTCGTTTGAGGCCGCGCGCGCTCGCATTTCCGCGCGATCCGTGTTGACGGCGCTTGTGATGTTTTTAGGGTTTTCCAGCGTGTTTGGTGTGCTGTGGGTGGGGGCGCAGTCGGTCATTGCCGGCACCATGAGCGGGGGAGAATTGCTTCAGTTTACGCTCTACTCTCTTTTTGCTTCCGCGGCGGTGGGTGCGCTCTCTGAAGTGTGGGGAGATGTGCAGATGGCGGCAGGGGCAACGGAGCGTCTGGTAGAGTTGCTTGAGGTCGAACCGCAGATCAAGGCACCTGCCAACCCTGTTGCACTTCCCCAACCCTCAAAAGGGGTGCTGTCTTTTGAGGGGGTTTCTTTCGCCTATCCAGCAAGGCCTGGCGTTTCGGCGCTGGACGGCCTCTCGTTGAGCGTCGCCCCGGGAGAGACCATCGCCATTGTCGGACCGTCGGGGGCTGGCAAGAGCACAATTTTTCAAATGCTGCTGCGGTTTTTTGATCCGCAACGTGGTGTAATCCGGTTTGATGGCGTTGATCTGTGCCAGGCGGACCCTCTGGAGGTTCGCAAATGCTTTGCGCTTGTTCCTCAGGAAACGGTGGTCTTCGGGATGAGTGCGCGGGACAATATTCGGTATGGTCGGCCGGAGGCCACCGACGCGCAGGTGCAGGACGCGGCCAAAGCGGCTCACATAGACGACTTCCTCTCATCCCTGCCTCAGGGGTATGAAACAGTGTTTGGTGAACGCGGGATGACCCTATCTGGCGGTCAGCGACAGCGTATTGCGATTGCGCGCGCGATCTTACGTGATGCACCGGTGCTGTTGCTTGATGAGGCCACGAGTGCGCTGGATGCGGAGAGCGAAAAATTTGTGCAGCAGGCCCTTGAGGGTTTGATGGAAGGCCGGACTACAATTGTTATTGCGCACAGGCTGGCGACCGTTCGTAAAGCTGACCGGATCATTGTTATGGATCAGGGGCGTATTGTTGCGCAAGGGGCGCATGAGGATCTTGTTGCGCAAGGCGGATTGTATGCACGTCTCGCTTCGCTTCAGTTTGGAGCGGTGGAAGCATCACAGGAGACAATGGGGGCGTTAACACAAGCCTCTCCGCCACTTGTCGCGGCACAGGACTGATACTCGTTACAACTCATATTGGGGATTTTCATGAAACCGCTCTACCGAAACTTTATTATTGGCTTTGTCATTTTCGTCGTGGCGGCCAGCTTTCTATCTGTGCGTTTTTATGCGGCTGCGGGCCAGTTCACGACCCTGACGGCGGCGATGCAGGTGCCGGCTAGCTGTGGCGTCCTTCCGTCTGCGCCGGGTCCTGAGGATATTGTCATCGACCATGAGCGCGGCATTGCCTTTGTCTCCGCCGTTGACCGCAGAGCCTACAGTGCCGGGAACTTGGAAGTTCGGGGGGGTATTTATGCCATTGACCTTCAAGGTGATCCGGCAAGCTGGGCCTTGCGACCGGTGACACCCCATGTGCCCGTTGCGTTCCAACCGCATGGACTTGGTCTGCATGTGAGTGCCTCAGGTGAACGCACTCTCACGGTCATCAATCACGCTGAGGGTGTGGAGACGGTTGAGCTGTTTGATATAGCGCAGGATGGCGTGCTCTCCCATAGAGCCAGTGTGCGGGATCCCTTGTTTATCAGTTTGAATGATGTTCAGCCGGTGGGGCCGACGCGCTTTTACGCGACAAACGACCATGGTACCGCGTCGCCGTTCTGGGGAGCTGTGCATGACTTTCTCGGCATGGCGCGGGCTAACCTTGTGTATTTCGATGGCAGCAATGCACGTGTTGTGGTCGATGATTTGAAATATGCGAACGGTGTGAATGTGAGCCCGGATGGATCGCAGATCTATGTTGCGGAACTGGGTGACATGGTGTTGCGCATTTATAATCGTGACGCATCATCGGGTGATCTGTTGCCGTTCGACTATATCGTATTGGGTACCGGCGTTGATAATATAGACGTGAACCCGGACGGGACACTTTTGATCGCGGCGCATCCCAAGCTCATGGACTTTGTGGCACACGCGGGTGATGAGGCTGAAATTTCGCCAAGCCAGGTCGTTCGCCTCGTACCGCGCGAGGGCGGTGGCGGCACCGGCGATACGGTGTATCTCAATCTGGGTCAGGAATTGTCAGGCTCAAGTGTTGCGGTTGCCTATGGCGACAAAATGCTGATCGCGGGCGTGTTCGACCCGAGGATACTCGTGTGTACGCTTCCTCCAAGGCGGGCTGAATAGGGCTGTTGCGTTACGGCGTGTCGCGGAGCTGGTTTGTTTGTTCTTGCTGGGTCTGAAATATCAGCCAGTTGTTTATCCAGTCCAGAGCGAGCTGCACATTTCCTATCTGGCAGTGGTTGCTTGCCTGCTCGCGAGAGGTAAAAAGCCGGGTGGTGAGGGAGTGTGTGTTTGGCAGGCGTTCTGCCTGTGCAAAGAACTGGGAGACCGGCACAAGGTGGTCTTCCGCTCCGCCGAGCAGCAGGAAATCCTGATCTATCAGGTGAGCTATATCACGGGTCGTGAATTTTTTAACCCAGTTCAAATAGTCGTAAGGTGTCTGTGTGCCGCTTACATGCATGCCATGACCAAATGCCCAGCGGACGAAATCATCTTTTTCCACCACACGCCCCATGAGTGTGTTGATGGTGCGCTTCGCCTTGATTTGCATCAGGAATGTGAGAAGTTTTCTCGGGCCAGGGTCAAGCCTTGAAGAAAGGCAGCCAAAAAAGGCCTCCATCACGTCAAAAGCAATTACGCGCTTGATGCGCTTGTCGAACGCCGCGGCACGGGGTGCCAGGTGACCGCCAAGCGAAATGCCAAGCAGGCTACAGGCTGTCAGGTTAAAATGGTCGAGGATCGCTCCTACGGGTTTTTCCCAGTCGGGGCTCATGGGAATATGATTTTTTAGTAGAGCCTCTCCTTGCCCGGGGCCTTCAAAGAGGATGAATTCAAAACCTTGGCGGGTAAAGGTTTCTGCCATGTCGATAAATTCTTCTTTGAAGGAATCAAAGCCGCCGTGGACAATCAATGTGTCGCGTTTTGGACCGATGGCAGGAAAAACAAGTGCTGGCAGGGTGTGGTCGCCAAACGGCACGTCAACGCGCTGCATCGGCTGGTCGCCCAGTTGCTTGTAGAATAGCTCGGTAAAGCGCGTGTAAGCCGTCAACTTGTCGGGATCATCGGGGGCAATGAAGAATTCGGCGGCGCGGTAGAAGAAGGCGGCATTGAGAAGGCGGCCTTCCTGCTCTGCGCGCCCTGCAAAATCGAGCATGACTGATTTCCAGCTCGTCAGGTCCGTGATTTGAGCGGCAGCGGCAATAACTTCGCTCTCATTCCATTGATGCAGCCATCGGTTGAGCTGAAAATTGAAATTCGTGTCCGTGTGGAACTGGCGGTAGCCGAAGGCGAATTTACTGGGATGCGTCATTGGTCAATGTGCTTTCTATTTGTTGGCGCTTCCAGGCCGGCAAGCAAAAATATTTTAAGGGCTGCCTGTAGCTCGCGCGGGCTTGGGTTTATGCCAAAAGCTGTTCGTCTGGTTGGGTCAGATAGAGCGTGGGCGATTGCTCCGATGGCAAAACCCAGGCGCAGTACCAGCTCGGTGCGCTCCAGGTGAGGGAGTGCAGCGTGAAATGCGCTTAGAAAGGTTTCAGAATAGGCTGACAGTTTGCCTCCAAATATCTGCTGGATGGCCTGGGTGGGTTCGATGACCGTGCGGGCGAACAGGCGAGCGAATGCCTGGGTGTTGCGGTCAGGTTGTTCCACCAGTTCCAGCAGCGGTTCCATGAAGGCGTCCAGAACAGCAGCTGTGGATGCCGGGGTGTTTGCAGCCTGTGCGGCTTCCAGCCGTTTGAGACGCTTTTGTGCGAGAGGTTCCAGCCGTCTTTTGAACATGGCTTCGATGAGGCCCGCCTTACCGCCGAAATGAAAGTTCACCGCGGCGATATTTGCACTGGCCGTCTCGGTAATGGCGCGGATTGAGGTGCCGTCAATGCCTCGCTCGGCGAATAGAAGTTCCGCCGCGTCCAATATCCGTTCTCGGGTTATTTTGCTCATAAGTTGAGCATATTTCAAACAATCGTTTTAATCAAACGTTTGTTTTGTTTTGTGGTTGAAGTTTCAGGCTGGCAATGGCATCTGCGGGTATCGTTGGCTGTAAGTTTGCAGAACCTAGCGCTCGGTCAGTTTGAACTCGATGCGGCGATTGCGGCGGTTGGCTGCGGCGCCGGTGCCCTCAACGAGGGGATGGAATTCAGCAAAGCTGGCGGCGGCAATGCGTTTTTCGTCAATGCCTGCTGCGACCAGGTTTTGAACAACGGAAAGCGCGCGTGCGTTAGCCAGATGCCAGTTGGTGGGGAACTGCGGTGTGTTGATGGGGACCGCGTCGGTGTGGCCATCAACACGCAGTATCCAGTGAATGTCGTCGGGAATTTCGGCGGCAATCTCGCGGATTGCGACTGCGATTTTTCGCAGTTCGCGTTTTCCGGCAGGGCTGATATCTGCCGAGCCTGAAGCGAAGAAAATCTCCGACTGGAAGACGAAACGGTCGCCAACAACTTCAATGTCCTGGCGGTTGCCCAGGGCCTCTTTTAAGCGGGCGAAGAATTCGGATCGGTAGCGCGCGAGTTCCTGCACCTTCTGGGCAAGAGCGGAGTTGAGCCGACGGCCGAGGTCGGCGATCTGGGTATTGCTTTGTCTGTCCTTGGCTTCGGAAGCTTCCAGCGCCTGCTCCAGCGCGCCGAGCTGGCGGCGAAGGGCTGCCAGTTGCTGGTTGACCAGTTCAACCTGCGCCAGGGCTTCAGCGGATATCCGTTGGGCGTCATCGAGTTCGGACAGAAGGATGGCTTCGCGTCCGTCCGCACCAACTCCCTCTGCGAGCAGGGCTGCGAGGCTTGCTTTCTCGCTCTGTGCAGTGCTCAGGGCCTGGGTCAGCGAGGCGATGGTGGATTGGTGGTCGGTTTTTTCTCGGGCTTCCAGCGCCAGCAGGTCGGCAAGCTCGGACACTTGAGAGCGCAGGCGATCAAGGGCGCTGTCTTTTCCGGTGAGCGACTGGGCGAGTAGGAACTGCATCATCATGAAAAGAGACAGGAGAAAGATCAGCACCAGCAGCAAGGTGGCCATTGCGTCGACAAAACCCGGCCAATAGTCGGTGTTGGGCGCGCGGGCACGAATGCGGTGGGAAATCGCCATGCGCTATTTGCCCTCCTGCTCCAACGCGCGGGACAGGCGCTCAAGAACCGGTTGCAGGGCCTCTTGATTGCGTGCCAGCGTGTGAATGAGGTGCTGTTCTGCGCGCCCCTGCTCTGTCAGAGCCGCGACCTGATTGGCCAGCGCCATGATGGCGTGGTTGGTATCGCCCGCAGGGGCCGCAGGGGCGGACGTGTCGCCATTGCTGCCGACAATATCAGTGACGGTGGAGAGCCATTCCTCAAGCTCGTTGTAAAATCTGTTCTGGGCCTGGCCTGCCTGCAGATCAAGGAAGCCCAGAACGAGGGACCCTGCCAGACCAAACAGGGAAGAAGAAAAGGCGGTGCCCATTCCCTTGAGGGGTGCCTGAAGACCCTCGCGCAGGGTTGCAAACACGGATAGGCTGTCGGTGCTTTCGATGTCGAGCGCGTCCAGTGTTCCGGCAATGGAGGAGACGGTTGCCAGTAAGCCCCAGAAGGTGCCGAGCAGTCCCAGGAAAATCAAAAGCCCGATCATGTAGCGGGAAATTTCGCGTTGCTCCTCTAGCCTTGAGGCAAGGCTGTCGAGCAGGGAGCGCATCGATAATGCGCCCAACACCACATGGGACGACCGGTTGCCAAACATGGTGGCCATTGGAGCCAGCAGTTTGGGGGGGGTGGAGGGGGCCTGGCCAGGGTCGGCGCGGCGATAGCTGTTTACCCAGCGTATTTCCGGCCAGAGGATAAAAATCTGCCGGAAAGCATATAGCGTGCCGACAACCAGTACGCCCACGATCAGGCCGTTCAGGCCCGGGTTGGCCAGAAATGCCTCTGCGAGCTGGGGGGATAAAATAAGAGCCAGAAAGCCCACAAGGGTCAGAAACAGGAACATGCGGGTCAGGTAAGGGCTGGGCCGGGAGAGGGCGATGCCGTCAGGACTGTCCATGAAAGTCTCCTTCGCGGGGTTTGGCCGAAAACAGGATACTTCAGCGATTGTTCACAATAATATCAACCCGTTCGCCGGGCCCGCTGTCTCGCACACCGCCGAGCGCGCGTACGTCAATACGACTTTGCAGAACGCCCTGATCGACAAGGTATTTGCGCACGGCAAGGCCACGTCTCAAAGACAGGCGCCGGGCGGGGGAGCTCAGACCCCCGGGTAGCCCTGCGTAGGCCTGTATCTCTATGCGATCGGAATGACGCATCAGTTCCGTGGCGATGAGGTCCAGGTTGATACGGGTTTCTGCAAGAAACGTAGTGGCGCCCGCATCGAAGCGCAGGCGATAGGCGGCGGATCCCGGGGAGGGCAGGGTTGAAGTTTGCGTGCGTGCGGGAAGGCTTGCCTCCCGGGCGGGAGCCGGTGGTGCGGGCTGTGCTGCGGGGGGGGCTGGCTTTGGTGTTATGCGTGTGACCGGCAGAAGAGGGGTTGCGGTTGGTGCGGGCGTCGTTCGGGCAGGCGTTGTCGGGGCAGGTGTTAAAGCCGTACTTTCCACCGGCGGGAGAATGGCGGGGGTCGCCGGTACAGAACTCAGGGCGGGTGGCCGCTGTGGGGAGGGCGGTGTCAGGCGTATAAGGGCCTTTGGGGCAGAGCCCGGTGCGCGCAGCACGACCGGTGCGCGCCCGGGCGCTATCTGTCTGTCGGTACCGGTGCTTGCGCCGATTGCGGAAATATCCACGTCAACACTGGGTGTTTCCGGCGCTGCCAGGGCGGTATTTGATACTGGTGTCAGCGCGGTGAGCGCGCCAAAGCCGACAGCATAAAGAAGCCTGCCGAAAGGCTTTGTCCCCGTCATGTTACGGAACGGCATGTTACTTAACGTCCTGTTGCTGGCAAACTCATTTACAAACTTTACCACTCCCAGCTTTGCGGAGGAAGGGGGCAGAATTGCGGCGTGGATTTGAAGCTCAGGCTGCCGCCGTTTTTGTCAGCACGTTGTAGAGAGGCCGGTGAAGTCGCTCGTTTGAGGCCAGGACACTACCCTTGCCCAGAATGTCGGAGCCATTGTTCATGTCGGTTACAAAGCCGCCGGCTTCGCGAATGAGGATCAGGCCTGCGGCAAGGTCCCAGGCATTGAGGCCGTGCTCCCAGTAAGCATCGAAGCGTCCGGCGGCTACAAATGCCATGTCGAGGGCGCAGGAGCCTGTTCGGCGCACTCCGGCGACCTGGGGCATGAGAGCGGCGAGCTGTTTGCCGAACCGGGCGTGATTATCCTGCCCGATGTGGGGAATGCCTGTGCAGACAACCGCCTGGGTGAGGTCGGTGCGTGCTGCCACGCGCAGACGCCGGTCGTTCAGGAATGCGCCTTTGCCTTTTTCCGCCAGAAAGAGCTCGTCCGTAATGGGGTTGTAGGTGAGGCCCGCGACGATCTCTCCGTTGCGTTCCAGGGCAATGTTGATGGCAAACATGGGAATGCCGTGCAGGAAATTGGTGGTGCCGTCCAGCGGGTCGACGATCCAGCGGTGGCTGGCGTCTGATCCTTTGACCTCGCCGCCTTCTTCGAGCAGAAAGCCATATCCCGGCCGGGCGCGGGTCAGTTCCTCGCGGATGGTTTCTTCCGCGCGCAAATCTGCGGAGGAGACAAAATCTCCTGGCCCTTTGACGGAGACCTGAAGGTTTTCCACTTCGCCAAAGTCACGTGTGAGCGTGCGGGCGGCTTTGCGGGCAGCCTGCACCATGACGGTGATCGTGGGCGAATTGGGGGTCATCAGATTTCGTCTTTGTTGAGGGCTGAAGTGTTGCGCGGTTCAGCGGTGTGGTGTGAAAGGCGTCTAGTCGGCGCGACGCAGGTAGGTAATTTCATTTGTATCGACGACAATTCGGGTTCCCACTCCAACGAAGGGGGGAACCATAACGCGCACGCCATTGTCCATGATCGCGGGCTTGTAGGACGAAGTTGCGGTCTGCCCCTTAAGCACCGGTTCGGTTTCGGTGACTTCGAGTGTTACCTGGTCTGGAAGGTTGATGTCCAGAGGGCGGCCTTCATGGCTTTCGACTGTCACCTCCATGCCGTCCTGCAGGAAAGCGGCGCGCTCGCCGACAAAATCCCGGGCCAACTCGATCTGTTCGTAGGTGGTTGTGTCCATGAAGGTCAACATGCCGTCATTCTCGTAGAGATACTGGTAGTTCTTTTGCTCAAGCCGGATTTTCTCAACGGTTTCAGCAGACCGGAAACGTTCGTTGAGCTTGGTATTGTCGATCAGGTTTTTCAGCTCAACTTGCGCGAAAGCGCCGCCTTTGCCCGGTTTTACATGCTGAACCTTGACGGCGGACCAAAGGCCCCCTTTGTGTTCGATGACGTTGCCGGGGCGAATTTCATTGCCGTTTATCTTCATGGGGTGATCTTCAGCCATAATGTTCAGAAATAGCGATGTCGGCCTGCTGTCCGGGTGCAGGTTTTGCTCAAGCAGCGGGCCTGACGATTGGATAGCACCAGACGGGTCTCAGAACAAAAGAAATCCAGTCAGGCGGGCACTTTCGTCAGGGAGGGGAGGTTGCGGCTTCCCAGTTCTTCAGGGCCTCTTGGGCCTCGGCAAGAAGGGCGGGCGTCATTTCCGGCTCCAGAAGTTCCGCCAGCTCCGGGTCATCGCGGCCTTCAGCCCGGGCAATGTTCATCCATGTGTAAGCGGCAGCCAGGTCTTTTTCGATGCCCTTGCCCAGATAATAGAGGCGCGCCAGCCGGGTCTGGGCGAGGGCATGGCCGCGCAATGCGGCTTCGTTGAACCAGGAGGCCGCTGTTTCTTCATTTTTCTCAACGCCGGTCCCATTGATGTAGAGAAACCCGAGGGCGGCCTGCGCGTCCGCCAACCCTTGCGCTGCGGCAACCTCAAACCATTGGGTTGCCTCGGCCGGCTGGGCCTGTAGCCCTGTGCCTTCCACCAGCATGAGGCCCAGATTGTAGGCGGCGTCCGGTTGCCCGAGTTCTGCCGCCTTGCGGAAATAGGCTGCGGCACGGGGCAGGTCCTGTGGCTTTAGTTGTCCTGCTGCATAAATTGCTCCTGCGGCGTAGAGCGCGTCGGGATGATCGGCTCTCGCGGCTTCTTCAAATAACCGGACAGCGCGGAGGCTGTCTGCCCGGCCCCCTTGTCCGGCGGCCAGCATGTTTGCCAGTTCGTACTTGGCGGGCGTGAGCCCTCCGGTTGCCGCCACTTCAAAATACTGGCGCGCCCGGGTGTCATTTTGTGCTGTTCCGGCCCCTGTACGATAGGCGGAGGCAAGCGCAAAAGCGGCTGCGGGATTGCCTTGATCTGCGGAGAGGTGAAACCAGCGCAGCGCTTCCACATAGTCCGCTGGGATGCCTTCTCCGTTGAAATACATAGTCCCCAGAAGGAGCTGGGCGTTGGCATCGCCGCTGAGGGCCGCTATCCGAAGGCCGGACAGAGCTGTCTCGTAGTCACCGGCCTGATAGGCTTTTGCCGCCTCCTCGAAGGTTTGGTCGAAGGTCTGGGCGGTGGCGGTTGTTGTTCCTCCCACCGAGAGGCCGAGGACAAACCCCAGGGCAAGGCTTAAAATCAGGTAGCGCATGGGGGCTGTGAGAGAGCGCATGTTTGATCTTTCTTTTCCGCAAAACCGGGCTTCTTATATCGCTCAGCCGAGCGGGGGTCAGGTTTTGTCCGCCATTGCCTGATTGAAGGCCATGACGGCGGCGGCGGGGCCTTGTTCATGTGCCCAGACGCCTGCCGAAACGGCCAGAAAATCAGCGCCAGCCGATATGAGGGGCTTCGCGTTCCGGGTCGTGATCCCGCCAATGGCAACGCCGGGGACTTCAAACAGCTCCGACCACCAGGTGAGAATTTCAGGTTCCGCCGTACTTTCAGCCTGCTTTGTGTCGGTTTTATGGAAGGCGCCGAAAGCCACGTAATCCGCGCCGGCTTCTCCGGCTGTCATGGCAAGATGGCGCGAAGCGTGGCAGGTGACGCCGACGATGCGCTCTGGCCCCAAAAGCGCGCGCGCCTCTTTGTAGGGCGTGTCGGTCTGCCCGATGTGGACACCGTCTGCGCCCAGTTCGGCGGCCAGATCAGCGCGATCATTGATGAGAAATGCCGCGCCGTGGGCCTGTGCAACGGGCATGAGGGCCTCAGTGGCGCGACGGATGGTGTTCGCATCGACGGTTGCCTGCCCGTCTTCGTCCTTCAGGCGCAATTGTACGCAGGCAACATCGCCTGCGCCCAAAGCGGCTTTCAGGGTTTCGGCAAACCCGAGAGGTTCGAGCCGGGGCGGGGTGATGAGATAGAGGCGGCAGGGCGGTGGAGCTGATTTTGTCATGGAGAAGGTCTATCGCGATTGTGTGGGAGACGGCAAATGGAACCTGTCGCTTCCAGATTCGGGGCCGGTCATGAGGTGGCGGACAGGTGTTCGGCAAAGAAAAGGGAGGCGTTATTGCAAAGCCGCGACGCCGGGGAGGGTTTTTCCTTCCAGCCATTCCAGGAAGGCTCCGCCTGCCGTTGAGACATAGGAGAAGTCGTCGGCAGCGCCTGCATTGTTGAGGGCTGCAACCGTGTCTCCGCCGCCGGCAACAGAGACCATTGTGCCCATTTTCGTGAGCATGCCCACATGGCGCGCGGCGGTGTCGGTGCCGATGTTGAAGGGGTCGATTTCAAATGCGCCCAGGGGTCCGTTCCACACAACAGTTTTGGCGGTTTCAAAGTGTCCGGCCAGGGTTGCCAGGGTGTCGGTACCTACATCAAGGATCATCATGTCTTGCGGCACGGCATCGATGGGAACGGTACGTGTTGGCGCGTGGGCCTTGAACTCGGCGGCGACCACAGCGTCGCTTGGCAGAATAATGGTGCACCCGGCAGCCTCTGCCTTGACCATGATCTCGCGGGCTGTGTCTGCCAGGTCATGTTCGCAGAGTGATTTGCCAACCTTCACACCCTTGGCGGCGAGGAAGGTGTTGGCCATGCCGCCGCCGATGACAAGCGTGTCTACTTTAGTCACGAGATTACCCAGCAGATCCAGTTTGGAGGAAATTTTTGCGCCCCCGACGATGGCTATAACGGGATGCTCGGGGTTTCCCAGGGCCTGTCCCAGGGCGCTCAGTTCGCGCTCCATGGCACGGCCTGCATAGGCCGGGAGCAAGTGCGCAATGCCCTCGGTTGAGGCATGGGCGCGGTGGGCAGCAGAAAAAGCATCGTTGATATAAATATCGCCATTGGCGGCCAGCTCCTGAGCGAATGCCGCGTCATTTTGTTCCTCGCCCTTGTGGAAGCGGGTGTTTTCAAGAACCAGAACGTCACCCTCCTTGAGGGCGGCAATGGCAGACGCAGGTGCCTCTCCGATGCAGTCGGCGGCAAAAGTGACGGGCCTGCCAAGAAGGCCGGCCAGCACCTTTACGACGGGTTCCAAACTCATGTCCGCCCTGGGTTCGCCCCTGGGGCGGCCAAAGTGGGAGAGAATGGCGACCCGAGCGCCCTTCGCGCTCAGGTCGGCCAGAGTTGGCAGCAGGCGTTCAAGCCGTGTTGCGTCAGATACGTTGCCGTGCGCGTCGACCGGCACGTTCAGATCGGCGCGGACAAATACGCGCTTGCCCGCAACCGATCCTTTGCCAAACAAATCATCAAGGGTTTTATGCTGGCTCATGAACCGGCTCCTGACTGGCTTAGAGCAATTTGCCCATGGCAACGGCTGTGTCGCCCATGCGGTTGGCAAAGCCCCATTCATTGTCGTACCACGACAGGACACGCACGAATTTTCCGCCCATCACCTGGGTCTGGGTCAGGTCGAAAGTGGAGGAGTTCTTGTTGTGGTTGAAGTCGATGGAAACCATTGGTTCGTCCACATACCCCAACACGCCCTTTAGGCGACCATCGGCAGCCCTGATGATGGCGGCGTTCACTTCTTCCACCGTTACTGTCCGGCCTGCATCAAAACACAGGTCGATCAGGGAAACATTGGGGGTGGGGACGCGGATTGCGGTGCCATCCAGTTTGCCGGCAAGTTCGGGCAGGACCAGGCCAACTGCCTTGGCGGCGCCCGTTGATGTCGGGATCATGGAGACGGACGCGGCGCGCGCACGGCGAAGGTCTCCGTGCAATGTGTCAACAGTGCGCTGGTCGCCCGTGAATGCGTGGATCGTGGTCATGTACCCCTGTTTGATGCCGCAGAGTTTGCTCAAAACCTGGGCAACGGGGGCGAGGCAGTTGGTTGTGCATGAGGCGTTGGAAACCACTTTGTGGCTTTTGCGGAGCTTATTGTCGTTCACGCCATAGACAACGGTCAGGTCGGCATTGCTGGCGGGGGCGGAGACCAGAACTTTTTTGGCACCGGCTTCCAGGTGGGCGGAGGATTTTTCCTTGGATGCAAAAAGGCCCGTGCATTCCAGGGCAATGTCGATGTCGAGTTTTTCCCAGGGTAGTTTTGCAGGGTCGCGTTCGGCGATGATCTTGATCGGGCCGCGACCGACGTTCATGGAGGATTTTGTGGTTTTGATCTTGCCGGGGAAAGGACCGTGCACGCTGTCGAATTTCAGCATGTGGGCATTGGCCTCGACACTTCCCAGGTCATTGATTGCAACGACGTTAATGTCCTTGCGACCGGATTCTGCGATTGCCCGAAGCACCAGTCGACCGATGCGGCCAAAACCGTTGATCGCTACACGAATTGCCATACCTTAAATCTCCTTGCCCAGATTGGGTGTCAGTGGCTCGGTCAGAGCCGTTCCTTTGCTGCGGCCACGGCCGCATCTGCTGTAATGTTGAAGTGTTGGTAGAGGTCTGTAATCGGCGCACTGGCACCAAATGACTGCATTCCAATGAAGGCCCCGTCGAGCCCGATATAACGCTCCCAGCCATAGCCGCCTGCGGCCTCAATGGCGATACGCACCGTTCCTTCCCCCAGTATCTGCTTTTTGTATTCGATGGACTGTTGATCGAACAGGTCAAGGCAGGGGGCGGAGACCACACGGGCTGGAATGCCTTCTCCCTCAAGGCGGGCCTTTGCTTCCAGCGCGATGCTGACTTCTGATCCTGATGCGATCAAAGTGACTTTTGCATCGCCTTTGGCTGGGGCAAGCTCATAGGCGCCTCGGGCACAAAGATTTTCATCGGTGTGTTCGGAACGGTTCAGCGCCAGGCCCTGACGGGTCAGAGCAAGGATGCTGGGGGTTTTCTTTGCCTCAAGGGCTAGCTGCCAGCACTCAACGGTTTCAACAGCGTCGGCCGGGCGAAAGACATTCAGGTTCGGCATGGCGCGCAGACTTGCCAGATGTTCAACCGGCTGATGGGTCGGTCCGTCTTCCCCAAGGCCAATACTGTCATGGGTCATGACGTAGATGACGCGCTGCTCCATCAGTGCTGACAGGCGGATGGCGGGGCGGCAGTAATCGGTGAACACCAGGAATGTGCCTGAATAGGGGATCAGGCCGCCATGCAGTGCCATGCCGTTCATGGCGGCGGCCATGGCGTGTTCGCGGATGCCGTAATGGATGAAGCTGCCGGTGAAATCGTCAGGCGTAACGGCTTTCTGGTCTTTTGAGCGGGTGTTGTTGGAGCCGGTCAGGTCGGCTGACCCGCCAATGGTTTCGGGCAGGGCTGTGTTGATGACGTGCAGGGTTTCTTCCGAGGCCTTGCGGGTCGCCCATCCGGGTTTTTCGTCGGACAGGGTCTTTTTGAAGTCGATCATGGTCTGTGCAAAACCGGCAGGCAGGTCGCCTGCCAAGCGGCGGTCGAACTCAGCACGCTTGTCGGCGTTCAGGGCGGCGTAGCGATCTTCCCAGGCCTTGCGGGGTTTGCAGCTTTTCAGGCCCGCCACTCTCCAGGCATCCAGCACGTCGGTCGGGATTTCAAAGGGGGCGTGTGGCCATCCCAATTCCTTGCGGGTGAGGGCAATTTCACTCTCGCCCAGTGCGGAGCCGTGAGAAGCAGAGGTTCCCCCCTTGTTGGGAGAGCCGTAGCCAATGGTGGTGCGGCAGGCGATGAGACTTGGTTTGCTGGAAACCTGGGCTGCTGCGATGGCTTTTTCGATTGCACCGGCGTCGTGGCCGTCAATGCGCACCGCGTCCCAGCCGGCAGCCTCAAAGCGCTTCAGGGCATCGCCGGTTTCAGACAGGCTCAGTGCGCCGTCGATGGTGATTTCATTGTCATCGTAAAGAACGATCAGGCGCGAAAGTTTTAAGTGGCCGGCCAGGCTAATGGCCTCGTGACTGATGCCTTCCATCAGGTCGCCGTCAGAGGCAATCGTGTAGGTGAAATGGTCTACAAGGTCTGCGCCAAAGCGGGCTTTCTGGAGCTGTTCGGCCAGCGCCATGCCAACGGCGGTCGAAAGACCCTGGCCCAGGGGACCGGTTGTGGTTTCCACGCCTGGCGTGTGGCCAAACTCCGGGTGACCCGGTGTTTTTGATCCGAGCTGGCGAAAGTTTTTGATCTCGTCCAGCGTCATGTCCTCATAGCCCAGAAGATAGAGCAGGGAGTAGACAAGCATTGACCCGTGTCCGGCGGACAGGACGAACCTGTCGCGGTCCGGCCAGTTTGGCTGGCGCGGGTCATGTTTCATAAATTTGGTGAACAGGACCGTTGCGATGTCGGCCGTGCCCATAGGCATTCCCGGGTGTCCGCTTTTGGCCTTTTGGACCGCGTCCATGGAGAGGGCCCGGATGGCATTTGCCATCATTTTGTGTGTTGCGTTCACGTTGGCAGATTCACCCTCTGTGGAGACAGAGGCTGTTGCCGAATGCTCTGATGGCGTCATTTTCAAACTCGTTTTGCCGTGGGTCGCCAGATGTGGTGCCCTGTCATCGGCGGGGCGTTGGGTGTTGTCTTCGCGCGGCCCGCCCCCGGTGCGCTTTAGAAGCCTGTCTTCAACAAATGTCAAACTCCGGACAAATGCCAAACCAGAGACTTCAAAACAGTTCTGTCGTGGTCAGCTTTGAAAAACGTGACACAGATAGCGAGAGAATGTGTGGTCTGTCAGTCAAAAAACGGTCGAGAACGGCGACACAATGACTATCTGTTTCCTTAGAGTCAATGTGATTCGAGAGCGGGAAAACAGTGCTGTTTCGCCGTGAAAATATGCGCTTTGGGTTTGTTCTATGCGGTTTGCAGAGCCGTTTGCCAAATGGCCCCGGAGCCTTCTGGTTGACCGACTTCAAGCTGGCCCCCTATTCTGCGCAAATCTTGAAGGGGCGGGGCACCGGCCAGAAGACATTTTGCGGATATTGAGAGAGATGGCAGCGTAATGGGAAAGCTAGATGAAGCGATGAGCGATTTTGGCGTTGTGCTTGACCGGCTTGACCTGGCCGTTGGTGGCAGCAGCGTGCGTGCGGAAGCGCGTGGCGCGCTGGAAAGCCAGATTGCCGCTCTTAAGGAAGACCGCGCCCGGTTGGCAGAAGAGCTGGATGTTATGCGCGCCGATGTGCGTCGTCTCGAAGGGCTCAATGCACGGGCCTCCTCGCAGATCGGTGTGGCCCTGAAGGATATTAACCAGCTTTTGTCGTGAGCAATCGGCATGAAGCAATGTTTGGTGAGGAAGTAGAACAATGGGGCAAGTCAACGTTTCCATTAATGATCGGTCTTACTCGGTTGCCTGCGGCGATGGCGAGGAAGACCATCTGCGGGAACTGGCACGCTATCTCGACGATCATGTGAGCGAGTTGGCAAAAACGGTGGGGCAGGTGGGGGATGCACGATTGTTGCTCCTGGCCGGTCTGTTAATCTCAGACGAGTATTACGACGCGCTGGAAAAAGTGGAAAAACTGACCGCTGAGGTCGCCTCACTCAAGAAAGCCGGCGAGGCGCAAACCGTGCTGGGAGAAAAGGCCGAGGACAAGATTGCCGCCCTGCTGGGGCAGGCTACGGTTCGGATTGGCAAGATTGCAGATCGCCTGGAAGCCTCCTGACTGGATTAATTTCATTTCCTGGAGCCGGGGTTGGGCAAGGGCTTGCCAAGCGTGGTATAGTTGGCGTGGGTGCTGCCGGATGCGTTAGGAGCGCAATTGCTCGGGGCCTTACGTTTCTCTAGGGAACTGTCCCTGTGGCGGGTCGTGGCCTGCTGCACACGGTGCCCACCTACTTGTGTAGGTCTCCGAGAATCACAGCTCCGACGGTCCGGTGGGCCCACTTCGTTGTGGGTGTTCTTTGGGGCCAACCCCTGGGTGAAGCGATCTCTGGATATTTTGTGGATCATATATTGAGTTGATAATGTCCGACCCTTCGCAGCCTCCCTCAGCTCAGAGCAAGCCGATGCTGCGTCAGGCGGCGGCGACAGTTCGCGACAAAGCGCACCGGGTGCTTGGGAAGGCGGCGGCGACGGCTTTTTCGGATCATTTTCTCAGCGGTATTCAGCCCGTCCCGGCTTGCGTTATTGCCGGCTATTTCCCAATTCGGTCCGAGGCAGATGTTGTGCCATTGCTTGATCGGTTGAACGACCTTGGGCATACCTGTGCCCTTCCGCTGGTTTTGGGTGCACACGAGCCCCTTGCCTTTCACCAATGGCGCCCGGGCGCTTCAACAACGTCGGGGGCTTATGGCACAAGGGTGCCGCTTGCCGGTGCGCGGGAGGTTGTGCCTGATATTGTTCTGGTGCCGCTGCTGGCCTTTGACCCTGCAGGCACCCGGCTTGGTTACGGGGGAGGTTTTTACGACCGGACGCTCGCAAAACTGCGGGAAAAGGGTAGCTGCATTGCCGTTGGTGTCGCTTTTAGTGCACAGCAGCGTGACCTTTTGCCCTGCGACCCTTATGACGAGGCCCTTGATTGGGTGGTGACGGAGAAAGGCTGCCGTCATTTTGAAAGGAAGCCTGGATGAGATTGCTGTTTCTGGGGGATTTGGTGGGACGTGCCGGCCGGGAGGCCGTGATTGCCCGGCTGCCCGGATTGCGCGCGGACCTTCGGACGGATTTTGTGGTTGTGAACGGCGAGAACGCTGCCGGAGGGTTCGGCATTACCGGGCCGATATGCGATGCGCTGCTTGATGCGGGCGCGGATGTCGTGACGCTGGGAAATCATGCCTGGGACCAACGCGAGGCGCTGATCCATGTTGAGCGTGAACCTCGGTTGATCCGCCCGCGAAACTATCCAAAAGGCACGCCCGGCAAGGGAAGCGGGCTGTTTGAAACAGCGACCGGTGCCCGGGTTCTGGTGGTGAACGTGCTTGGAAGTGTGTTTATGAATGCGCTGGACGACCCTTTTGCAAGTGTCGATGAAGCGCTGGAGCAAAGCCCCCTGGGAATGATTGCGGACGCTGTGATTGTGGATATGCACGCGGAGGCCACGTCGGAGAAAATGGCGATGGGGCATTTTTGTGATGGCCGGGCGAGCCTGGTGGTGGGGACACACTGTCATGTGCCCACGGCGGATGCGCAGATACTGGACGGGGGCACGGCCTACCAGACCGATGCGGGCATGTGCGGGGATTACAATTCTGTGATCGGAATGCAGAAAGATGAGCCAATCAACCGATTTGTCAGCAAGGTTCCAAGTGGGCGGTTTGTTCCGGCCGATGGTCCGGCGACGGTTTGCGGTGTTTTTGTTGAAACGGATGATGCAACGGGGCTTGCCAAACAAATTGAGCCGATCCGCATTGGCGGGCGGCTGAAAGCTTCACCGCTTTTTTGAGGGACCCGGTGCAACGGGATCGGTGTTTGTGACATCGCACGAAGAAATGATGGGGAACGAAGAGGCGATGAGAGTGGGAATGGTGGCACTCAAGCGGACGTTTATTGAAGATATCGCCGTTATTCGGGAAACGCCGGTCCTGTGGCCTTTGGCACTTCTTGTTATTGCCTCCGCGTCTGTCAGTTTTATATCCCTGCGTGCATTGGGGGTGGTGGTTCCTGTTTGTTTTTTGTTGGCACTTCTCGCCCTTGTTGTTCAAACAGGCCGTTTTCCCAGACCTTCCGCCGGTATCCTTATTGTCTGGCTGGTGTTTGTGGCACTTATCGGCCTTGCGACCACGAGGTCCCTGGATTTCGACTATGCCAGTGGCCGTTTCCTCAAACTTGGCGGGATGTCGTTGCTGGCGGTTTTGTTCTGGGCACTGTCGGCCCGGGTTACAGCGCTATAGGCTCTCCGGTCGCTTATGATCCTTTCACTGGTCTTTGGGTTGGTGTGGGGCTTTGTTGAGGGGGTTAGTGGAGGAGGTTTTTTTTGCGCTTGCCCATGACGTTAGCTCAGGACAGGCCGCGCATGCCGCCAACCGGCCGATTGTCCTGCTGGCCGTTCTTCTTTGGCCCATGAGCCTCGCTCTTCTGCAAACTGTCGGGTCAAGGGGTGTGTGGCTTTTTGTTCTGCTGACGCTGGCCAGTACCTTCACCACGGAAAGCCAGTCCGCCCAGCTTGCAATGCTGGGTGCGGTTTTTGCGTTTGATTTTATGTCGGCGGAGGGGCCTGCTTTTTCGTTGCCACTGACAGTGGCGTCACGGCTTGAGCTTTGGAGTTTTGTCGCGGGAAAAATCATGGAACAACCGCTTTTCGGATATGGGCTTGAAGCCGGTCGGTTTCTGCCGCTTGAAGGCATGGCACACATGTATTTCGGCGGCCCGCTTATGCACCATCCGCACAATGCGATCCTGCAGATCTGGTTTGAAATGGGAGGGCTGGGGGCGGTGGTTGCGGCCCTTGGGTGGGCCTTGCTTGTTCGCCAGATCGGCGGTCTGACCGCCCGATATCAGGCCTATCTGCTGGCAGCACTGACATGCATTCTGATTGTCGGCACTGTGTCGCACGGCCTGTGGCAAACATGGTGGGTGAGTGGGCTTGTGGTGGTGCCGGTTTTCTTTGCGATTTCGCTGAGGGATGGCGCAAGGTCCGAGGGACGGCGCGAAGTTTGAAAATGACCCCGTCCCAACACAGGGTGGTGTGTTGGGACGGGGTACTTTTTACACCGTCGGGGATAAGACGGTGTTGAACTCTGGCCCATATCGGGTGGCGGGATGGAACCAGAGTTTTTCTTTCCCGAAACGACAGAAGCGTTTCCGGGAATTAGAGTTTCTTTACCTCTTCCAGGAATTTTTCGACCTCGGCGTGCAGAACTTCCGATTGTTCTTCAAGCTGGCCGGCTGTGTCCTGCACCTGGGCGGCGGCTTCACCTGTTTCCGCTGCTGCTGTGGTCACTGTTGAGATGTTTTCTGAAACATCGCGGGTGCCTGTGGCGGCCTCTTGAACATTTCGGCTGATTTCTTCGGTTGCGCAGCTTTGCTGTTCGACGGATGCCGCGATCGCGGAGGTGATGTCGTTGATCTTCTGGATTGTTGTACTGATAGAATCGATCGCATCGACAGCGCCGTTCGTTGCCTGCTGGATCGTCCCGATCTGGCTGGCGATTTCCTCAGTTGCTTTGGCGGTTTGGCTGGACAGTTCCTTAACTTCAGAGGCAACAACCGCAAAACCTTTACCTGCTTCTCCTGCTCTTGCTGCTTCGATGGTCGCGTTGAGGGCGAGCAGGTTTGTCTGGCTTGCAATGTCTTGAATAAGATTGACGACATCGCCGATTTTTTCAGAGGCCTCGGCGAGTCCCTGGATGGTGGCGTTGGTTTTTTCCGCTTCAACGACAGCTTCCTGGGCGATTGCGGATGAATCTGCTACCTGACGGGTGATTTCGGTAATGGAGTTTGACATCTCCTCTGCCGCACTTGCCACGGTTTGTACGTTGGTTGTGGTCTCTTCCGCAGCAGCGGCAACAGCGGTTGCCTGTTTGGTGCTGTCAGCCGCCGTTGCGGCCAATGTGCTCGCCATGCTTTTCATTTCATTGGAAGCTGCGGCGACACGGGAGACGGCACCTCCCACGTTGGTCTCAAAATCGGAGATTGCGTTCTGAAATGTGGTGACAACACTCCAGGTGACCATGGCGCCGATATAGTTGCCGCCATTGTCGTGGACAGCGGCTACGCGCAGATCCAGCGTTTCCGGGCCAAGCTTGATTTTGGCGTTGTGAGGAAGATTTGAAGGGTCGGCAAGAAGCTGGCGCTGATGGGATGGTTTCTTGTGAAAAACATCAATGCACACGCCCAGCATGTTTTCCGGGTCAACTTCGCGCGGTAACAGATTGCGAACTGTTTTGAGTGTGTCGACGCTGGTCTGGTTGATATACGTGATCTTAAGATCTACCGGATCTGCCATCATTACGTTGATGGGCATATTATCCATCATGGTGATCAGCATCTCGTGGGTCATTGTCTCCGGCGCGGCTTTGATCGGTTCCACGTTATCGGGCATTGTCTCTACAGCGCTTTTGCGAAGATTGAACATTTATCCCCCCCTGGGTCCTGGTTATCGAATTTGGTTCGCACCGGTGTTGCAACGGTCAGGGTGGTTATGTTTATACCCGTATAAGTTGCTCTTGAAGACATAACTAAACCTAAGGTGGTAAACGAATGCTTAACGTTTTCCGAAAAATGCTGATTACTTCGTTCAGGTGAGATATTCCAGCCTATGGATTTTGCGGCATTGTCTGCCTATAAAGACAGACATTAGAGCGCATCGCATTAGTGGCCTTTGAGACACCCTTCACGGTTGAGAGCTTGAGATAAATGGCGGGACATTCCAAATTCAAGAACATCATGCATCGCAAGGGTGCGCAGGATAAAAAGCGCTCCAAGCTGTTTTCCAAACTGGCGAAGGAAATCACTGTTGCCGCTAAAATGGGGATGCCTGATCCGGATCATAACCCTCGGTTGCGCACTGCCATCATTTCTGCGCGTGCCCAGTCCATGCCCAAGGACAATATCGAGCGTGCGATCAAGAAAAGCTCGGAACAGGGCGGCGAGAATTACGAAGACATGCGCTATGAGGGGTTTGGGCCGGGAGGTGTTGGGGTGATCGTTGAGGCGCTCACTGACAATCGCAACCGGACGGCCAGTGAAGTGCGCGCAATTTTTTCCAAATGCGGGGGTAATCTGGGAGAAACGGGGGCAGTTTCATTCAGTTTTGACCGGGTGGGCTCAATCGAATATGTCCCGGAGGCGGCTGATGCCGATGCCATGTTCGAGGCGGCGCTGGAGTCCGGCGCGGAGGATTGCCAGTCAGATGAGGACGGTCATACGCTGATCTGCACGGCAGAAAGCCTGCATGAAGTGGTGTTGGCGCTGGAGAAACTGTTTGGCCCCGCCCGGTCTGCGCAGATTATCTGGAAACCGCTCAATACAATTGATGTGGACGGGGCACATGCTGAAACTTTGCTGCGTCTGCTTGATTTGCTGGACGATTGCGATGATGTGCAGCAAGTTTATGCGAACTTTGAGATGTCCGATTCGGTACTTGAGCAAATTTCCGCCTGACACATGACTGCCTGCAAATGACACAGACCATCAGATTGCTGGGGCTTGACCCTGGATTGCGCGCCACCGGGTGGGGTGTGATCGATGTTACCGGCAACCGGCTCGCCCATGTTGCCAATGGGACGGTGAAGACAGATGCAACGCTTTCGCTTGCCGACCGGCTGGTGCAGATAGAAAAGGGGCTGCTTGAGGTGCTTGGTTCCACCACACCGGCATCCGCTGCGGTGGAAACGGTGTTTGTTGCCCGCGATCCTGTTGCCGCCCTGAAGCTCGGGCAGGCGCGCGGCATTGCGCTTCTGGTGCCGGCGCGTGCGGGCCTTGATGTGGCAGAATATGCCCCCAATAAAATCAAGAAAACCGTGACGGGCTCTGGCCATGCGAGCAAACAGCAAGTCAAGATGATGGTGGAAACCCTGCTGCCCAGATGTGTCACCACAAGTGAACATGCGGCAGATGCGCTGGCGATTGCGATCTGTCATGCGCATTACCGGTCAGCCGTGCCCTATGTCGAGAAGGCACAGATAAAGGCGGCGCGGGCATGATCGGTAAACTGACCGGTATTGTGGATGAGGTTGGCGAGGACTGGCTGCTTCTTGACGTGGGTGGTGTTGGCTATCTGGTTTCGTGTTCCGGCCATACCCTTCGCAAAGTGCCGGACAAGGGGAAAATTCTGTCGCTGTTGATTGACACATATGTTCGGGAAGACCAACTGAGACTTTTTGGGTTTGTTACCGGTGATGAGCGTGACTGGTTTCGCCTGCTGCAATCTGTGCAGGGGGTGGGGGCACGCCATGCGATGGCGATGCTGGGAACGCTTGGGCCTGGCGCTCTGGCAGATGCGGTTGCGCTGGGGGACAAGAAGACGTTGACGCGGGCACCGGGCGTGGGGCCGAAACTTGCCGAGCGCATTACCATTGAGTTGCGCGATAAGGCACCTGCTCCGGCGAAACTTGCGCCGGTTCTGGCGGCAGGCGATGGTGAGGCGATGGGTGGCGGCAGTGCCGTGCGCGATGCGGTTTCCGCGCTGGTTAATCTGGGCTATGCGCAGGCGCAGGCGGCGGGGGCAATTGCGGTGGCCGCCAAAGAGCTTGATGAGGGCGCACAGACACCGGCGCTTATCCGGGTTGGTCTGAAGGAGTTGGCGCGATGAGCGAGCGGCTGGTCGGGGCGAACCCGTTGGATGATGATACTGCCGAGACGCATCTGCGCCCCCAGAGACTGGCTGACTTTACCGGCCAGCGACAGGTCCGCGAAAACCTCTCTGTCTTTATTGAGGCTGCAGGCAAACGGAACGAAGCGCTGGATCATGTGCTGTTTGCCGGGCCACCGGGGCTTGGCAAAACCACTCTGGCGCAAATCGTTGCGCGCGAGCTGGGGGTTAATTTTCGGGCTACCTCGGGGCCGGTCATTGCCAAGGCCGGCGACCTGGCTGCGTTGCTCACCAACCTGGAAGAGCGTGACGTTCTGTTTATCGATGAAATCCATCGGCTTAGCCCCGCCGTTGAAGAAATTCTCTATCCGGCGATGGAGGATTTCGAGCTTGATCTTATTATCGGGGAAGGTCCGGCGGCGCGGTCGGTTAAAATTGAACTGGCTCCCTTCACGCTTGTCGGGGCGACAACGCGGACGGGCCTTTTAACAACGCCCCTGCGGGACCGGTTTGGTATTCCGGTTCGTCTCAATTTCTATGAGGTGGATGAACTTGATCTGATTGTGCGGCGTGGCGCCAAGGTCATGGGCATTGGTATCAGCGCTGAGGGCGCTTATGAGATTGCGCGACGGGCGAGAGGCACGCCGCGGATTGCCGGACGATTGCTCCGCCGGGTGCGGGACTTTGCGATTGTTGGCGGTCATGGGGAAATTGATGTGAAGCTGGCGGATCAGGCGCTTTTGCGGCTTGAAGTCGATAATCTCGGGCTGGATGGTCTGGACCATCGGTATCTTCGTGTTATTGCGGAGAAATTTTCAGGGGGACCCGTCGGCATTGAGACGATTTCTGCCGCCCTGTCAGAGCCACGCGATGCGATTGAAGAAATTGTTGAACCCTATCTCATTCAAAATGGTCTGGTGCAGCGCACGCCGCGCGGGCGGATGCTAACGCCCGCCGCATTCCAGCACCTGGGTCTGCCTGCCCCCCGTGAGGCTCCGGGGCAAAAGGGTCTGTTTGCGGGGGAGGCTTCGTGAGCGCGGAGAGCTGGCCGGGGGTGGCCGGGCGTATCGTTGAGGGGGTACATCGTCTGCCGGTCCGCGTCTATTACGAGGACACTGATTTTTCCGGCATTGTGTATCACGCAAATTACCTGAAATATGCTGAACGGGGACGCAGCGATTTCCTGCGTCTTGCGGGCATTCATCATTCTGAATTGCTTGAGTGTGATCCGCCACTTGCCTTTGCGGTCCACAAAATGGACATCATGTTTCTGGCCCCCGCCCGGATTGACGAGCTTTTGGAGGTGGAGACCCGCTATGTGACGGCGCGTGGCGCGCGGCTTGAGGTGGAACAGACCATTTGGCGAGATGGCACACTGATCTGGAGGGCGACGGTGCGGGCTGCCTGTATTGATACAGATGGCAGGCCGAGGCGGATGCCCACGTTTGTTGTTGAGGCGCTTGCCGAGCATGTGGCGGCAGGGTCACAGTCGGCCTAAGCCTTTGTTGTTCCCTGTAAATTGATAATAGTTGCGCTGGAATGCCCCAGTTTTGACACAATTTCTGGGCTAATTTTGCCCAAATTCAGAGGTCTCATGCCCGTCTTGTGAGCGGAGACCTACCCGCCTGACGGAGAGATTTTATGGATCCTGCCCAAGCCACCCAGATCGTTGCCGATGCCTCGCTGGTGACCGACCCTATTGATTTCACACTCTGGGCGCTGTTTGTGCGGGCGGACTGGGTCGTCAAGTCGGTCATGATCGGCCTCATTGCGGTGTCGGTCTGGTCCTGGGCGATCATGTTTGACAAGTGGTGGCGGATGGGGCGGGTGCGCCGGAAGTCCGATCAATTTGAAACGGCGTTCTGGTCGGGCCGGTCACTGGATGACCTCTATCAGGATATTGGAAGCCGGGCGACGCATCCCATGGCTGTCTTGTTTGGCGCAGCGATGGGAGAATGGAAACGCTCCACAGAAGCAGGGGCCACACATTTTGCCGGCGTGAAAGAACGGGTCGATAAAATGATGTCGGTTACGATCAACCGGGAAATGCAGTCGCTTGAAACCAATCTCCTGTTTCTGGCCACGGTGGGTTCCATTGCTCCGTTTGTCGGGCTGTTCGGGACGGTCTGGGGAATTATGAACTCCTTCCAGTCGATTGCGATCAGTCGTGATACCAACCTTGCGGTTGTGGCACCGGGCATTGCAGAAGCTCTGTTTGCCACAGCACTGGGGCTGCTTGCCGCGATCCCGGCTGTTATCGCCTACAACAAGCTCTCAAGTGAAGTCAGCCGGTTCGGCGCGCGGCTTGAGGATTTTTCAGATGAGTTTGCGGCTATCGTTTCACGGCAGATAGATGAACGGAAATAGATATGGCGTTCTCCAGCGGCAGAAAAGGCCAGGGTCGCTCCAGGCGGCGGACAAACCATAATGAGCTGATGAGTGAGATTAACGTGACGCCAATGGTGGATGTCATGCTGGTGTTGCTGATTGTTTTTATGGTCGCCGCCCCCTTGCTGACCGTCGGCGTGCCGGTTGATCTTCCCCAGACGCGTTCGGCGCCTTTGCAGGGCGATGATGAGCCGCTCACCATTACCGTGCAGGCTGATGGTGTGATCTATCTACAGGAAACGCAGGTGGAGGTTGACGAGCTGGTGGCGCGTCTGCTGGCGATCGGTGAAAACGGGTATGATGAACGCATCTATGTGCGGGCTGATCGGAGTATTGAATATGGGCAGGTCATGGCCGTGATGGGCACCATTTCACAGGCCGGATTTTCTCGCGTCGGTCTTGTTACGGAGACCACGACAAACCCTGAGCGGTCCCATTAGGTATGCGTACCGGGCTCTTTTTCTCCGCAGTTGTTCATGGCGGACTTTTGGCGTTCACGCTGGTTGCGTTGCCGGAAACAGAGCCCTTTGAGGTGGCGTCCAGCCAGGTGTTGCCGGTGGAGCTGGTGACGATTGATGAGTTTACCAGCCTGCGCGACCTGCCTATCCCCGAACCCATGGTGGAACCGCCTGCCGAGGAGGCGGTGGAACCAGAGCCTGAACCCGAGCTTGCGCCGGAGCCGGTTGCAGAACTGTCGGAACCAGAACCAGCGCCCGAGCTTGAACCAGCGCCTGCCCCGGAGCCTTCTCCTGAGCTTGTGGTGGAAGCTGAGCCGGAACCTGAGCCCGAACCGAAACCTCAAACACGGCCAACGCCGCCGCCCGTGGAACCAAAGCCCGCCTTTGATCCCACCCGGATTGCAGCTCTGCTCGACAAGTTGCCGGAAGAGGAACCACAGCAGGTGGTTCGTGCGCAGCCCCAACGCACGGCGGAGAGCGCGGTTCGCTCTCCTTTGACCCTGTCTGAGATTGATGCCTTCAAGGTTCAGATGCGCAAATGCTGGACGGTGCCTGCAGGTGCGGTCAATGCGCAGGGGCTTGTGGTGCGGATCAAGATATTTCTGCGCCCGGATGGTTCGATTGCCCAGCCACCGCAGTTGATTAATACGTCGCGGCTGCTTGCGGGCGGTAGTCAGTTCCGGGCGGCGGCAGACAGTGCCATGCGGGCGATCCGGCGATGTGCCCCGTTTGTCATGCCTGCCGACAAGTATGCGTCGTGGCGTGAGATCGATCTTAACTTTGATCCGCGAGAAATGCTGGGAGGCTGAGAAGCTGCCATACTTCCGTCACCTAAAAGGCGATAGTGCGGAACAGACCCACGGCCACAGACTCAAGGCCAATGGTTTGATGATTTAACGGAAAGACCCAAAAAGGGGAGTTTGCGGCCCATGTTTAAGAGTTTCCAGGCGATCACCAGGGGGGCTTTTGTGAGCCTGGGCCTGAGTCTGGGTTTCGGGTTTTTTGCCACGGGGGCGCAAGCAGCGCTTCAGATCGATATTACCCAGGGCAATGTTGATCCGCTGCCGGTGGCCATTGCCAGCTTTTTGGGGCCAGGGCCGCAGGAGCGTACGATCGGTGAGGATGTTGCCAAAGTGATTGCGGCGGACCTTGAGCGTTCCGGGCTTTTCCGCCCTCTGCCATCGGCCTCCTTTATTGAGCGTATTGAGGATGTGAATGTGCAGCCCCGATTTGGGGACTGGCGGGTGATTAACGCTCAGGCTCTCGTTACGGGCCAGACGGTGGTTGAGCCTGACGGTCGACTGAAAGTTGAGTTCCGGCTGTGGGACATTTACGCCGAACAGCAGATTACGGGTCTGCAATTTTATACAACGCCGGAAAACTGGCGGCGGGTGGCGCATATCATTGCGGACGCGATTTATGAGCGGCTGACCGGCGAAGAGGGCTATTTTGATACCCGCATTGTGCATGTTGCCGAAAGCGGGCCCAAAGGCCAGCGGATCAAGCGGCTGGCCATTATGGATCAGGATGGGCACAATCCACGGATGCTGACCAGTGGGGCTGATCTGGTGCTGACGCCGCGCTTCAGCCCGTCTAATCAGGAAGTCACCTACCTTTCCTATCATGGCAACCGGCCTCGGGTTTATCTGCTCGACATTGAGACCGGGCAGCAGGAAGTGGTGGGGGATTTTCCGGGCATGACGTTCGCACCCCGTTTTTCACCCGATGGCCAAAAAATTGTCATGAGCCTTCAGCGCGGGGCTAATTCCGATATTTATGAAATGGATTTGAGATCGCGCCAGACCCGGCGGCTGACCAATACGGCTGCGATTGATACGGCGCCCTCGTTCTCCGCTGATGGGCGTTCCATCGCGTTTGAAAGTGACCGGGGGGGATCGCAGCAGCTTTACGTGATGGACGCGGATGGGGCAAACCCCCGCCGGATCAGCTTTGGAACTGGGCGGTACGCAACGCCGGTCTGGAGTCCCCGGGGTGATTTTATTGCGTTTACGAAATTAACCAGGGGCCGGTTTGTGATCGGCATTATGAGGCCGGATGGCACGGGTGAGCGGGTGTTGACCGAAGGATTTCACAATGAAGGACCAACCTGGTCCCCGAACGGGCGTGTCATTATGTTTTTTCGGGAGACCCGGGGTGAACATGGAGGCCCCAGCCTCTGGTCGGTTGATCTAACCGGATATAACGAAAGACCGGTCTATACACCGGCTTTTGCCTCTGACCCGGCCTGGTCGCCCCGGCTTCACTGATGTTTGTCGCCCCGGCTTTACTGATGTTTAGAGCAACGCTGACAGAAAGGGTCTGTACGCGGGTCGTTCACGTTTGAGAGGGACGAATTTGATGTTCACCATCTTGCAGGACGCCCGGGAGGCAGATAGGTTTGCCGGAGTGGGGAACGAAATGATTGTCAAGACACGGTCGGAATGGTTCAATTTCCGTCTGCGTTGTCATGTAATGTAAAGAACGCGGTGCTAAAAGGGCACGAATAAGGCCGTAAAGCTCAACCGATCGGGATTTGCGGGCCTCGCGAACAGATGTAAGGAGACATCATCTATGAAGACCCTGAAAGCCGGCCTGCGGGCCGCGAGTGTGGCTGGCCTTATGGTGGTTTTGGCTGCGTGTACCTCAACACCGGATGAAACTGCCAGTACAACCGCCGTGCCCTCGACCCCTGTGCAGACGCAAAGCCAGCCAGGCGGGGCTACTCCGGGGTCTCAGCAGGATCTTGTGGTGAACGTGGGAGACCGTGTGTTTTTTGGAACAGACCGGTCAGACCTGGCTTCGGCAGCGCGTTCAACCTTGCAGCGGCAGGCAGCCTGGATGAAGCTTTATCCGGCGTTGAGCATTACTGTTGAAGGGCATGCTGATGAGCGCGGCACCCGGGACTTCAATCTGGCGCTGGGCGCACGGCGTGCGACAGCGGCCAAAAGCTATCTGGTCAGCCTTGGGATTGATCCGGCACGGGTGCGGACGATCTCCTACGGCAAGGAACGCCCTGTTGCGCTCTGCTCCAATGAAAGCTGCTGGAACCAGAACCGTCGCGGTGTGACGGTTGTGAACGGGCGCGCCGGTTCTTAAAGCCTGGCTGCGTGTGGATCAAGACGCCTCCGAAAGATGACTTTCGGGGGCGTTTTTCTGTCTGGCATTCAGGATACAAACCCCGGACACAAAACATGAAAGATGTGGCCTCAATTTAGCCGAACTGTGCTGTATTGTTTGAGGCAGCATATATGAAGGATGGGTGGTGATGGCTTTGGTGACAGGGATGGGCACGTGCAAGAGCGAGCGTTCGGCTACGTTGAAACGCTTGGTTGTCGGTGCGTTGTTTGCCATAGGACTGATCGGGGGGCTGACCGGGATCGGCGGGCTGACGGGGGGTGGCATTTCGGCTCAGGCTGAGCCGATAAGTGTGGAAACCCGTGCGCTCTTTAACCGACTGGAAAAACTGGAGCGCGATCTGATCGATGTGCAGCGCCAGACCTATCCGGCTGGTCAGGCTGGTCAGGCTGGTC
>CAZNLO010000014.1:0-36210 GCA_964573935.1 uncultured Parvibaculum sp. | reverse complement strand
ACGCTTTGCTGCAAGATCAAGTGTCAAACACTGCAAAATCATGTGACCCGCTACACTGCGCATGGCGGTAGATTTTCTTCAAAGAAACAGTTGATCAAATTGAGATCGTCGTAGGTCCCTATGTGGTACCTATTTCGCAGAACAACCACTTGAGAAAACAGAACTGCCATCTAAGTCATTGAATTAATTGGTACAGCTGGGGGGAATTGAACCTCCGACCTCTTGATCCACAATCAAGCGCTCTAACCGACTGAGCTACAGCTGCACAACGGGGCTGAGCGGCTCAAATTGGGCCATTTCAGTCCGTTTAAGCTCAAGGACCGGCACCGAAGCGCTTTGCTTGAGACGCCGGAACTTAATTCCCTTCCGCGCCCCACGCAAGGGCTGAAGAAGGTTCTTTTGCTGGCCGGTTTTTGCGTCTAATTGCTACCGGAGGGCATCATGGAGGCAACGAAATCAGGCCATACGGCGCCTGCGAAGACAAGCAGCACGGCAAGAGGGCAGACAACACGCACCAGGAAGTACCAAAAACGAAACCAGAGCGCATCGCTATTTTCGACATTCAGCGCCTCTATCACCGTTTCCTGGCTTAACGCCCAGCCCACAAAAACCGCCATCGAGATGCCAACTATCGGCTGCACCCAACTTGTCACGACAAAATCAAACACATCGAAAATCGTCTGATCCGCCATGACGCCGTAGGAAGCCAGCGGATAAAAATCCGACCAGTCGTTAAAGGAAAATGCGCTGGCGAGGCCCAGCAGCCAGCAGGCCGAGCCCACAAGGATTGCTGTGGCGCGGCGTGACAGCATGAGCGCCTCTTCCATATAGGCGATGGCCGGCTCCAGGAGAGAGATTGCGGATGTGACGGCTGCGACAGAAAGCAGCACAAAGAACATCATGCCGATCAGAAACCCTGCGTCCATCTGCCCAAACGCGATGGGGACCGTCACAAATATAAGCCCGGGCCCTGCGGAGGGTTCCAACGCAAAGGAAAACACCAGCGGAAAAATAGCCAGCCCCGCGAGCAGCGCCACACCGGTATCTGCCACGACGATCAGCCCGGCGGATTTCGGGATGGAGACATCACTATCCAGATACGCGCCGTACGTCATCATGGCGCCAAGGGCGACGGACACGGAAAAGAACCCCTGCCCTATCGCTATCAGGAAAGTGATGGACGTTACTTTTGAAAAATCAACGGTGAACAGAAATTCGACCGCCCGGTCAAATCCCGGCGTCGAGGCCGCATAAATCACCATGCCAACGAGAAGAATAAAAAGTAGTGGCATGAGAAACACCACGGCGCGCTCAATGCCCCTGTGAAGCCCCCAGACCACAATCCCGACATTGACGGCCATAAAAGCCGTATGCCAGCCAATGAGGGCAATGGGGTCGGCAATAAAATCTCCAAAGAGATTGCCTGAAGCAGCCGCGTCCACTCCCCCGAACCCATCGGTGGCAGCAAGAAGCGTGTACTTGAATGCCCAGCCACCGATCACGCTGTAGTAGGACAGCACGACAAACGCACCAAGGGTGCCGCCCCATGCCAGGATCACCCACAGGGCAGATTTCTTGTGCTTGCGCGCAATGAGGATCATGGAGCGGATCGGACTTTGGCCGCCCATACGACCCAACATGAGTTCGGCAATCAGAATGGGGAGAGCGATGACAGTGGTGGTGACCACGTAAATAAGGATGAATGCCCCACCGCCATTTTCGCCGGCAATGAAGGGAAACCGCCAGATATTTCCAAGTCCCACCGCTGAGCCGATAGCCGCCATCAAAAAAACGAACCGCGACGACCAGTGCTCACGCGCCACACTTACTGCCATATTCTTCCCCGCCTTCTTTCCCCGCATCAAGGGGCCCCGCGACACCTGATGTTAGCGTGCTTTTGCGCCTCTGTCAGGCGAGGGCAGGATCACCTATAATCCCCCGAAAGAGGGGCGCATAGAACGCATATGGACAAGACAGTGATACGAACGGAAATGGTCGAAGCGAACGGTTTGACGTTTGAAACCGACATGTGCGGTGAGGGCAAAAAGCTTGCTCTCTTCCTGCACGGGTTTCCTGAGAACAAATTCTCCTGGCGGTTCCAGTTGCCCCTTCTTGCCGACCTCGGATATACGGCCTGGGCACCCAATCTGCGGGGCTATGGGGGCAGTTCAAGGCCCCCACGGGTCGCGGACTACAACCTATCCCATCTGCTGAACGATGTGGCGGGCCTTATGGAGGCAGCCAATGAACGCGGTATAACCGGGCCGGTTACTCTCATTACGCATGACTGGGGCGGGGTTATCGGCTGGAGTTTCGCGCTGACACAAAAGCGTCCGCTGGAAAGGTTCATCGTCATGAACCTCCCCCATCCGACCCAGTTCGCAAAAAATGGACGCAGTTGGGCACAGTTCAAACGATCCTGGTACATCCTGTTTTTTCAGATCCCGTGGTTGCCCGAAAAACTGATGACCCTGCGGGGCGCTCAGGCCATTGGCGATGCCTTCTACAATATGGCCGTGGATAAATCGAAGTTCGACCAAACCGTGCTGGAGCAGTACCGCCAGAATGCGCTCATTCCCGGAGCCATGACTGCAATGTTAAATTATTATCGCGCCGCGTTTCGCGATAATCCAATGAAGGAAATATGGGAAAACCCGCCCCAGCTCAAAACCCCCACCTTGATGATCTGGGGTGAAGAAGATGGGGCGCTCGGCAAGGAACTCACCTATGGCACAGAGGAGCGGGTGGACGATTTCACGCTGCGCTATCTCCCCGACGTGTCACATTGGGTCCAGCAAGAAGCACCAGAAACCGTAAATGCGATGCTGAGGGCCTGGCTAACCAGCCAGCCAGTGCCACAAGCAGATGAAGTGAGGACGTGATGACGACAGGCATCAACAGCCAGACCGATGAAAGCGGTGAAATACAGATCGGTCCAACCTCAATGGGTATGGTCCGTCTTTTTATCCGCACCGGGCAATTTGAGTTGCCGATGGATTTTCTTCCCGAAGAAGCTGAAGAAATAGCCGCCGAGCTCACGGAAGCAGCACAGCACGCCAGACAATCGGGCTCGAAAAGCAAAAGCGGCGGGAAACGGCAAAAACCCTGATCCCGTTCATAAAACAGGCTCCGCCCTGCCCTTCGCTGGACCTCTCCGGGCCGGAAGGTCTAGGGTTGGCTGGAGGGTTTAGGCCTCTCGCGCATTTGATCCCGGATGGAGTTGGGGGACTTTGAGTGGACGCCGCGTCATCTACACCAAGTATCGACGACCTCGTCGGCCATTGCGACCCGGCCTGGCTATGGGACGTGGACAGACACCGGATTTCGTGGGGCAACCCGGCTGCCACCGTGTTCTGGGGGGAAGAGAGCCTGCTCGACCTGATTGAGCGGGAATTTGATCCGGACGACCCGACACTCCTTAAACTTGACCGTCTCGCCACCGAGTTTGACGAGGGCACGGCGCTCATCCGCAAACTTGAGTTCGATCTGACGAACGGGCGCCAATGGACCACCTGTCAGTGCTATCCCTCGGTGCTGGATGACGGCCGACCGGGCCTGCTGGTGCAGGTGGATCGCGCCAATGAAGGAGCTGCCATCTTCTCGCGGTTTGGGGAAATGGTTCAGGAAGCGCCCGTTGCCATGGCACTGTTCGGCACTGACGGCGTGTTGCTGCATCAAAATGTCGAGGCGGAACGGTTGCTGGGCGTCATAGCGCGGGCTGGTGGGTTGAGCGCCTTGCTGGAAGGCGATGCCCTGCCGCTGATCGCACGCACCATTCGGTCGGGAACCGTTAGCCGTGCGCTGACGCTTACAACCCGCAATGGCCCACGGGCTCACAGAGTGACCTTCCGGCGCGTGCACGACCCCGATACGCAGACCCATGCCCTGCTCGTCCTTTTTCGCGATATTGCCGACAGGCGAGCGCGGGAAAAAGACACCGATCACCAGCGCACACAAATTCAGGCCATGCTTGATCTGGTCAGTGATTTTCAATGGCGGATAGACAAGAACCTGCGCTTCACACAGATCACCGGCGATTTTTACGGAACCACGGGAGTGCGCGCCGAGGCTTTGTTGGGGAAAAAATGGGACGATGTGGTGCAGCAATTTGGTCTGGGGCCGAACGCTGCCCTTGGCGAGGCCCTTGCCTCACAAAAGCCCTGGCGAAACCTGGAACTTCTGTGGCCTGGCCGGGAACCCGGCGGCCGCGATGAGGTGATACGCCTTGAGCTTGGCGCACTTCCCCTCCTCGACGCGCTGGGAAACTTCAAGGGCTGGAACGGCCTTGCGACAAAATCGCATCGGCGCGCGCGCCCCTCTCCCTCCTCCCCCCTGCCCCCCCAAGCTCCCCAGACTCAAGAACCTGAAACACTTCTGGCATCCCTCACCGACGGTATTTTGATGCTCGATGCCGGCGGGGTTGTGGTTCGGGCAAATGCTCATGCTGAAGCAACCCTGGGAGAGATCACCGGAGAGCCTCTGGCGAGCACGCTGCACCAAGACGACCAAAGCATAGTCGATGACTATCTGGCCAACCTGGGACAGGAGGGCAGCAATGCGCTCTCCCCGACCTTTGACAATGGGCTGGAGGTCAGAACCAGGGATACCCCGGTGCGTCACCTGCTTTTGATGATACAGGCTTTGGGGAATGATTATGCAGGGGCCACCTATACGGCGGCGCTTCGTGACATCACTCAGGCAAAACGTACGGAAGCTGCATTGCGCGACGCGCTAACCCTGGCCCGAACGGCAAGTTCGCAGAAGTCGGCGTTTCTCGCGTCGGTTGCGCACGAACTACGGACACCGCTAAATGTCATTATCGGATTTTCTGAGATCATGCGCGATGAGCGATATGGAACGCTCGGCAATGAACGTTACCTTTCCTACGCGGGAGATATTCACGACAGCGGCGAGCTGCTGCTGAGCCTGATAAATGATCTCCTGGACCTCTCCAAAATCGAGGCCGGGAAGTTCGAGCCCGATTTTGAACAGGTCAATATCGCCGCTCTTGTCAGACAATGCGTCAGTATGGTGAAGCCGGGTGCTGCGGATGAACGGATTTCCATTCGTACGCAAATACCCGAAACGCTGCCCGGTCTGGTGGCCGACAAGCGGAGCCTGATGCAAATTCTGCTCAATCTGGTCTCCAACGCCGTGAAATTTACGCGGGCTGGAGGGCAGATCGTTGTGAGCGCCACGATCTCACCCGACGGCGACCTCGCCCTCGTTGTTCAAGATACCGGGATCGGCATGTCAGATGATGATCTGGAGCGCGCCCTTGCGCCCTTTGGGCAAGCGCGAAATACCGTTGTCCACGGACACAAGGGTACCGGCCTTGGCCTGCCACTGGCCAAGGCGCTCACGGAGACGAACCGTGGCGCTCTTTCCATCTCCTCCTCACCTGGCGAGGGCACACGAGTACAACTCGTGTTCCCCTCCACCCAGGTTTTGCAGGATTAGGCGTTGCCAGGCGTTCCTTAACAAGGCGCCCCTTAAGAAGCAGGAGCCTGCATACAGAAGAAAGCGAGTTTGTTGCCGTCCAGATCACGGAAATAACCCGCATAGAACCCGTCATTCCCGCGTGGCCCCGCTGGACCCTCGTCGGTCGCCCCAAGCGCTATGGCTTTGGCATACAGTTTGTTCACCTGCTCAGCGTTCTCAACGCCAAAAGCAGTCATAGAGCCATTGCCGATAGTCGCCGTCTTACCATCGATAGGCACATGAATGGCAAATCCCGGTTTACCCTCGCCAGTTGACCAGAGGATATACTCGCCCTCTCCGACCATCCCCCGCACAGCGCCGATCTCGCCAAGTAACGCATCATAAAAGGCGGCAGCCTCTTCAAATTTATTGGTTCCGACTATTTGATAACCGATCACGATCTACTCCTTTGGTTAGATTAATGTGCCTTCTACCGCGCCCCTACTGACAGCTTTGTGTCAGCAGGGGCTGGCGTCTGCCTGTCATGTCGCTGTCGGGCTCAGGTCGGTGCAGATTGTACCTCATGAAACTCGGCCAGATAACCTCCCTTACGGGCGATTAGCTCGTCATACGGGCCTTCTTCCACGATGGTCCCGTCCTCGAATACCAGAACGCGGTCTACCTGACGCACGGTCGAGAGACGGTGGGCGATGATGATCGTGGTGCGGCCCTTCATCAGGTCGCGCATGGCGTCCTGCACTGCGGCCTCTGTTACAACATCGAGGCTTGATGTCGCTTCATCCAGCACAAGGATAGGGGCATCAGACAGGAAGGCGCGCGCAATCGCTATACGCTGGCGCTCGCCTCCAGATAGTTTCACCCCGCGTTCGCCCACCAGCGTCTCAAGCCCGTCCGGCAACCCTTTGATAAAGCCGTCAGCTCTGGCAAGCTCTGCCGCACGCCAGATTTCGCGCGCCGTCGCTCCCGGTCTGGCGTAACTGATATTCTCTCCCAGGGTGCGGTGGAACAGGAGAGGCTCCTGCGGCACAACGGAGACGGCACGGCGGAGACTTGTGGGGTCCACCCTGATTATGTCCTGACCATCGATCAATACACGCCCGCCGTCCAGATCGTACAGCCGCTGTAGGAGCTTGACGAAAGTGCTCTTGCCGGATCCCGATTTCCCGACCAGAGCAATTTTTTCACCTGCCCTGATTTCAACGGACAGGTTGGAGTAAACCGCCCGGTCTTTACGAGGATAGTTGAAGCTCACCTGGTCAAAGTGAATGCTCCCCCCCCTTACCACCAGTGGCGCGGCGTCTCCGACCGCAGCGGGTTCTACCGGCACGTCATGAAACAGGATCAGGTCCTCGATCTCAGACACGCCCTGTTGCAGGTTTTGCAGGTGATACCCCATGTCACTCAGATAGGCATTGATGAGCAGATAGGTGGTAATCGCAAAGACAATGTCGCCCGTACTTGCCCGGCCTGCGGTCCACTCCACAATCACCAGCGCAAGGATGCCCGCTTGCAGCAGAACAGCCAGCACATTCTGGACGATGAGGATATTTTCCATTGCGACCCACGCCCGGATGGCTCGCCCACGCCAGACCTCTACCAGAGAAAGAAGTCGCCTCTCCTCGCGCCTTTCTGTGCCAAAACTTTTGACAACGGAATTGCACGTCATGGCGTCAGCGACCTGCGCAGCAACCTCGCTGTCTGCAGCCATGTGTTCGCGATGTCGTTGAGGCAAATAACGCATGGCCAGCCAGATTGTCACCCCAACATACAAGACACTCGTGACAGCGGCATACAGCCCGACAAGAGGCCATCGCCAGGTAAGAATAGACAGCACGCCGATCAACATCAGGATGGTGGGAATGAACACTCCATAGACGGTGTCGGCGATCTGGTCATAAGCCCACATGCCACGGGTGAGCTTGCGGACCGTTGCGCCACTGTGCGCACTCTCGTGCCAGTTGGCCGGAAAACGCTGCACTTGAGCAAATGCCTCGGTGACGATGTTGCGCATCACCCGGGCGGCAAAATACATCCAGAGCCGGTACTTCAACCTCTGAATGGTGTAAAAAGCCGCGCTCTGGCTGACAAACAGGACCGCCGCCCAGAATGCTGCGTTTACATCAGCGGGGGTTGGCGGAAGAGAAGCCGTCGCAATGACATCCACAATGTACCCCGACACAATGGGGAACATTATATCGACGGCCACATTTGCGGCCATGCCGAGCATCACGAGGGCCAGCCAGAAACTCTGGCGGCGCCAATGGGACCAAATGAATGAGATAATCTGCTTCGCGGAAGCGGTCGGTCTGGAATTGTCTGAACGTTTCATCTCGCATCTGTTTTCCCACGGGTGGAGAAAACACTCCTGAATATGTCGAACGGCTAAATGCCACTCTGTTTTTCATATCCGGGCCTGGTTTGTTTTACGTTGCTGACTTGCCTGTCCGCTTTGAGCGGCCTGCCTGACGACGAAATTTACCGTCAGTGTGCAAAGTTAAAGTTATCAGCAAGAGCGTAGAGTTTGCATGAGCCCGGTTGATCCATCCTGATCCCTGAGGCCCACCGTCGAAGGTTAGTGGCCTGACAGGGAGGGGATATGTTTATCTGCTCCCGGTTCCATCTCACATGCTCCGTATTTGTTGCACCCATTTGGTGTGCTTAATTTACACCCTATAACAATTGAACGGGAAGCCAAGATACGGAATATCCTCCTTTTTGGATTTCGCACCCTTGTGGCTTAAATGCCGCAACCAAGGCCGACCTTGTTTTTGCCACACTTGCCCTTGAGATTGGGCTCAAACTTCCTGCCTGTCTTTCAGGATATCACGGTATTTTCGGGGGCTATCATGTCACGCTTTCTTTCCTTCCTTTTTGTGGTTGTTCTGCTGGTTGTCGGCGTTCTGTTCGCCGCCCCCTCTTTCATCCCTGTAGAGACTTACAAGCCGCAAATCTCCGCCCTTGTGAAAGAACAGACAGGCCGGGACCTGACGATCGGGGGCGACATCAGCCTGTCCTTCCTGCCGCGTCTTTCAGTGACAGTGAACGAGGTCGCCTTTGCCAACGCCGATTGGGCTTCAACCCCCAATATGGCGACAATGGAACAACTCGAAATTGTCCTCAAAGTTTTCCCTCTTTTGCGCGGTGAAATTGCTCTCGACCGCTTCGTTCTGGTCCGACCCGAAATCGACCTGGCTTACAATGCTCAAGGTCAGGCGAACTGGGAGTTTGATGTTCCGGCGCCAGAGGCTCCCGCCACCGCTCCAACAGCCAGTGACGCCAGCGGCGAAGACGGTGCCGGTTTCACCCCCCAGGTCACAGATATTCAACTCGGTAGAATTTCGCTGATCGACGGTCGGGTTCGCTATTCGGATGCGCGTTCGGGTGCCGTGCATGAGGCCAGCGCAATCAATCTCGATGTTTCCCTGCCAAGCCTGGATGATCCGCTCGGCGTTGACGGCTCGCTGGTCTGGAATGAAGACACGATCAAGCTAAGCCTCGATGTTGCGGACCCTCGCGCATTCTCAAGGGGTGAGACATCCGAAATACAGTTCGATCTTTCTGCCCCAAAAATCACCAGTAATTTTTCCGGCAGCGCTTCTCTCTCTCCTGCCCTTGCCATTAATGGCACGACCTCGCTCAAAATTCCGTCTGTTCGGGACCTGGCGGCCTGGGCAGGCCAGCCGCTCGCACCCGGCGGGGGCATGGGTGCTCTCGACCTCGATGGCCAGCTTGGCGTGATGGGCGACAAATACACTTTCTCCGATGTGGCGCTCTCCTTTGACGGCATGAACGGCACGGGAAGCTTGAGCGTAGACGCGGGCCGTACGCGGCCACTGCTCACGGGAGACCTGTCGCTCGACAGACTGGATGCCAATACCTATCTGGCGCAGAATGACGCGGCAGCGGGTGAGACAGGCTCGGACGACACCTCAAGCGGCAGCAGCGGGTCGGCGGCTAGCGCCTCCCAGGGCTGGAGTGATGCCCCGATAGATTTAAGTGGTCTCAAAGCCATTGATGCGGACCTCAAGCTCAGCGTCGACGAAATTCTGTTTCAGGACATAAAGGTCGGAAAAAGCACGCTCGGTATTTTATTGAACAACGGCAAACTGACGGCTAGCCTTACCGAACTTGCCCTCTATGAGGGAGCCGGCACGGGACGGCTTGTGCTTGACGGCTCGCGCAGCACGCCTGCGGTCACTGCAAAGTTCGATTTGCAAGGCATATCTGCTTACCCGCTACTTCGCGACGCCGCTTCCTTTGAGCGACTAGAGGGCCTTGGCACCATCGGGTTTGATGTTCAGACATCCGGTCACAGCCAGAAGGCCATGATGAGCGCTCTTAGCGGTGCCGGTTCGGTCAACTTCGCTGACGGAGCTATTCGCGGTATCAACATTGCCGAACTGATGCGCAACGTGCTGTCCGCCGCTACCACCGGTTGGGATGGCGGTGGCAGCCAAAGCACTGATTTCTCCGAACTCAGCGGTACCTTCACCATCGCCAGCGGTATTCTTTCCAACAGTGACCTGAAGCTGCTGAGCCCACTTGTTCGCATCACAGGTAAGGGCACGGTCAACCTGCCCGAGCAAACACTCAACTACAGAGTGGAACCCAAACTCGCCGCCACGCTGGAAGGTCAGGGTGGGAGTCAGGAAACGAGAGGGCTGGAAGTTCCGATCGTCATTTCAGGCCCCTGGGCAGCCCCGCGCTTCACCCCTGATCTAGCCGCCATCATCGCCAATCCCGACGGCATCAAGGATGTCATTGACACGATCAAGGAAGATGGTGGCAAAGGCCTGCTGGAGGGCCTCCTGGGAGGCCGAGGTGCGGCTGCACCAGCGGAAGCCGGCGGCAGTGAACCCGCGGAGACCTCCCGTCCCGAAGACGTGCTCCGGGGCCTGTTCAACCGCTAACGTCAACTTTCTTCACACCGGGGTGAAGGCTTCCAGGGCAGCGTATCCCCTTTATCTCAGAGGCAAAAATGAATAAAATACTTCTTTCCATCGGCATTTTGATTGCAAGCGCAGGCATTGCACTGGCTGATATTGGCGCAGGCCTTGTCGGCAACACGGTCATATTGACGGAGCCCGACGGAGAGGAGATCAGAATCTTCTACGTTGATACCGAAAACATCGTGTTGAAACTACCAGATGGGGCAGAAGTCCCAGGCACCTGGCGGGTTGTGGATGATACAATTTGCACAACCGCTGGCAGTGAAGCTGAAACCTGCTCAACGCCCATTTCTGAGCCCCCTGCCGTTGGGAGTTCCGGCACCCTTGAAGCAGAAGAAGGAGCGGTTGCCTGGGCGGTTACGGCTGGCAAAGACTTCTAGGCCTTTATTGGCTTTCGTTAGAGGCGGGACGTCGAACATTTGCTAAAGGAATCGCCGCCCGCCTCTTTTTACGATGCCACACGAGGCGGATTTGCTATGCAGCGCCCGTCCTTCAAGTAAACTCACGGCATCAAGCGATTCTCCGGGAGGAACCAGCTATGGGCAGACTGTCAGGCAAGAACGTCATCATCACCGGTGCCGGCAGCGGCATAGGCAGAGCAAGCGCACTTATCTTTGCACGGGAGGGCGCAAATATTGTCGCCGTCGACCGGGTGGAAGAAACCGTTGACGAAACCGCTTCCATCGTCACCGAAAAGGGCGGTTCAATCAAAACTATTGCCGCTGACGTAGGCGATGAAGTTGCGGTAAAGGGATTTGTTGATTTCTGTATTTCAGAATTTGGCGGCCTGGATGCCATCTATGCCAATGCGGGGATCAGTGGTGGCATGGTCCCCATTGAAGACCAGACACCGGCTTTGTGGGAAGAAATTCTCAGGGTCAATCTGATCGGACCCTTCCTTGCCATCAAACACGGCTCCCCGCATATGATAAAGCAGGGCAAAGGGTCCATCGTATGTACCGCCTCTGTTGCAGGCTTGCGCGCGAATGCTGGCAACACGCCCTACTCTGCTTCCAAAGCCGGGGTTATCAGTCTGGTCCAGACAAGTGCCAACCAGTTTTACGGAACGGGTGTGCGGGTTAACGCTGTGTGCCCGGGCCTTATCGAAACCGGCATGACAGCCCCGCTTTTTGAAGGAGCGCGGGCGCGCGGCAGCGAAGGTAAAATCGGACAGCTTAATCCAACAGCCCGTTACGGCCACCCGGAAGAGATTGCCAACATGGCCCTGTTCCTTGCCAGCGACGAAGCATCCTATGTGAACGGTCAGGCGATCCCGGTCTGTGGTGGATTATCGAGCACACATCCGTTCGCCCCTAGCCGACGCGGTAGCTGACGACAGCAAGTCTGGGCATGGGAGAAACGTCTATGCCCGAACTTTCGCCGCCAGCCATCTCCTCGCCAGAAATTTCCTGGCGGGCAGACGGCAGCCTTGAATCCAAACCTTTCAAAGACATATATTTTTCCTCCGGCGGCGGCCTTGAAGAAACGCGCCATGTGTTCCTTAACGGCAATCATCTGGCCGATGCCTGGGCCGGGCGCTCGCAGTTTACCGTTGGGGAAACGGGGTTCGGGACCGGGCTTAATTTTCTGGCTACCTGGGCCTTGTGGCGTGAAACCCGAACGGCGGACCAGCGGCTCAATTATGTTTCCGTAGAAGGGTTTCCTTTGACCCGGCAGGACCTCGAGCGGGCGTTAGCTCAGTGGCCTGAGCTTGCTCCCCTGGCGTCAGTGCTGGTGGACCGTTATCCCGCCCCGCATCGCGGCACCCACCTTCTGTCTTTCCCCGACAATATCACCCTCACCCTGATCGAAGATGAGGCGCAAGAGGCTCTTGCTACCCTTGATGCTCGTATTGACGCCTGGTTTCTTGACGGATTTTCTCCTGCAAACAACCCTGACATGTGGTCAGAAGAACTGCTGGAAGAAATTGCACGTCTGTCTACCCCGGGCACAACATTTGCGACATACACCGTCGCGGGCGCTGTTCGGCGAGGTCTAGCGGCCAGAGGGTTTTGCGTGAAAAAAGTCCCGGGCTTTGGTCGCAAGCGCGAGATGCTCTCTGGCACGTTCGAGGAACAGAATGCTCAGCTCCCAGAGCACCCAAGACACCTTGCGCGTCCCTGGTACCAGATACCCGACACACGAAAACTCCGGAGCGCGTGTATCGTGGGGGCGGGCATTGCCGGGGCCTGCGCCGCTGCCGCTCTCGGGCGGGCGGGTGTTGCCGTCACACTCATTGATGAGGAGGGGCCGGGAGCTGGCGCTTCGGGCAACTCTGCGGCCCTGTTCATGCCCCGGATGGCAGTGGATGGAAGTTCCGAAGGGCGCTTTCACATTGCCGCCTATCTGCATATGGAGCGCTGGCTTTCACAGCTTGCAGACAAAGCCCGAAACAGTATTTTCCGACCGTGCGGCGTGCTTCAAATGGCGCGCACTGATGCAGACACGCAGCGCTACCGGACGCTGGCTGCGGGCAGTCGCCTTCCCGGCGGCCATATAGCGTTTGTAACCGCCGATGCTCTTGGTGATCTAACGGGATTTGAGACAGGTCTGCCTGCGCTGCTGTTTCCTAAAGGAGGGGTTCTTGCCCCTGGCGCGTTGTTACAACACCTCCTCCGTGACCTGAGCGTTCAAACAGCCTCTGTTCAATCCATCGCACGCCACAATGGCCTTTGGTCACTGCGCACAAGCAGTGACGACCTGATTGCCCAAGCCGACATCGTAATCCTTGCCAACGGCACCGGCCTCAACCGTTTCCAGCAAACCGACTGGTTGCCGCTCGAACCCGTGCGCGGGCAGATTACGGATCTGCCGAAGGGTGCCCTTCCCCCACAACGCCATGCGCTGGTGGCGGGCCCCTATCTTATTTTCCATGAGGATGGTTCGGCGCTGACAGGTGCCACATATGCCCCAGGAGCCGCTCAGTGTAGCCCCGTGGCGCCAACAGAAACTGCCCATCTGCGCAATCTGGAGGCCCTGGGAGAGGCCATCCCTTCTCTCATGGCCCGCCTTGAGGGGCTCAACACATCTGAGCTTTCCGGGCGGGCGGCCTTTCGCGCCCAGGTGCCCGACCGCGTCCCCTTTGCAGGCCCCGCACCTGACCAGCCTGCATATCTCACGGCCTATGATCGGCTCCGGCACGGGGACCGGTTTGCCGCCTACCCACCAGCCCCCTGCCACCCGGGGCTGTTTCTCCTTGGAGGACTGGGCGCACGGGGGTTCTCTACAGCTATGTTATTGGGAGAATTTCTGGCCGCGCAAATCACCGGCGCACCGGCGCCCCTGCCCCGCGACCTTGGGGAAACTGTTCACCCCGCCCGGTTCATCATCCGGGCTTTGCGGAAAAATGCCTCGTGAGCCTCCCGTAACGCCCGCAAAGCGCCTATCGTGATCCCATCAACATTCAAATGTGTCAGGGATCATTGCCATGGATTTTCGATTTAGCGCGGAAGATGAAGTTTTTCGTCAAACGGTTCGTGAATTTTTCGCCAAGGAGTATCCGGAAAACATTCTGGCGAAGATCAAAAACGGTCAGCAAATGATGAAGGCCGACTATCAGCGGTCGGAACGCGCCTACAATGACAAAGGCTGGGTTGCCGTTAACTGGCCGGAAGAGTATGGCGGGACCGGCTGGACCCCCACCCAGAAGTATATTTTTGACGATGAGCTGGAACGTGCCGGGGCGCTCAGTGTCGTTCCTATGGGCCTGCTCTATGTCGCACCGGTCATCTACACGTTTGGGTCCGAGGCACAGAAGAAACGCTGGCTGCCGGATATTCTCGCCAGCCGGACTTTCTGGGGGCAGGGATATTCCGAACCAGAGGCTGGCTCCGACCTTGCCTCGCTGCAATGCAAGGCGGTGCGCGACGGTGACGACTATGTTGTTACCGGCACGAAGATATGGACCAGCCTGGGGCACTATGCGGACTGGCTTTTCTGCCTTGTACGCACAGACAATACGGGCAAAAAACAGGAGGGAATTTCTTTCCTGTGCATGGATGCCAAGACGCCGGGCATTACCATCTATCCGATTACCACGATTGACGGTACGCAATACCTTAATCGCATTGAGTTTGACAATGTGCGGGTGCCCGCTGAAAATCTTATTGGCGAGGAGGGTATGGGCTGGGCTTATTCCAAATACCTGCTGTCCAACGAGCGGACCTCTTACGCGCACATTGCAGGGAAACGGGCTGACATCGCGCGGCTGAAAGAAATCGCTGCAACCATCCAGTCCGGCAACAGGACGCTGCTTGATGAGCCTGCGTTTGTCCACAAACTGGCCAAGGTAGAAGTAGACCTGACAGCGCTTGAGTTCACCGTGCTGCGCACTCTGTCTGCTGTTTCAGCGGGGGGATCGCCGGGAGAAGAAAGCTCCGCACTGAAAATTCTTGCAACTGAAAATGCCCAGGCCATCACGGAACTTTTCGTGGAAGCGAATGGCACCAATGCGCTTCCCTTTTTTCCCGACCGAAGTGCAGCCGACTGGCATGAAGGGCTGGACATTCCGGCCTATGGTGCCCCCACCACTGCGTCTTATTTCTTCAACCGGGCGCAAACCATTTACGGGGGGGCGACGGAAGTTCAGAAAAATATCATTGCAAAACAGGTACTTGGTCTGGGTTAAGCAAAAAAAACGACTGACTTGATTTAGTTCAATATTAAACTATATTGGTTTAACGTTGAACTAATAGAGTTTGCCATGACCAGCCGTCGCCGCTTTCTTAAAATTATCGGATCGTCCGCCATCATTGTCGCCGGGGGCGCGGGAGGTTTCGCGCTCACCCGCACACCAACAGATGCCATTGCGCCGTGGGCGCGCGCAGGCGGGGCCGATTATACAGACCCAAGGATCAGAGCCCTCTCCTATGCGATCCTCTCCCCCAACCCCCACAATCGCCAGCCCTGGCAGGTGGACCTGAGACAGACAGACACGGCCATTCTCACCTGTGACCTTGACCGCCTGCTGCCGCATACGGATCCGTTTGAACGACAAATCATGATCGGGCTCGGGTGCTTTCTCGACATGCTCAGAATGGCTGCGGCCGAAGACGGTCGCTCGGTGGAGATCACGCCCTTCCCCGAAGGTACGCCGGATCTTCACCTGGACACGCGCGCCATTGCCCATATTCGCTTCGGTGCGCCCGGCTCCGCCACGCCTGATCCGCTTTTCGCGCAGGTTCTCAACCGACGCTCCCTCAAGGAGGCCTATGACACAAGCCGTTCCATTGCCGTAGCAACACTTGAGGTGATCGCTTCGGTTATTCCAGCGTCCGTCAAAGTTGGTTTTTCAGCCGACGCCGTTAGACGTGACGACCTGCGCGCGCTTACCTGGCAGGCGCATCTCGTGGAAGTCACAACCCATCGCACAAACATGGAAAGCGTCGATCTGATGCGGATCGGCAAGGCTGAAATTAATGCCAACCCGGATGGGATCGCCATTGGGGGCACCGCCTTTCTCTACGCACTTCCTCTCGCCGGTGTCCTGACGCGAGAACAAATGGCGAACCCAAATTCTGCGGGTTTCAAGCAGGGCCTCGACCTCTACCATGCACTGCTGCACACCGCGATGGCACATCTGTGGCTATACACCGAGGGAAATTCCCGCGTCGATCAATTGAATACAGGGGCCGCATGGCTTCGGGTCAATATGAAGGCAACGGAACTGGGGCTCGGTATCCACCCGCTCTCTCAGAGCCTTCAGGAGTATGAGGAAATGGTGCCGCTCTATGAAGAGGTTCACCAGAAGCTGGTAGGTACCTCAGGGCAGAAAGGGTCGGGCGGGCGCATACAAATGCTCGCCCGTATTGGATATGGTCCAGAAGGCGGCCCCGCCCCGCGCTGGCCCATTGAAACAAGGATACGTACGTGACGCCAAAGAACGATCCAAAGCTCGATAGTGCCGAAGTCATCTATGATTTTTTCAACGAGATCGGCATTATCGGGCAGCTCTCGGGAACCGTGTTCCGGCGCACGCTTCCAGATGGCATGACAATGGCGCAGTTCAGCGTGCTCAATCATTTTGTCCGTCTGGGGCGCGCGCACACCCCGGCGCAACTCGCGGCTTCTTTTCAGGTGACCAAGGGGGCTATGACCAACACGCTGCAAAGGCTTGATGCTAAAGGGCATATCGCCATTGCAACAGATAAAGTGGATCGACGACGAAAAATTGTGACGATCACCGACGCGGGCCGCATCACCCGCAACCAGACCATTGCCGCACTGGCCTCACCACTCAAGCATTTGGCTGAAGCCTTTGAGCCGGATGATATTGAGGCAGCTCTGCCTTTTCTCCGAAAAGTCCGTGCTTACCTGGATGAAGCCCGAAATTCAGAGGACTTTCCTACCAGCTAGAAGAGCAAGACCCTAGACGTGCTGTCCGCCATTGATGTGGATTTCGGCACCATTGATGTAAGACGACTGATCCGTGCAGAGGAAATAGATCGTCCGGGCCACTTCTTCCGGCGTGCCCAATCGTTTCATCGGAATCTCAGCAACAATTTTCTCCGTGCCCGGCGACAAAATTGCCGTGTCGATCTCGCCCGGGGCGATGGCATTCACCCGAATATCGAGGGGGCCGAAGTCTGCCGCCATTTCGCGGGTCAAACCTGCCAATGCTGATTTCGAGGTGGCGTAGGCCGCCCCGGCGAAAGGATGGACGCGCGTACCTGCAATGGAGGTCACATTCACCACCGACCCCTTCGCTGCCTTCAGTTCTTCAACCAGTCCACGGGCCAGCGTGACCGGCGCAAAAAAGTTCACTTCAAACACACGGCGCCATGCATCCATTTCCGTGTCAAAAACGCCCAACCGGCTCCCTGCCTCGTTTTTTGGAGAAATCGCTGCATTGTTGACCAGCGCGTTCAGCAGGCTTCCCTGGTCTTTCAGGCGCTCGCGCATTTCAGCAATCGCCTCTTCCAGATTATGCTGGTCCGAGAGATCAACTTGAATATGGTCCTCCGGCCCTGCTTCCCAGGGGCAATCTTCGGGGAAAGGGTGACGCGAGCAGGTGATGACCCGCCAGCCGGCGCTGGAAAAGCGCTTTACTGTGGCATGGCCAATCCCGCGGCTGGCTCCGGTCAGGATCAGGGTTTTCTTTACATTTGTCTGAGTGTTCATCAAGGCAATCTAGGCGAACAGCCCTCACGTTACCAGCGAGCGTTTATCACGGCCTTGCGAGGCCGCTTCGAGCCCCTTCAGTACACCCCGACACTTCAGGAGCGCTCAAAAGGGGTGATTTCCTCGATACCTGCCGGATCCTGATGCGACAGAACTTCGCTGCCCGGAAAAGCCTGTTTGACGGCGGCCTCAACCCGGTCTGCAATCTCATGGGCCTGCATGAGGCTCATTGAACCATCCAGTTCCAGGTGAAACTGGATGAAGAGCTTGTTGCCGGACATGCGTGTACGCAGGTCATGCATGTCCTGAACATCTGCATCAGCCAGGATCAGTGTTCGGATTTTCTGGCGTTCATCGGAGGGTAACTCATGGTCCATCAGTTGTTGTCCAGCCACATTGGCAATTTTCCAGGCGCTATATGCAATAAACACCGCAATTAGAATACCAAACAGGGGGTCGGCCCAGATGAATCCGCCGAAACTGGAAAGCACCAGGGCAGCGATTACGGACACATTCATTAAGAGGTCGCCCTTGTAATGAATGGAGTCTGCCGCAATCGCCACTGAATTTGTCTCGCGGACAACTTTGCTCTGATAAGAGACAAGGACAAGCGTCAGCGCGATTGCAACAAGTGCTACGCCAATGCCGATAGAGGAGGCCGTTACCGGTTGTGGCTCCATAAACCGACCGACCGATGCGTAGACAATGTAGCCGGCTGAAACGAAAATAATTGCCGCCTGCCCCAACCCTGCCATCGCCTCCGCCTTGCCGTGGCCAAACCGATGGTCATCATCGGCAGGTGTCAGGGCGGTGCGGACAGCCAGAAGATTTAGAACCGATGCCGCCATGTCGAGCACGCTGTCGAACAGGGTTGCCATCATGGCGACGGAACCTGTGACCAAGAAGGCAACGGTCTTCATGGCGATAAGCGTCAAGGCCACCGCTACCGCCGCGTAGGTTGCGCGGTGCATTAATTTTGCGTCTTGCGTCTGCTTGTCCATATCGTTCAAGGAAATACTCTGTGCGTTTGCCACTGTGTATCAACCTCACCGCGATCAAATACCAGGCGGTCGTGCAACCGAAACGGGCGATCCTGCCAGAACTCGATATGGCGGGGCGCCAACCGGAACCCCGACCAATGAGGCGGTCTGTCCACCTTCTTGAGGGCATATTTGGCCGCAAACCTGGCGACTTCTTTTTCCAGCTCAAAGCCACCCTTCAGGGAACGGGACTGTCTGGACGCCCATGCGCCGATCTGGCTGTCCTTTGACCGGCTGGCAAAATAGTCATCAGCCTGCGCATCGCTGACCGGCATAATGTCCCCGCGAATACGGATTTGCCGTCGCAGGCTTTTCCAGTGGAAGCACAATGCCGCGCGGGGGTTCTCGGCCAGCTCCTGCCCTTTAATACTGTCCAGATTGGTGTAGAAAACAAACCCGTCCGGGCCTGCCTCTTTCAGCAAAACCATGCGTACATCGGGAAACCCGGACGCGTCCGCAGTTGCCAGAGCCATCGCCGTGGGGTCGCCGGGTTCAGACTTTGTCGCCTCTTCCATCCATTCATCGAACAGCTTGAAAGGATCGCTCCCGGTTGTGATCTCAACAGCGGTTTGTTCCATCGTACCCTTCGCAGACCCCTTCAGGGTTCAATCACAAGATAGCCGTCCCTGTGTTATATATGCGCTTGGCGCCTGTCGCTAGGCCCATTCACACAAGGCAAGACCCACTTCGGAATATTCATGACCCATGAGAGAATGCTGATGACTTTCACTCGCACCTATCAGGTCGTCGCAACAGCCAGCATGGCTTTGTTCCTGATCGTTCCCATGAGCCGGGCAGACGATAATGGGGGGAGGCCACAAGCCCTTCAAGCCCCCACCACCTCTTCCGCGCCTTCATTGGCCGGGAACCAATCAGATTTTGAGGCAGGTGTTCGCGCCTATGATGCAGGCGATCACGCACAGGCCTTCGCCATATGGTTGCCTCTGGCCAAAGCAAAAGATCTTGCGGCCCAGCGCAATGTTGCGCACCTTCTTCGACGGGGCCTCGGGGTAGAGCGTGACAGTGTACGTGCATTGTGGTTCTACGAAAGCGCTGCAAGGGGCTCGCTGGCAGGGGCCGCCCTCAACGCAGGTATGATGCGGCTGGAAAAAGACACAAGATATTTCGACGAGAGAAAAGCAGCGGAATGGCTGGCCATTGCCTCATCTGCCGGGATGCCCATTGCCCAATGGGAGCTCGCGCAGTTGCTGGAATATAGCGACGATGTCCCCCACGACACACAGGCGGCCCTGGTCCTCCTGAAGGAGGCCGCAAAAGCCGGTCATCTGGAAGCACAAGCACGGCTTGTTCAACTGGGTGTTCTTGCCCCCCCCCTTGCGCCCCAGCGCCCTCATTAACGATTTGGTATCAGCCTGACGGCTAGGATCGGCTCACGCATTATTAACCATGATTTTCAGGGCCTGGATGCCCTGCGGAGTTTCATGTCCAATCCTTATCAGGTGCTCGGTATCTCCCCTCTTGCGGGATATGAGGAAATCAGATCAGCGTTTCGCAGGCTGGCCAAAACCTATCACCCGGATGCAGGGTCCAAGGACCCCGGAAATTCCGAACGGTTTCACGAAGTGACGGCGGCCTACGAACTGCTTCGGCGCAAGGCGAAACGCAGTGATCCTGTCGGCAGCGCGGTGCACGCATCATCCGGCACACGGGCGCGCAAATCCGACGCGCCAGCACCCACAAGTCAGGCGGAATCCGAAACCGGGACACCAAATTTCTCCAGCAATACGCCGGAGCCAGAGATGGCAAAAAAGCACACTGCTTTCTCCGACCTGCTCTCCCCCCTCCTCTCCAGCCTTAAAAAAATCGGCAGGCGGGCCTTAAAAACCACAGAAGTAGACCATTCCTACAGTTTGAGCATTCCGTTTCTTGATGCGGCGGCAGGCACCAGGCGGCGCCTTACCCTCCAAAACAACAAGTCGCTTGATGTGCACATTCCCGCCGGTGTGGAAGATGGTCAGCAGATCCGACTGCGCGGACAAGGAGCTATCAACCTTGCCGTACGCGAAAAAGGGGATGCCATCGTGACGGTTTCGATTGCCCCTCACCCGATTTTTTCCCGTGAAGGCTCCGATATTCACATCGATACGTCGGTCTCTCTGCCGGAAGCCGTTCTCGGCACAAAACTGACGGTGCCAACTGTCGACGGCGACGTCTCGCTGAGGGTCCCTGCAGGCTCTAACAGCGGTACGGTCTTACGTCTCAAGGGCAAAGGCCTCCCCCATCCTCCCGGCAAGCGTCGGCTGGGCCGGGGCGACCAATATGTAACCCTCGTTCTGGTGCTGCCGCCCAAGCCCGATGATACGCTGAAAGATTTTGCGGCAACCTGGGCCGCAGGCCTCACGCATAAACCGCGCAAAACGTAAAGGGCAACGCGCGACCTTCCACGCGCCTCAATTCGCCCTGCCAACCGATCACTCCTGTGTAATTGTTTGTAATATAAGCATTTTTTCGGGAAAGCCCTCTGGACCAGCAGAGACATTTGTGTACGATCCGCGCAAATCAAGTTGGTTGTAATAGAGGGGATAAGGGATCTCATGGGTGAACCCAATGGCCTGATGAGTGGCAAAAAGGGCCTTATTATGGGGGTGGCGAACAGTCGTTCGATCGCCTGGGGCATTGCCAAAGTGTGTGCGGAACATGGCGCAGAGGTTGCCTTTACCTATCAAGGGGACGCCCTCAAAAAACGGGTGGTACCGCTTGCCGCCTCTGTTGGCTCGAACCTGGTGCTTCCGTGCGATGTAACGGACGAAGCGTCCATGGATGCCGTGTTCAAAACCCTGGAGGAGAAGTGGGGCAAGCTCGACTTTCTCGTTCACGCAGTCGCCTATGCGGACAAATCTGCGCTTGATGGTCGCTACATCAGTACGACAGTGGAGCAATTCACAACCGCAATGGCGATCTCGTGCCATTCGCTGGTAAGCGTTGCGCGTCGTGCGGAGCCTTTAATGCGGGAAGGGGGATCCATTGCCACCCTGACCTACTATGGTGCGGAGAAAGTTATCCCCCACTACAATGTCATGGGCGTGGCCAAGGCAGCCCTTGAGGCCAGCGTACGCTACCTGTCCGTTGATCTGGGCAAGCAGAACATTCGCATCAATGCGATTTCAGCAGGACCGATCAAGACCTTGGCGGCAGCAGGCATTGGTGACTTCCGTTACATCCTGAAATGGAATGAGTTGAACTCCCCGTTGAAGCGCACTGTGACCATCGAAGAAGTCGGTAAAACAGGCCTTTATCTGCTCTCGGATTTGGGCTCGGGCGTCACGGGCGAAGTCCATCATGTGGATGCCGGCTACCATGTTGTCGGCATGAAAGCGGAAGATGCGCCTGATATGAGCATCGTCTAGCTTCCCGGGGGCCCGTTAAGCCATTGATCTGGCGATCGTTCCCGTGAGCTGTGCACGCGAATAATTTGGCTCTGTGGGGCAAAATGTTCTAGAACGACGGTGTCTGTTTTCCGCAAGTTCGTGAGCCCATGTCCCACAATAGCTTTGGTCATCTTTTCCGCGTTACCACATGGGGTGAATCCCATGGGCCTGCTTTGGGCTGTATCATCGACGGCATGCCGCCCCGCGTACCGATTAGTGCCGAGGAAATCCAGCAGTTCCTGGACAAGCGTCGCCCGGGACAGTCGCGCTTCACCACCCAGCGCCGCGAACCCGACAGCGTGCGCATTCTCTCAGGCACGTTTCCAGACGACAGCGGCCAGGAAGTGACGACAGGAACGCCAGTCTGCCTGATGATCGAAAATATCGACCAGCGTTCCAAAGACTATGGCGATATCAAAGAAACCTATCGCCCGGGCCATGCGGATTATACTTATGATGCGAAGTACGGCATTCGCGACTATCGCGGTGGCGGGCGGCAATCTGCACGCGAGACGGCCGCGCGGGTTGCAGCCGGTGCTCTTGCTCGCAAAATACTCCCGGCGGTTCAGATACGCGGTGCGCTCGTTCAAATGGGACCACACAAGATCGACCGCGCCCGCTGGGACTGGAACGCGGTAGACCAAAATCCTTTCTGGTGTCCTGACCCTGTTGCCGCTGTCGAATGGGAGACCTATCTGGACGGGGTTCGCAAAGCGGGCTCAAGCTGCGGGGCGGTCATTGAGCTGGTGGCACGCGGCGTGCCCGTGGGCCTTGGAGCACCGGTTTACGGCAAGCTCGACGCTGATCTGGCTGGTGCGCTGATGAGCATCAACGCTGTAAAAGGGGTGGAAATTGGCGACGGGTTCGCGGTGGCTGCTCTTTCGGGTGAGGAAAATGCCGATGAAATGAGCATTAAGGGCAACAATGTTGCCTTCAGTGCCAATCATTCAGGCGGCATTCTGGGCGGGATTTCCAGCGGGCAGGATATTGTGGCGCGCTTTGCCGTCAAGCCGACCTCATCAATCCTAACACCGCGCAAGTCGATAACGCGCTCTGGCGAAGCGACCGAAGTCGTTACCAAAGGGCGGCACGATCCTTGCGTTGGTATTCGTGCGGTGCCGGTGGGCGAAGCCATGATGGCGTGTGTCCTGGCTGACCATTACCTCAGACATCGCGGCCAGACAGGTAACCACGAAAGCTGACACCCATGACCCTCTCTCCAACTGCCTCCTCCCAACCTCTCGTGGCCAGGTTTGACCAGAAAAGCGGCGAGATGATGGTGTATGGCGGGGGGTTCTTCAGTCTGTTTACACTCAGTGTGGCGTTGGCCCGTGGCGATCTTGTCCTGCTGGTCGTCGCTGTGCTGCTCTTTGGCGTTGCGTTTCACTTCTGGCCGTTTGTACGCCGCAGCGATCGGGCCCTGGTGCTCAGTTCAGCCGGGTTACAGATCACGGGCCTGGGCACACTTGCCTGGGATGCCATTGAAGAGGCAAGCCTTGTCGACAAGGCGGTGCGCTCAATCCGAAACTGTGAACTTCACCTCAGCCTGTCGCGTCCTCTTGAGGCGGCGCTGGTAGAGGAAAACCGTGGCGGGCTTGCGCGTCGTGCGATGACGCAAGTCTGGAAACCCAAGCCAGGCAAAATCATCGTGCGTCTTGAGCCGCTTGATGTGTCGGCAGACATTATATTCGAGACCGTGCAGAGCTTTTTGAGCCACCGCTAAGCTTCGCCCTTCTCATAAACCACCACTTTTGTGAGATACCCAGCACTCTCACCTATGGGAACAAGTCCGTACGTGCCGAACAGGTGGTCGAAATCCTGTGTCACGTAGGTCGAAAAATAGGGCTCATGAAAGGCGGCCGGGAAAAACTCCAGCAAACTGTTGAGGATGATGTGATCGTCCCGTTGCAGCGCATCCACCAGAATAAACCGGCCACCGGGCTTTAACACACGCGCGATTTCCGCCGCGACCCGGCGCCGAATTTTTGGGGGCAGCTCATGAAACAGATAAGTCGCTGTCACAATGTCCTGCGACCCAGACGGCAAGGGCATGTCTTCTGCGGCCGCCCGGTGCATCTCTACCCGCCCCCAGCGCGCCAGGGCCGCCGCCGTCTTTGCCAGGTAATCAGGGGACAGATCAACACCGGTTACATTCAGACCCGGCCAGTTACGTTTTATTTCATGTAAAAACCGGCCTGTTCCACAGGCCAGATCGGTAAGCTGCACTGTCCTTTGATCGCGGGTACGCAGATACTCCGCGATGGGAACGAGAGCCCGTCTGCGCATCGCATCTGCGGTTCCAGAAAACAAGGTCTCCACCTGGGTATCATAGAGTTCTGCACTTTCAGACGAGAGCCATCCATCCGTCTGGAAGTGAAAATTCTGGAGGTAATAGAGAGGATAGACTTCCGCGCGTTCCGGTGTTCGTACCTCGCAATGCCTCTTTGCCAGGCGTCGTTCGTCAACTTTCCTTGCATCCAGCAGAAACCGCACAGACTTGTCGAGCAGCTTTCGTGGGTCGCCCCCGCTTTTTGGAGCGCGGTAGATGCCTGCCTCAATACTTCGGTAGTCCGCCTCAAACAGCTCACGCATTGATTGCAGCAGTTCGACGAGCCTGGGAACGGGTGTTGTTGAACGAAAAGGCACCTCCCCGGGTCTGGTCAGGGGAGCGCGCAGTCTGTTCACGGCCATATAGTGCCCGGCATACCAGGCAACCCTGGCCCCCTGGCCGGCGACATATCGCAGCATGGATAAGACAGGAGCCACAATCACCCCTTTTTGAAAATACCAACCACCTCAATATGGGGGGACCAGAGGAATTGGTCCAGAGGGATCACCTTTTCCAGCTTGTAACCGCGCGTCGTGAGGGTACGCGCATCCCGGGCGAAAGTCGCTGGATTGCAGGAAACCGAGACGATTACGGGCACTTTGCTCCAGGAAAGCTCCTCGAACTGCACCCCTGCGCCAGCCCGGGGCGGATCGATTACGACAGCATCAAACCTGTCCAGCTCCAGGGTGCTCAAGGGTCGCCGGGCAAGATCGCGTCGCTCGACGGTCAGTGGTTTCAAGCCGATGCCCGGTCCAAACCGGTTTATCCCGCGTTCCAGCGCTGCGCATTGCGCCGCGTCCCCCTCTACAGCCAGTACTTTTCGCTCCCTGGCAAGGGCCAGTGAAAACGTGCCACATCCTGCAAACAGGTCGGCGGCCGATCCAGCATCCCCAACGGCTTCGAGGATAAGAGAGATCAGGGTGCGTTCTCCTTCCCGTGTGGCCTGTAAAAACCCGCCGGGTGGCAGAGCCACCTCAATACCAGAAAAGTTGAGCGTCGGGGTGCGGCGCTCCGACAGAATTTCTCCGTCCCACGAAAGCCGTGCAAGGTCTGCCGCTGCGGCACCTGCGCCGAGCACCTCACGAAGGGCCAGGTCCGGGTCCTTCTTACCGCCGCGCACATCGACATCCAGCCCTGTGCTGGTTTGCGTGACGGAAACGCTTGCCTTGCCCTTCCGGGTCAGTCCGGGTGCGACCAGCGTGGCCAGGTCCGGCAACGCTTCTTCGATCTCTCGTGTCACAACGGGGCACACCTCAAGCGGGACCAGGGTGTGGCTGCCCCGTTCAAAAAAACCAAAGCGAACGGTTTTGCGGGTCCGCATGGCCCCGAACGTCGCCCGGCGTCGGGAACGAGGCGCGCTGGGAATAATATCGTCTACGACAGCCTCGATACCCTGGACAGAAAGCGCACGCATCACTTGCTGGCGTTTCCACTCCAGATAACTGGCAGTGCTTTGATGCTGAAGGGCACACCCCCCGCATTGACCAAAGTGGGGACAAGGCGGCGTTTGGCGCTCCGGCGAGGGGGCGAGCACCTCCAGCAAACGAGCCCGGTCCCCTTCCACCTCAACCCTGACTTTTTCTCCGGTCAACGTCAGCGGTACATAGAGAGGTCCTGCCTCTCTTCGCGCGACGCCGTCTCCCTGCGCCCCGATATGGTCGATCGTTACTTCAATTTCTGTCATAGATGGCACGCTTTGAACGGAGACTTTCTCCTGGGTTCAAGAATAATTAGCCTGATTAATCTGGTCAGGACTTTTGTTGATGCGCCTGGTGGATACCCACCGTGGCTGTCTCAAGGCCGAGGGCTGCAACGGTTGTTGCTACAATACCGGCAGCATCAAGCCCGGCGTTCTGATACATTTTTTCAGGCTTGTCGTGATCCTGAAACAGGTCGGGCAAGGTCAGGGTGCGCACTTTGAGCCCCCTGTCCATCAATCCTGCATTGCTCAAAAACTCCAGGACATGAGCCCCAAAACCGCCAACAGAGCCTTCCTCAATGCTCACCAGCACCTCATGTTCGCGGGCAAGCCTTGCAATCAGCGCCTCATCAAGCGGTTTAGCAAAGCGCGCATCGGCAACCGTTACAGAGATACCAAGGGCGCCCAGTTCATCCGCCGCCTTTAATGTCTCTTGCAGCCGGCAGCCCAGTGAGAGCAGAGCAACCGTGGTTCCTTCGCGCAAGATGCGGCCCTTCCCGATTTCAAGCGGTGATCCGATTTCCGGCAGATCGACACCCACCCCCTCCCCGCGCGGGAAGCGGAAGGCGGAAGGCCGGTCGTCAATTTCTACCGCTGTTGCCACCATGTGCATCAATTCGGCTTCGTCCGCTGCCGCCATAACAACAAAACCTGGCAGGCAGGTAAGGTAGGCAATATCGAAAGAGCCCGCATGGGTTGGCCCGTCCGCACCTACAAGGCCTGCCCGGTCAATCGCAAACCGCACCGGCAAACGCTGAATGGCCACATCGTGGACAATCTGGTCATAGGCGCGCTGAAGGAAGGTCGAGTAAATCGCCGTAAAGGGCTTCAGGCCTTCCGTGGCCATGCCAGCCGCAAAGGTCACGGCGTGCTGCTCGGCAATACCGACATCGAAGGTGCGGTCAGGAAAAGCTGTTGCAAACCGGTCGAGGCCGGTGCCGCCGGGCATTGCTGCGGTTACGGCAACAATTTTGTCGTCTTTTTCCGCATGACTGATGAGGCTGCCTGCAAACACGCTCGTATAGCTCGGCGCATTGGAGGGCGTTTTAGTCTGGGTACCGGTGATGACATCAAATTTGCTCACCCCGTGATATTTGTCACTGGACTCTTCGGCGGGCGTATATCCCTTGCCCTTCTGTGTCACCACGTGGATGAGAATGGGTCCCTCCTTCGCATCCCTTACATTTTTGAGAACCGGCAGCAGGTGGTCGAGATTGTGACCATCAATCGGTCCCACGTAATAGAAACCTAGCTCCTCAAACAACGTGCCGCCGGTGGCCATCCCGCGGGCAAATTCCTCTGCCCGGCGGGCGGTCTCTTCAAATGATTTTGGAAATTTCTCTGCGATGTGCTTTGCGACCTGGCGAAAGCCGCGATATGTCCCACTGGAAATAAGGCGTGCCAGATAGGCACTCATTGCGCCGACAGGCGGGGCAATAGACATATCGTTGTCGTTCAAAATGACGATCAGCCGACTGTTCATGGAGCCTGCATTGTTCATCGCTTCAAAAGCCATCCCCGCACTCATGGCCCCATCGCCGATAACCGCGATCACATTGTTGTCGCCCTCCTTCAGGTCACGGGCAACAGCCATGCCGAGCCCGGCTGAAATGGAGGTCGAAGAGTGGGCCGCACCGAACGGGTCATATTCGCTTTCCGCCCGCTTGGTGAAACCAGATAGTCCCCCTGCCTGACGAAGGGTACGAATGCGCTCTCGTCTGCCGGTGAGTATCTTGTGAGGATAGGCCTGATGTCCCACATCCCAGATGATCCGGTCCTCGGGCGTGTTGAAGACATGGTGCAGGGCGACAGTCAGTTCCACGACACCCAATCCGGCACCCAGGTGCCCGCCGGTTACCGATACAGCATCAATGAGTTCATGGCGCAATTCATCGGCGATCTGAGGCAGCTCAATTTCGCCAAACGCCCGAAGGTCGGAAGGAACCTTAATCCGATCCAGCAACGGGGTCTTATTTTCCGTGGTCACACTCGTCCTTGTCTGGCGTTAGACGCCCACTTAACTTTCAGACGCTGATTGTCTGATGCGCGTTATGTCTGCTCGGTATTCATGTAATGACGGGTTTATGCGGTGATTTTGCGACCTGCTGCCCCCACAACCCTACGCCGTTCGGTTTATCACGAAGCTTGCTGCACCGCGCAAAGAATCGGCCTTTGCGTCAAATAAATCAAGGTGCTGGACAGCCTGATCCGCAAGCATTCCTGCCTGTTCGCGTGCCCGCTCAGGCCCCAGGATGGTCACAAAAGTGGCTTTCCCGCTTGCCCGGTCTTTCCCCGCAGTTTTTCCCAGGGTGGCGCTGTCGCCTTCTTCGTCTAGCAGATCGTCAACAATCTGGTAGGCAAGCCCCAGATCGTGGGCATAGGCGTGGAGCGCGTGGTGGGCCGCTTTGGAAGCACGCCCCATAATTGCGCCGGATTCACAGGCATACGCAATCAGGGCTCCGGTTTTAAGCTGCTGCAACCGGGTCAGAGCCCCGACATCAAGAACTGTCCCCTCACTCGCCATATCGATCATCTGCCCCCCTACCATGCCATGTGCGCCTATGGCTTTGGCAAGGCTGACCACCAGATCGCATCGCACACGGTGGTCATCGTGAGTGGCGACATCGCCCAGAATTTCAAATGCAAAGGTGAGGAGCGCGTCGCCCGCAAGCACAGCGGTTGCTTCGTCAAAGGCCACATGGGTTGAAGGTTTTCCACGCCGCAGGTCGTCATCATCCATACATGGCAGGTCATCATGGACGAGAGAATAGGTATGAACACACTCGATGGCCGCCGCCGTGCGTAAGGCCCGGTCTTCGCTCACCGTGAAAAGTTTGGCACTTTCACACGCAAGAAACGGGCGGAACCGTTTTCCCGTTCCAAGGGCTGCATACCGCATGGCCTGTGCCACCTGCCCTTCCGGGCCATCCGGCCTCGGCAACAAAGTGTCGAGCAGCCGATCCACATCTGCTGCTATGGCCTCCATTGCCGGTGTTATCTGGTCCACCATCAACAGGTCACTCAATATCTGCGGGTTCGACCGTCACTGCACCACTAGAAGACATTGTGATTTTCTCCACCTTCGCCTGCGCTGCAGCCAACCGTGTCTCACAATGCGCCTTCAGGGCGTTGCCACGCTCATAGAGGTCAATGGATTTCTCCAGTTCCGCTTCTCCCGATTCGAGCTGGCGAACAATTTCTTCCAGCTCGGCCAGTGCCGCCTCAAAGCTCATTTTCGCAATATCAGCCGGAACTTGGGGCTTTTTAGCAGCCATAGCGTCCTCCGCAATTACAAGTCAGGTGCCCATTAATGCCCGAACGTGAGCACTGGCGCTTTGCGCCAGAGCCTCCAAGTCATACCCCCCCTCAAGCGTTGAGACAATGCGGCCGTTGCACGTATCCTCTGCTACCTGCATCAGCTCTCTCGTTACCCAGACATAATCCATTTCGATGAGATTAAGCCCAGCCAGGGGATCGTCCGCGTGGCCGTCAAAGCCTGCGGAAATGAAGAGAATATTGGGCGAAAATGCCCGCAAAGCCGGCAATATCCGGTCGCTAAAAGCGGCGCGAAATGCCTCTCCCCCCGTGCCTGCGCTCAAGGGCACGTTCAATATATTGCCAATGCCCGTTTCCTGCGCCCCGCCGGTGCCCGGATAGAGGGGAAACTGATGGGTTGAGGCGTACAGAATGTCGGCGTCCGCCTCAAAAATCGCCTGGGTGCCATTGCCGTGATGCACATCAAAGTCAACGATGGCCGCTTTTTGAAGTCCGTGTTTTTCGCGCGCGTACAGCGCCCCGACTGCAACACTGTTGAACAGGCAGAACCCCATCGCCGTTTCGGGCTCTGCGTGATGACCGGGCGGGCGCACTGCGCAAAATGCGTTATGTGCCTTACCCGCCACCACCTGATCGACGCCATGAATAACGGCCCCTGCGGCACGCAAAGCCGCTTCCCCGGAGCCTGGCGAGATGGCCGTATCGGCATCAATGCGCTCAAAACCGTGCTCCGGCACGCGGGCCAGCAGCGCCTCCACATAGGCGCGGGGATGAGCACGTGCGAGATCGGCTATCGAGGCGCGCGGTGCCTCTTCGCGCAACAGGTCCTGGAATGCGCTGTCGTCCAGCACGCGCAGAACAGCACGCAGCCGATCGGAGCGCTCGGGATGTCCCGGCGGTGTTTCATGGTCCAGGCAGGCAGCATGGGTAACAAGCAGTGTGGTCATGCGCTGATTGTCGCGCGCAATGCGGGCAGGTTCAAGCAGCACCTTTGCGGAGATACCAGTCCACACCGTTTTCATCACGGGTGACGGTGGCCTGCCCGCGCTCTACCAGACAGGCAAGGTGGGCGAGGCTTTCACCGGTCGCCATAAAAAAAACGTCGGGACCGATTTTGCGTTTGAACAGAGCAGGAAAAACATCAATGGCCCGGCGAGGCACGTCCAGCATACCGAGCAGCTTTTCCAGCCCGTCCTCATGGCCCGCCACCAGCGCATCCAGCCGCCTGTGCAGCCCATAGAAAGGCTCATTGTGAGCGGGCAGGACAAGCGCATCTTCGGGCAGTGCGGCGCGCAGCTTCTTGCAACTGTCGATCCATTCCTGCAGCGGGTCTGCATGAGCCTCAGTTGGGTGAAGGCTCACATTGGAGGAGATGCGCGGCAACACCTGATCGCCGGAAATCAGAACATTCAGTTCATCACAAAAAAGGCAGACATGCTCAGGCGCGTGACCTGCGCCCACGATGACGCGCCACTGCCGCCCGCCCAGGGTGAGCTCGTCACCCTCTTTGAGGCGTTTGAACACGTCGGGCAAGGCCGATACGCGCGCGCCAAACCCACCGAACCGTTTTGCATAAGCCTCAACCCCACGGGGCGAGAATCCGGCGGCCCGGTAGAATTTCAGCGCTTCCTCAGGCGCTTCTTTTCCGGTATCGGCAACCAGTGCCCGACACATCAGGTAGTCGGTGCGCGACATTTCCAGCGTCACATCAAACTTGCGTGCAATCCAACCCGCCAGCCCCACATGGTCGGGGTGGAGGTGGGTCACGATCAGGCGCGTAACGGGCTTACCGCCAAGCTTTCTTGAAAAAATTTCGTTCCACGACGCCCTGGTGCCCTCGTCATTTATTCCGGTATCAACAACAACCCAGCCGTCGCCATCGTCGATCAGCCACAGATTGATATGGTCGAGAGAAAAGGGCAGCACCATGCGTACCCAGTAGATGCCAGGCGCCACCTCGAAAATATCCCCGGCCTCGGGAATGTCCTTGAAGGGATAACTCAGCCCCCTCGCATCTGTTTCGCCAAGCGACGCATCACTCATGGGAATTGGTTCCTAAAATTGCGGGTTGGGCGGAGTGTGCCGAGTGCAACAATCCAGGTCAAACGTCACCTTTGCCGTTCAAGCGCCCAGTTGCTGCTCATCTAGTGCGAAAAGTGTTGCCGCCCCTGCGGTCGCCGTCGTCGCCAGTCCGGCGCAGGTGGCGAGCGTGTTTTCCGCGAAAAACCGGGCTGTTGTTCTTTTTGCAGCCAGATACGAATCGTCAGGCTTGTCGACCGCCGCCAGGGCCGCCCGGGTGAGATAGTAGCCCCCCGCGACATTGCCAAAAAGACGCGCGTAGGGCGTGGCCCCTGCGAGACATTCGTCGGGCGCGCTCTTCAGTGTGTCGAGCATCCAGTCCGTGGCTTCCTCAAGCGCATCCGTTGCATCGCCCAGAGCGTGCCCCGTCACGTTCAGGTCGGCCTCGTTCAGCGCTGCCGCCTGCTCTGCTGTCTCACGTATTTCAGCGATGAAGGCTTTCACCACCGCACCCTCTCCCAGTGGCAGTTTGCGCATCACAAGGTCCATTGCCTGAATGCCGTTGGTGCCTTCATAAATGGGGATGATGCGGGCATCGCGGTAATGCTGAGCGGCACCGGTCTCCTCGATAAAGCCCATGCCGCCATGAACCTGCACGCCTATAGAGGCCACTTCGCAGCCAACATCCGAACTCCAGGATTTGGTGATGGGGGTGAGCAGGTCTGCACGGGCCTGTCCTTGCGCTCTTGCAGTCTCGTCAGCGCCTGCATGAGCGGTGTCGATGGCGACAGCATTTGCGTAACACACAGCACGAGCCGCCTCGGTCAGCGATTTCATGGACATTAACATGCGGCGCACGTCTGCGTGGCCGACAATGGCCCCCATCTCGCCTGCCGGCAGGTCCTGGCCCATCGGGCGGCCCTGCTTACGCTCCAACGCATAGCCCAAGGCCTGCTGGTAGGCTCGCTCGGCAATGGCAACGCCTTGTATGCCCACCAGAAGACGCGCGTTGTTCATCATCGTGAACATGCATGCCAACCCCCGGTTCTCCTGTCCGATCAGATAACCAACGGCGCCGGCTTCCTCGCCAAAGGCCATGGTGCAGGTCGGGCTGCCGTGAATGCCGAGCTTGTGCTCAAGCCCAATGCATTTGGCATCATTGCGCGTACCCAGCGACCCATCTTCGTTGACCAGAAATTTCGGCACCACAAAAAGAGAGATGCCGCGTGTGCCGGCGGGGGCATCCGGCAGACGTGCCAATACCAGATGGATGATATTGTCCGTCATGTCATGATCGCCATAGGTGATGAAAACCTCGGTGCCGGAAATCAGATACGTGCCGTCTGCCTGAGGCACGGCGCTGGCCTTCAACGCGTTAAGGTCGGAGCCCGCCTGAGGTTCCGTCAGGTTCATTGTACCGGTCCATTCACCGGAAATGAGTTTGGGCAGGTACATCTCTCGCTGTGCATCGGTGCCGTGAATAGTCAGCGCCTCCACGACGCCCTGAGAGAGAATCGGACACAGGCCACACGACAGGCACGCGGCGTTCCCCATTTCCTGCAACACGGCAGACAGCGCCACCGGCAACCCCTGCCCCCCAAAGTCAGGCGTTGCGGCAATGGCACCCCACCCGCCCTCAACCCACTGCCCGTAAGCACTGGCAAAACCGGGCGGTGTGACGACACCGGCTTCACCCAACAGGGCGGGGGTTTTCTCGCCCGCCTGGTTGAGAGGAGCGATTACCTCTCTGGCGAGGCGCGCGGCTTCTTCCAGTACTGCCTCCAGCAGATCGTCGGTAAGATCGGGGAAAGCACCCGTGGTTCGCAGCCCCTCCAGACCGGCGAGGGTTTTGAGCGTGAAGGCCATGTCCTGAACAGGTGCGCGGTAGGTCATTTATCTCTCCAAAATCACCAGCGCGGATAAGCAGCGCCGGGACAACGTGGGCATGGGCGCGTTTTACTGTATTCTCTCGCGTTAGCGAACCGCGTAATATCAAATCAACCGGAAAAGTCCATAATCATGACGGAAACCAGTGCACCAATGACATCCTCCCAGACATCGTCTCGCCGGACGGTGCTCATTACCGGCGCCTCAGCCGGTATTGGCCGGGATCTGGCCCTTGTTTTTGCCGAAAACGGATTTGACCTCGTGCTCGTTGCCCGCCGAAAAGAGCGGTTGCAGGCGCTCGCTCAGGAAGTTCAGGGGAAATTTGGCGCCTCGGCCCATATTCTGGCGCTGGACCTTACGGACCCCACAGCATCTGCCCGCATCGAGGCCGACCTTGCGGAGCACAAAATTACCCTCGATGCGCTCATCAACAATGCGGGCTACACCGTCACCGGGCATTTCAGCACCACACAGTGGCAGGATCAGGCCGACCTGTTACAGGTGATGGTGACCTCCGTCGCTGAGCTTTGTCATCGTTTCGCGCCCGGCATGGCGGCGCGTGGTTATGGACGGATCATCAATGTCGCTTCGCTTGCGGGCCATCTGCCCGGTGCTGCCGGTGGCACACTTTATACAGCCTCCAAGTCCTTTGTTATCAAGCTATCGGAAAGTCTTATGCTGGAGCACATTAACGACAATGTGCATGTGACCGCCCTTTGTCCCGGCTACACCTACTCAGAATTTCATGATGTGGCTGGCAATCGTGAGGAAGTGTCCAAGATGCCCAACCTGATGTGGATGGACAGCAAGACCGTTGCGCACCAGGCCTATGATGCTGTCATGGCGGGGAAGGTCGTCTACATTAACGGGCGGGTGAACCGGCTGGTAGCCCTGCTTGCGCGGTGGCTCCCGCAGGGGCTGGTGCGGGGGCTGATGGCCAGAAACCAACGGAACGTTGTTAACCGTGCCGACTGAACTCCTCCTCCCGACAGATGATGCCATTGCACATGCCGCCAAAGAGGTGCGCGCGGGTCGCCTTGTGGCGTTTCCCACGGAGACCGTTTACGGCCTTGGCGCAGACGCGACAAACGACAGCGCCGTCGCCTCCATCTTTGAGGCCAAGGGCCGACCCGCCTTCAACCCGCTTATCGTGCATGTAAAAGACATGACGCAGGCGCTGCGCTACGCGCACATCAACGAAGCGGGGCAACTGCTCAGCACACGCTTCTGGCCCGGCGGTGTAACACTGGTCGCCAGGCGCCGGGACGATTGCCCCCTCTCTCTGCTGGTCAGTGCGGGTCTTGATACAGTCGCGCTCCGGGTGCCTGCCCACCCGGTTGCGCAGGCCCTGATCGCAATATCGGGGTGCCCGCTGGCGGCCCCGTCTGCGAACCCCTCTGGACGGTTGAGCCCCACGCAGGCCTCCCACGTGCTGGAGGGTCTGGGGGCGGGTCTGGGGGAGGCACCAGCCCTTACGGTCATTCTGGATGGAGGACCTTGTGCGCTTGGCCTTGAGTCGACTGTTATCGGTCTGCCAGAGGGGAGTGCGCCGGTTTTGCTGCGTCCCGGTGCTGTGCCGCGCGGGGAAATTGAGGCGGTTCTGGGCGCACCGCTCGGCGAACCCCAGGCTGTAGGCCAGGCTGGGGGCGACACGGAAGGTCGTTCCTCTCCCGGTATGCTGGCCAGTCACTACGCGCCTCACGCGCCTTTGCGTCTGGGCGCGTGCGAACAACGGACGGGTGAACTGCTGCTCGGCTTTGGTGCCGTGCCCTGCGACCTCAACCTCAGCCCCGGCGGCGACGTCGTTGAGGCAGCGGCCAACCTTTTTGCCATGCTTCACACATTGGATGCACAAGCCGATGGACGCAGTCTTGCGGTCAGCCCCATTCCTCCCGAAGGTCTGGGTGAGGCGATCAATGACAGGTTGCAACGCGCCGCCTCCTGACGCTCCAGCGATAGTCACGCAGGCGCGTATGCCTCACCTATCAATAGTGTCGGGACGCCGTGGGTTTGCGGCTTTACGGTTGTAACCCGGGTGCCCTTTTTTCGGCCGTTGCGTATTTCTGATACATTGACGCCTGTTTCCATGAGCCGGGCGTGCGTAACGGCGAGGTCGGGACAGCGATAGGCCATGCCCCACAGGCTGTCTTTTTCCGGTTTTTTCGCCTCATCAAGCGGGGCGACAACTTCGAGCGTGAGCCCCCCCAGTTTGAAGAATATCTGGCGCGCGCCCCATTTATCAACCGTGTGATCCAGTGCCAGGCGAAGCCCAAGCCTGTCCCGGAAAAAGCCGATAGCCCCGTCAGGGTTGCCCGTATTGATGACGACATGGTCAACGGCCTCAACCGCCGCCCGCCCGTTCACGCCTGGTGCCACGGGAGAGAGAGGAATAGCCAGCCGGTCCTCGTGCTCGATCACAAACATGAGCAGGCCGCCGGTTTCCTCCGATGGCAACATCACATTGCGCCATCTGCGCTCAGTGGTCTGTCCATCGGCTGAGGTATCCGTCGCACCGCCGGGCAAAGGGTCGCTGGGGGTCAGGCCTGCCGCTTTGAGGTGTGCCACACAGACATCTGCATTGACCGTGCCAAAAGCAAGACCAATGAGCCCCTCTCCGTCAGCCTCAATTTTCTGCTGGATCATGTCGGCAAACGGGCCATGGCCAGTGGCCACAACAAATTCCAGGTATGTGTTGCGCAGCCGGAAAATGACGTTTGAGGAGCCCAGCCCCTCGTGCACGCCTGCCTGGGTGAATTTCCGGCCCAGAATGCGGGTATAAGTGTTTTTTGCTGCATCAAGATCACGGACTGCGATGATGATGTGATCGAGACTGTCTATCATGGAGGTCAGACTAGTGGGCAGCCTGCCATTCGCCAAGCAAGCATTCAGACCACAAAGCCTGCATGTCTGATAGACTTGCCGGAACGACCCCTTTGTCGCCAGAATGAATTTGAGACCACATGTCAATTGCCGAAAAAAACCAAGAGCAACCAGAGCTGGATGACCTTGCAGCCTTGATTGAGCGCTTCGGAGTGCCCGGTGCCAGCATCGCGGTTTGGCA
>CAZNLO010000013.1:0-36794 GCA_964573935.1 uncultured Parvibaculum sp. | reverse complement strand
GGGTCGTCTATCGAGGCGAGCTTTTGTCGCCAAACCTGTTCCTGAGAACGGGATGCCAGATACCGGCAGAAAACTCCCATCCCCATCCTGTTTCGCTTCCAGATCTTTGGGGGCCTGCAATAACGGCGGACATTGCGACCGGACACGGTGTTGCTACTTACTGTCTGGAGCTTGAACCAGGCAATGCAGACCAGATACTGGGCCTGCGACTGGGAACCCTGCGTGCTGTTTCGTCTGTGTATGCCGTATATGAAGACAGCGATTCCAAATACGGACGTATTAGGAAGCTATACCAGAACGGCGACCCTCTATCAGAACCGCGTGAGGATGCCGGCAACCTTACAGCATCTGCGATAACTTTGCCACAGCAGACAAGCCGCCTCAAAATTATTGTTCAACTTGCCAACTATGTCCATAAGCAGGGAGGTATGCAGGATGTTCCGACCGTTGATTATCTTGAAAACCTGAACTCGCGTTTTCGGCGGGATGCTGCATTGCCGACGGCTCTTTTCCTGATCCTGTTTACGACGGCGACTGCAACTCTTGTTGCCGGTCGGTTTCGTGATGACAAGATGCGCTACAATATCTTTGCTCTGTTGTCCGCAGCATCCGCCCTTAGAGTTCTATTCGTCAGTGATGTCATATGGGATTACTTTCCCTCCTTTCCGCTGGCGCGAAAATATGACCTTGAATACCTCTCGTTATTCCTTGTTCTTGCTGCCTATTATGCGTTCATTCAGATGCTCTTTCGCGGCGGTAAAGCCAAACCGTTTGACTTTTTTGTTTATGGCATAACAGGAATACTTTCGGTATTTGCGCTTTTTGGTTCTCCGTTTTTTCCTCCCGGTACGATTACGCTGGTACGAGAGCCGGTTCAGATTCTCTGGATGATTATTGCTTTTGTTGTCGCCTACACAGTCATCAAGGATATCATTGTGGAGAAAGGGCAGAAGCTGGATGCAGCTTTGGTGCTACTGGCTGCTGTGACGATGTCCAGTTTTGAAATTCTCTCCGGGGTCGGATTGATTTCCTACTCAATGGAGTGGTCGCAAGTGCTTGTTTTGTTTGTAACAGTTTTGCATGTGCGCGCCTTTCAGTTGAACTACATAAAAATTGAGAGAGAGCGGGACCATTTGCACTCGAACCTGGTTGAAGTGAATGAGAACTTGTGGGAGCAAGCTGTTGATCTTAAGAAAGCGCTCGTGCTGGCAGAAGATTCCTCCCGCGCTAAGGATGAGTTTCTCGCTGCCATGAGCCATGAGCTGCGCACGCCGCTCAATGCAATTATCGGATTTTCAGAAATCATGCAGAGTCAGATGTTTGGTCCTGTTGGAGACAAACGATACAAGGGTTATGTGGATGACATCGTGGACTCTGGTCAAAACCTACTTTCGACCGTGAACGATATTCTGGATGTATCGCGCATTGAGAGTGGCGCAGATGAGATGCATGAAGAAAGTATTGATCTTGAGGGAGTGGCCATTTCCGCTATCTGTCTGGTGTCGGCGCAGGCGGCGGAGAACGACGTATCCTGCCGGGTTGAGAAGGAGGGGGAGCTTCCCCTTCTCTATGCAGACGAGCGAAAAGTCAGGCAGATACTGTCTAGCCTGATGAACAATGCGGTTAAGTTTAATGTGTCGGGCGGCTCTGTTGTACTGGGTATCCACTATGCTGAAGGCAAGCTGTCGTTGAGTATCACAGACACCGGGGTGGGTATGAGCGCCAAGGAAATACCAATTGCTCTTACGCGCTTTCGACAGGTTGATGGGGACCTTAACCGCAGATACGAAGGACTGGGGCTTGGTCTGTCTCTTGCTCAGATGCTGGCCGAACAGCATGATGCGCAATTGGAAATTGAGAGTGAACCGGGTATCGGGACAACCATCACTGTGATATTCCCGGAAACTAGGACGCAGGTCCTGCAAAAGTATGCTGTTCTCTAATGCCTTGGTGCGAGGGCTAGTGGGCGTCGTGCGCAGATATAAAAGTATCGATGGCGCGTATGACCTCCGGTTCATCAAGAAACGGTGCATGGCCGCGGTCTTTGGCAGTGACGGTGCTCATGCCTGAATGTGCTTCGCACATTTTATCAACGGTCTCGCGTGTGAGCAGGTCTGAATTTTCTCCCCGCACCAGCAAAAGCGGTATGTGGGTGAGAGTATTGAACTCTTTCCACATTGTCGGCATGTTACCTCGCATTAGCTTAGCGGCCCGGCGCAGCCCAACCCCAATTGCGGGATCGTAATCCATTGCGGGATGTCCATCCTCATCCTTAAAGGTCATGTGCGCAAAAGCGTGCCATTTTTCGCCGGGCATATTCGGGAAATGCCGGTCGTTCATCTGGCGGAGCGTTGTGGCTGCTTCGTTCCAACTGAGGGGAGCCGTCATTTTCCCCGCATAACCCATGATGCGGGTTACACCTGCCATGTCTATTTCTGGTCCTACATCGTTCATGACCACGGCTTTAATTGCTGTTGGACGGTGCGCGCCCATGGTCATGGCGACCATGCCGCCGCGCGATGTGCCGATGAGGATGGCATGTTCGACGCCTGCTGCGGCCATCAGGTCGAACGTGTCGCGCATTTCGGCAATGGTGGTGTAGCTCGTCCAACCGGGAGCATAGTCTGATTTTCCACGGCCTCTGAAATCAGGGCAAAGCACGCGGCGGTCCGATGAAAGATGCTCGGCCAAAGAAGCAAAATCCTTGGAATTTCGGGTAAGACCGGGCAGGCAGAGGATAGGTGTTTTTTTTGATCCTCGTGATCCGTAGTCGCGTGCATAGAGGCGCAGGCCTTCTTGTGACGTAAAGTAGAAGTCACGATAATTCATAGCTGTCCCCAATTTTTTCGCTCGGCTGGATCATCCAGAGTGGGAGCCTTTTTGGCAAGGCTTGCCTCGCGTCTTTTTTTGCACCTGTTCAACCGTCATCGCGGATGGGGAGCATCGTGCCGGGGGCAGGTGTGGTGGCAGGGGCGGAAGGGGACGTTTCAGAATAGGCGGTGGGTGCGCGCGGTTGCTCCAGAGGGCTGGGCCGGGCGAGGCTTTCTGGCAGTACCAGGCGAACCGGTGTTGTGTCTCGTGCAATTGCCAGGGGAGAGGCGCTGGGGGCTGGATTGACTTCGCGCGCAGGCGGGGCGGTTGGGGGCGTTGGTGCAGGTATATGCAACACCGGCGTAACAACGGTTGGCGTTATCGTGGAGGGTCCTCTCGCCAGAGGAAGGGTTCCTCGTTCATTGCGTGTGGCAATGTCGGCTTCGTCCACGATGGGCTGCATTGAGGTGCGACTGTCGATGGGGAGCGGATTGGCGGATACGGGGGCATGTGCGCGGATGTCAGCGGGGAGGGCGAGACTGTCTATGGGTATTGGGGTTGGGGGCCGGGCAGGGGCAGCGGGCGGGCTCACCGCGACGGGCGGCAGAGCTGCTGCGGGTGGTGCTGGCGCGACAATTTCCGGTACAGGCACAGGTGTTGGCGCAGGCATTGGCGCGATCAGGGTTGCTCGGGGTTTTGGCGTGACGTGAATGACCGGGCTGCTGCCGTCATACCGTGCAATGTCTTGTTCTATGCGCAAGCTTGCGGTCTGGTTGCTCAGGCGGGCACGGTATATCTGGATGTTTTCCATAACGCGCTGGACATAATTTCGTGTTTCGGTGAAAGGGATGTTCTCCATCCAGTCGATGGGATCAATTGCCGGGCTTCTTGGGTCGCCATAAGCCTCAATCCATTGAGAAACCCGGTGGGCACCTGCATTGTAGGCGGCGATTGTCATGATGTAGGAGCCTGCGAAATCATCCAGCAGGTCGCCCAGATGAGCGGCGCCGAGCATGGCGTTATAGGCAGGATCGCTGGTCAGGCGGCTGCGCTGGTAAGGGACGCCAATATCTCTGGCGACCTCACGAGCGGTGCGGGGCATAAGCTGCATGAGCCCGCGCGCGCCGGCATGGCTGATGGCACCGGGGTCGAATTCGCTTTCCTGCCGGGACAGGCCGTAGACAAAGGCCGGCTCCACAGGGGTTCCTACCTGTCGGTAGCTTGGCAGAATGGCCGTTGGGTAACTGCGTTCCGCCAACAAAATACCTCGTCCTGCCGCAACCTTGGCAACTCTGACCGAAAGATTGGGGTAGCCCCGAGCCATCATCAGGTCGGCGAGGGCCGCAAGGGAAGGGGCATCAGGCAGGGTTTTTGCGAGCTGGATCATGAAGCTTCTGGCCAGCGCTTTTTCACCTGCTTCGTTTAACAGTTCAAAGGCAAGAACCATGTCGTTGTCTGCGAGTGCGGTTGTTATAGAGGGTGTTGGAACGGGATCATTGCGCAGTTGAAGGGATGCCTGTCCGTTGGTTGAGAGCCTGGCAAGCGCAAGCTGTCCGTAGAATGTTGTGGTGTGCTGGCTGGCCTTTGTGAAATGGGCAATGGCATCCTGGGCGCGTCCGGCGGCCTCGGCTGCACGCCCCATCCAATAAGCGCCGCGAGACCGGCTGATCGGTGTCTTGACGCCTGCTTCAAGTGTCTGAAAATGACGGAAGGCTGTGTCCGGGGTGTTCAGGTATTGTAGTGCAATCCACCCTGCCAGGAACTCTCCCTCCGCGAAGGCAACGCCAGCGTCATGCCCATGGCCGGTCGAAAGAAAATAGGCCTCCTGATACAGTCCCTCTTTAAGGGCTCTGCGGGCCAATATCTTACGCTCCGTCCACCAGCGCTCCGGATTTCCGACATCATCAGGTGCGGCCGGGCTGGTGGTGAAAAGCGGGATAGCGGTTTCGGTCTGGCCCCGTCGACGCAAGTACCTTGCATGGTCAAACAGGAGGCCAGTGTCGGTTCTCAAATGCGCAGGTACGCGGGCAAGAGCACTCTCTGCTCCTCTCGACCGGGAGGCGAGTTTCAGACGGGCATCGGCAACGGAGCGCGCCTGGGTATTGACAAGTTGCAGCATTCGCCGACCGTCGGAAAAGCGCTGTTCCCAGATCAGTCGATTGAGACGATCTTCATGTATCTGTCCTGAAAGATGTCGGGGAAATTTGCGAAGAATTTCTGCTTCCCTGGTTCTGGAAAACTGATGTTGGACCCATGCCTGCTGTATCCAGTTTGCCCCTTCGTCCGCCCGTCCGCTGTTGAGAAAAGCTTCCCCCAAACGGACTTTTCCTTCGCCGGTCAAGGGATCGCGGGTTGCAAACCAGGCAATTACATCCTGATCGGCCATTGGGTAGTCGGTGAGGGCCTCTTCTGCCCGGCGGGAAAGGCGCGCCTGTCGGGGCCAGTGGGGGTGAGCTTCCTGGAAGGCAACGATCTGGGCCACCGACGCGCCGGTGTTTCCGGTCTGGAAGCGGAGCCAGTCGAGAATTGCCCTGGCCGTCGGGTTCGCGATCCGGGTCGAGAGGGTTCTCACCTCTCCCCATTTACCCTTTTGGCGGGCATCAAGTCCATCCCAGAAAGCGTGGCCGTCAGTGTCGCTGAGCAGGATTGAAGGTGGAGGGGGGGCCGGACGGGCCTGAGGCGTTGGTGCGGTTGCCTGCGCAACAGTGCCAGACATGCCGACAAGGGCTGTGGCGACAATTATGAAACCGATTGCCCGCCGGGTAGGTTTCGCGCACAGGCTGGAGAAAATGGACCGCACTTTTATCGTACTCCTTCAGACTAGAACTCCCACCGCGCCAACACAGACCCGGATGCACCGGATGCACCGGAGAAACGTCTTTTACCTGATCCTGCGGCTGGAATCAGACATGAGGTTTCCCCCCAAAAAGCCTACAATTGTCTGCGATGACTTGCCAGTCACACTATTGAGTGTGCACCAACCCAGTTAATTTTGTTCGCTAAGCTACTCATTCTGTTGCGGTTTGGCGGGTTTTGACTGTATGGTCCGCGCCTTACAGTCAACCAGCGAAGGGGCAGCTTTCTGCCTTTCTTAGCTTGTTTAATCAGGAGCTGCTCAGGATGTTTACGGGGTCTATTGTCGCGCTTGTCACACCGTTCAAGAACGGTGCTGTCGACAAAGACGCATTTGGGCGTCTGGTGGAGTGGCATATCGGGGAGGGAACCCATGGACTGGTGCCCTGTGGGACGACGGGCGAGTCTCCGACACTGAGCCACGAAGAGCATATGGCGGTTGTCGAACAATGTGTTCAGGTTGCTGCCGGACGGGTTCACGTGATTGCCGGGACAGGATCCAACAACACAGCAGAAGCGTTGCGTCTTACGCGCCATGCCGCCGATGTGGGGGCGGACGGCGCTCTGGTTGTGACGCCCTATTACAACAAGCCAACGCAGAAAGGGCTCTACGCTCACTTTAAGGCGCTTAACGATGCGGTTGATATTCCAATCCTGATTTACAATATCCCGGGCCGCAGCGTGATCGACATGTCGGTGGAAACCATGGCGCGCCTCTATGAGTTGAAGAATATTGTTGGCGTGAAGGATGCGACGGCGGACATTGCGCGTGTGAGCAGGCAACGCCAGATAATGGGACCGGATTTTTGCCAACTGTCCGGCGAGGACATAACGGCGCTGGGGTTTAATGCTCATGGAGGGAACGGCTGCATATCGGTGACGGCCAACATCGCCCCGAAGCTGTGTGCCCAGTTCCAGAATGCCTGTTTACGGGGGGACTATGGTGCGGCTCTGGAAATCCAGGATAAGTTGACGCCCCTTCATACGGCCCTGTTTATCGAAGCCAATCCGTGCCCTGCAAAATATGCAATGGCGCGCCTTGGCCTGTGCGGGGAGGAGGTGCGCTTGCCGATGGTGCCGATAGAGGCTGAAACACGTAAAGCCGTTGATGCCGCCCTTGCCCATGCCGGGCTGACCGGTAGTTGAACCAGACATGTCTTCCAAAAGCGGCGGCGCAAAAAAACGGGGTGTTATTGACGGAAAGCAGGTGGTCGCTGACAACCGCAAGGCCCGCTACGACTACACGATTGATGAAGTGTTTGAGGCCGGCATCGTGCTTCGCGGTACTGAAGTGAAGGCGTTGCGCGACGGGAAGGCCAGCCTCGGGGAGGCCTATGCGGAAGTCAAGAATGCGGAGGCTTTTCTGGTTAATGCGTTTATCCCGGAGTATTTGCAGGCCAACCGTTTCAACCATTTGCCCCGGCGGCCTCGCAAACTGTTGTTGCATCGTCGTGAGATTGATAAGTTGGGGGCCGCTATTCAGCGCAAAGGGATGACACTTGTCCCGCTCAAGCTGTATTTTGATGATGTCGGGCGCGTGAAAGTCGAACTGGGACTTGCTCACGGCAAGAAGCAGGCAGACAAGCGTCAGACAGAAAAAGACCGTAGCTGGCAGCGTGACAAGGCCCGTTTGATGCGCGAAAAGGGCTGACAGGTCAGGAGAGTTTGATGGGTGACGAACAAGGGACCTCTGAAGAACCCAAAGGCATATTGGGGCAGATCAAGAAAAAGCTGATCGCATCGAAGGAAAAAACTGCCGAACAAGGGCGTCATCTCACAGGCAGCCCGGACATGGCGCAAGCTGACCGTTTGCCGCCGGGGCAACGGCTGGTTGAAAAATGGCCGGTGCTGGACCTGGGTATTCAACCCGATGTTTCCAAAGACAGTTGGAAACTCAGCGTTGACGGGGCGGTGGAAAACCCTGTCGTGTGGGACTGGGAGATGTTTGCCGGGCAACCGCAGACTTCTCTTGTTTCCGATATTCATTGTGTGACGACGTGGAGCCGTTATGACAATCGTTGGGAGGGGGTGTCTTCAGCGCACCTTCTGGATGTGGTGAAGCCCAAGCCTGAAGCCAAGTACCTGATATTCCATAGCTATGATGGATACACCACCAACGTGACGCTGGAGGCCTTTCGCGATGAGGAGGTGCTGCTGGCGCATAGCTGGGAAGGCGCGCCGTTGAGCCGGGAGCATGGCGCGCCGGTGCGTATCGTTATTCCGAAGTGGTACTTCTGGAAGAGCGCAAAATGGATACAGCGGATTGAGTTTTCTGCTGTTGACCAGCCCGGGTTCTGGGAAGTGCGCGGCTACAACAATGAGGGCAATCCGTGGAAAGAGGACCGGTACGCGCGGTAGCAGCCTTCTTTGTTTTTACTCACGGCATGACGATTTCAAACCAGAAGTCAAACGTGTCGAGAAGGTCGAACAGGTCTGTAAATGCTTGTTCATTTCCTTCGAGCGTCAGGCTGCCCTTATCCATCAACTCCTTGACGGATTTTTCTTCCAGAGCAAGTTCCGCCAGACCTAACCGTGTGATGGAAACGGTCGCATCGGCTTCGTCGGACCTTTTGTCCGGTTCGTGATGCAGGACACCGTTTGTTACGGTGACGAGATAGGTTTCGCTCGTGTCGGTTATGTTCAGGTTGAGGGTGATTTCCCGCGCGCCGGCTTTCAGGCCATTTAGCCGAACGGAGAGTGCGTCCAGAAGTTCGTCGGCGGGGAGCCCCCGCACCGTATCGCCTCCGGCGGGGCGGGGCACGTCTGTGGGTGGACGGGGATTGCGAAGCTCCATCGCTGCGGTCAGGTAGAAGGCGCGCCAGGGGCCGGATTCCGCCTGATACCCCAACTGTTCCAAAGCATCAGCCTGGAGGTTGCGCGCTGCTTCATTGTCGGGCTCTGCAAACACCAGATGGTTCACCAGCTCAGCGACCCAGCGGTAGTCTCCTTCGTCAAACGCGGTTTGAGCCTTGTCGATCAGCGCATCGGCGCCCCCGATGGCCGCGACGTATCGGCGACCGGCCTCGGCTGGAGGCCATTTGTGAAGGTTTGCCGGATTGCCATCGAACCAGCCCAGGTATCGCTGATAGATCGCCTTGGTATTGTGGCTGAGCGTTCCGTAGTAGCCGCGTGTGTACCATTCGGCTTCCAGCGTTGGAGGCAGTTTGAAGTCCTCCGCTATTTCAAGGGGGGTCAACCCGTGGTTGGCAAGCCGCAGGGTCTGGTCGTGGATATATTTGTAAAGGTCACGTTGTTTCTGGAGGAAGGTAACGGCGATATCTTCTCCCCAGCGTGGCCAGTGGTGGCTGGCAAAAAGAACGTCCGTGCGGTTGGCGAACAGGTCAATTGCCTCGTTAATGTAGTAACTCCATGATTTGGCGTCGCGTACCTGTGCGCCGCGCGGCGTGATAATATTGTGCAGATGGCATGAGCAGTTTTCGGCCATACAAAGTGCTTTGAATTGCGGAAAGTAAAAGTTCATTTCCGCAGGTGCCTCGGTGTCCGGCGTCACCTGAAAGATGATTTCAACGCCGTCAACGTTCAGTGTTTCCCCGGTCTTGCAGATGCTGAGTGTCGGGGGCACCAGGCTCACTTTGCCAACGGAAACGGTCTTGCCGAGGCCTGCGTCCACGTGGCCTTTGGGGCCTGGTGGCAACATGGACCCGTACATATAGGTTGCGCGGCGTCCCATGGCGTTTCCCGCCAACACATTTTCGCTGACAGCGGCTTTCAAAAACCCCTCGGGTGCGATGATCTGGAGACCGCTGGCAATGTCCTCATCGCTGAGCACGCCTTTGATGCCGCCATAATGGTCGACGTGGCTATGGGTGTAGATCACGGCGACGACGGGTTTGTCGCCCCGATGTTTGCGCATGAGGGCAAGGGCTGCGGCGGCTGTTTCGGCGGATATAAGCGGGTCGATGACAATGTACCCCGTATCCCCTTCCAGAAAAGTGATGTTCGACAGGTCAAAATTGCGGACCTGGTAGACGCCCTCCGTGACCTTAAAGAGGCCGTGAAATGAATTGAGTTTGGCCTGTCGCCAAAGGCTCGGGTTCACTGTGTCGGGGGCGTCGTCCCTGATAAAGTCAAAGCGAGACATGTCCCAGACGGCGTGACCGGCCTCGTTTAATATTCGGGCATCGGGGATGGTTCCCATGAACCCTTTTTGGGCAAGTTCAAAGTCCTGCCCCGTGTCGACAGGTAAGCACGCGGCCATGCTGGCCTGCGCGCTTCTGGTGGCATTGGTTGCGTCTTTTGGCGCCGACATGAGCTTTTCCCATCTAACTGTGCATTGAGTTTGTTTGGGAAGTGTAGCGGGAATTGGTCAGTTGTACACAAGGGGCAATGTACCCGACGGACTAGTCCGCAAGGGAGGCCTGGGCCGCGCGAAATACATCATGAAACATAGGTTCTGTCAGGCGGCGTGTGTTCGTATTGTACCGTGAGCAATGGTAGCTGTCGAAAAGGGTCAGGGTGGGGCTCATGGTGTGACAGGCTGCATGGGCGAAGGGAAAGGCGGCGCGTTTGTGCTCAAGAGTGCTGATGATGTTCTCATGGGCGACCCGGCCAAGCGCGATGATGGTGGTGAGATTGGGCAGGGCTTCAATGCGGGCCTTTAGGAAGCCGCGACATGTTTTGGCTTCCGGGCCTGTGGGCTTGTTCTGTGGCGGCACGCAGCGAATGGCATTTGAAATCATGCAATCGACCATTTTCAGCCCATCGTCAGGGCGGGCGTCGTAGGTGCCGGAGGCGAAGCCGTATTTTATCAATGTTGGATACAGGAGGTCACCGGCCCAGTCGCCGGTGAAGGGGCGGCCCGTTCGGTTTGCCCCTTGCATCCCGGGAGCGAGCCCTACGACAAGCAGACGGGCGGTTTCAGGCCCAAATGAGGGAACGGGGGCGTTGAACCAGTCGGGATGGGCGGCCTTGCTCTGCGCCCTGAAATCGACAAGACGGGGGCACAAAGGGCAGTCGAGGGGGGCTTCGGGGCTGTAGGTGATGGTCATATGGCTGGAATAACTCATTCTGGTAGCGTTTGGCGACAGGCTTCTGATAGACCGGCTGCTGAACGGCGACAAGACGGCTGCTAGGAGGGGAGAGAAGATTGATGATTCTGGTTGCACTCGGAGCCAATTTACCCGGCCCCTGGGGGGGGGCAGAAGCAGGCCTCAGGGCGGCCCTGATGCAGTTTTCGGCCTATGGGTTGCGCGTGGAGGCGGTGTCGTCTTTTTACCGGACAAGGGCTGTGACCTCCTATTCCCAACCGGATTATGTCAATGCGGTGGTCCGGATTTCCACCGCGCTGGCGCCCTCAGAGCTGCTCGGGCAGCTTCACCGCATCGAGGCCGGGTTTGGCCGGGTGCGGGCGCAACGGTGGCAGGAACGGACACTTGATCTTGATCTTCTTGATTTTGACGGGCTTGTTTGGCACGAAGAGGGGCCGGGTCGTCCCAGCCTGCCGCATCCCCGTCTCTCTGAGCGGGCCTTTGTGCTGGTGCCCCTCGGGGAGCTGGCTCCAGAGTGGCACCATCCTGTTACTGGAATGTCAGTTTCTAGGCTTTTGGGGGCGCTGCCTGCAGGGGACAAGGCCGGTGTTGTGCTGCTTCCCTGAAAAGCTGATAAAGGCTCAAAAAACTGCGCTAAGATGCTGTTTTTCCTTGCGTTTGACATCGAACTTGCCTACACAGGCGAAAATTCCTGTTCTCTCTCTAGCGCCCGGAGTGTGACTATATGGCTCGCGTGACTGTTGAAGACTGCGTGGACAAGGTCCCCAATCGTTTTGATCTGGTATTGATGGCGGCGCAGCGCGCTCGTGCCGTAGCTGCCGGGGCAGAACTTACCATTGACCGCGACAACGATAAAAACCCGGTTGTTGCCTTGCGCGAAATTGCGGAAACCACTGTCCTTCCAGAGCAGCTTCGCGAAGACATTATCGAGGATATGCAAAAGCTCATTGACGATGACGAGCCCGAGGCCGCCAGGGGCGTTGAAGGTTCTGAGGAAGCCGGTGCAGGTACGCAGCTTGGCGAAGGCGACCGGATGAGCGAAGATGAGTTGTTGCGGGCTTTACAGGCTCAGTTGGATGCCCCTGCGCCAGCGCGCAGCACCGAGACTGAGGAATATGATTGAGCCGTGTTGCTGAAAATGGAGTGGTTTGTTTTGTAAACCGCTGAAAAAGCGCCGCCCGGCTTCGGCTTTGAGGGCGGCGTTTTTCGTTTGGTACGGGGGGTATTGGCCTCGTGTAAGACGAACAGCGCTGTGAAAGGATGAGATGCCATGCTGCGCCAGTATGAGCTGGTGGATAAAGTTCTGGCCTACGATCCGGGTGCGGACGAGGCGCTCATCAACCGTGCCTATGTTTTTGCAACCAAAAAGCACGGCACGCAGCTACGCCATTCCGGCGATCCCTATTTCTCCCATCCTATTGAGGTTGCGGGAATATTGACGGAGCTGCGGTTGGACGCAGCGACTATCATCACCGGTTTGCTCCACGATACGATCGAAGACACGGATGTCACGGCGGTTGAAATTTCCACGTTGTTTGGAGAGGAAATCGCCGGGCTTGTGGAAGGTGTGACGAAACTCTCCCAACTTGAGTGGGATAGCGAAGATGCCAGACAGGCGGAGAATTTTCGTAAATTCCTGCTTGCAATGTCCAACGATATTCGCGTGTTGCTGGTTAAACTTGCTGACCGTCTGCACAATATGCGCACGCTGCATCATATTCCTCAGGAAACAAAGCGTCTTCGGATTGCGCAAGAGACCCTGGATATTTACGCGCCGCTTGCTGGGCGCATGGGAATGCACGAGTTTCGCGAGGAGTTGGAAGACCTGTCCTTTCAGGTCATCAACGTGGAAGCGTGGAGTGCCATCGACACCCGGCTGGAAGACTTCCGTTCTGACAGTGGTGATGTCATTGAGCGTATCCGGGCACAAATTGTTGCAATGTATGAGGGCAGCGGTTTGGATGTTGATGTTCACGGGCGGCAGAAACGGCCCTATTCGATCTGGCGCAAGATGCAGCGCCGTGCGAGTTCGCTTGAGCAGTTGTCGGACATTTTTGCTTTCCGTGTTCTCGTCGCCGATGAGCCTAGCTGCTATCAGGCACTGGGTATGCTGCATCGCAAGTGGCCAAGTGTTCCCGGGCGCTTCAAGGACTATATTTCGACGCCAAAAAATAATGGTTACCGGTCGATCCATACGACGATTGTGGGGCCTGAACACAAGCGTGTGGAAATTCAGGTTCGCACAAGAGAGATGCACAGGATTGCCGAGCACGGGATTGCCGCTCACTGGATTTATAAGGAAGGGGATGTAAAGGCGCCCGAACAGGCTTATGCGGATACATTCGGGTGGTTGAGGCAGCTTGTTGAAATGCTTGAGCATGGCAGTTCTGCTGAAGAATTTCTTGAACACTCAAAGTTGCAGCTTTTTTCAGACCAGGTTTTCTGTTTTACGCCCAAAGGCATGTTGATTAACCTGCCACGCGGAGCGACGGCGCTTGATTTTGCCTATGCCGTTCATACAGAAGTCGGGGACAGTTGTGTCGGGTGCAAGATCAATGGGCGACATATGCCTCTGCGCACTCAACTGGAGAATGGCGACGAAGTGGAGATTGTACGCTCCAAGGCACAACGGCCTATGCCCATATGGGAAAATTATGTTGAAACAGGTAAGGCGCGTTCCGCCATCCGGCGCGCGTTGCGGCAAACTCAACAGGAAGAATTTGAACTTCTTGGGCGTCAGATGGTTCGGTCGGTATTTGAGCGCGCGGGAAAGCAAGCGGAGGACGTCGTGCTGGAGCGTGCGCTGGGCAGTCTTGGCCACAAACATCTGGATGATCTGTTTGCCGCTGTTGGAGAGGGAAAAAACTCTGCGTCGGAAGTTCTCGAACAGGTGTTTCCGGAGATGGTGGGAAGTAAAGGCATCAAGAAGGCCTCCGCAAAGAAGGCAACAGATGGCGACCCGCTCAATGCCAAACCGCTGGTGAGGCTGCGGGGGGGTACGCGCGGGCAGGTGATCCGTTTTGCCAAGGACACTTTTCCGTTACCTGGCGACCGGATAGTTGGTATTCTTACTCCGGGTGAAGGGGTCGTCATTTACCCGATTTCATCAGAGATGCTGGCGACGTTTGAAGAAGAGCCCAAGCGCTGGGTTGATGTTGCGTGGGAGACCAACGAGGCAGAGGCAGCAACATTTTTGAGCAGGTTTTCTGTTCGTGCCTCAAATGAGGTGGGAGCCCTGGGGGCCATTGCCACATTGATTGCGGATTACAGCGGTAATATCAACAATATGACGCTTGCCCGACGGGATATGGATTTCTATGACATTGAAATCGACATTGATGTACTGGACCTTAAACATGCAAACAGGATTATGAGTGCTTTGGGGGGGCTATCTGTCGTCAACGCCGTCGCGCGGGTTTAACAAAAACAAGAGACTTTAAGGGTCTACAAACCAAGATGAGGTAGTTTTACAGCATGGACGAAAAACGGGTTTTGAAGGAATTTTCCGATGCCGGAGCCTTGCTGGAAGGGCATTTTGTCCTGTCGTCAGGCCTTCATTCCAGTAAGTACCTTCAGTGCGCCCGGGCCTTGATGGATGCGCGGCGTGCCTCTCGTCTTTGTAAGGCTCTTGCCAGGAAGGTCCTGGAGAAAATTTCAAAACCCATTGACCTTGTTGTCTCGCCGGCAATGGGCGGGGTGATCGTGGGATACGAAATGGGCCGCCAACTCGGCGTGCCAAGTATTTTTCTTGAGAGGGTAGGAGGTGAGTTCATCCTTCGCCGTGGATTTGATATTCCAAAAAATGCACGATGCCTGATGGTTGAAGACATTGTGACAACGGGACTTTCCTCGCGGGAAGCCATTGCCGCAATTCGTGGTGCGGGGGGGCGTGTGGTTGGTGCTACGTGTCTGATTGACAGATCGAACGGCAAAGCGAAAATCGGTGTGAAACTTGTACCTCTGGCAAAGCTCAGTGTTCCTGTGTTTGATGCCCGTAAATTACCACCGGAGCTTGCTTCTATTCCGGCGGTAAAGCCCGGCAGCAGGGGGTTGAAGTAGAACCTCATGTTCCGTCGTCGCACCGAACTTCATCCTCTGCAACGGTTTCGCGAGCTGGTCTGGCCGCGACTGGGCTGGAAGCGCGCTTTTCAGTACGGATGGCACCGGGTGTGGCGGTTGAGCGGTACGCCGCATGCTGTGGCTGTCGGTGTTGCGGCGGGTGCATTTGCATCGTTTACGCCTCTTCTTGGTTTTCACTTTATGATTGCATTTGCGATCGCCTGGGTGTTTCGGGGAAATCTGATCGCCTCTGCCTTTGGTACCTTCGTGGGTAATCCGCTGACCTTTCCGTTTATCTGGATTGGAACTTATGACGTTGGGTATTGGATTTTGCAGGGGCGGGAGGCGCCCAGCGACCCGAACATGAATATCAACATGTTCTCCGGCCAGGCTTTTGAAACGGTCCTACCGGTGCTGGTGCCAATGCTGGTCGGGAGTGTTCCATTGGGTCTTGTCTGTGCGGGGGTTGTCTATTATCTCACGCGAGGCCCCGTGGAAACCTATCAGGCCAAGAAGCGTGCGCGGCTGGCGGAAAAAGCGGATGTTGTGGGACCGGGCGAGAAAACTTCGTCTACCGCCACTAAACTGTAAACTGGAATGGAGTTTATGTATGTCCGGTACGCATAAATTGCGGCTCGGGGTCAATATCGATCACGTTGCAACGATCCGAAATGCGCGGGGAGGGGGGCTTCCAGACCCGGTTCGTGCCGCTCATCTGGCGGCGGAAGCCGGCGCGGACGGGATTACGGCGCATTTGCGTGAAGACCGGAGGCACATTTCCGACAATGATATTGAACGGCTGATGGGCACGCTTACGGTTCCTCTGAACTTCGAGATGGCTGCGACACCGGAAATGCTTGAGATTGCGTTGCGACACAAGCCCCATGCGGTCTGTATTGTTCCAGAACGTCGGGAGGAGCGCACGACCGAGGGCGGGCTTGATGCAGCGGGGACGCACAACCGCCTGGTATCCACGGTTTCTGATTTGACAGAGGCGTCCATTCGCGTCTCCCTATTCATCGAACCCGATAAACGGCAACTGGAGGCTGCGGTGCATTTGAAAGTTCCTGTCGTTGAGCTGCATACAGGGGCATACTGCGAAGCGTGCTTTGCCGGTGAGGGGGCGGTAGCGGGCCGGGAGCTGGAGCGCCTTACTGTGGCCGCAGAGCAGGGGGCTGCCATGGGGCTTGAGGTGCATGCGGGGCATGGGCTGACTTTTGAGACCGTCGGGCCCATCGCGGCACTGGCCGAACTGGAAGAACTGAATATCGGCCACTTTCTCATCGGAGAAGCTATCTTTGGGGGGCTTGAAGGGACGATAAAGCGGATGCGGGACTTGATGGATCAGGCGCGGGCGGAGACACTTGTCCTGCAATCTACCTGAGAGGTGTTTTATGATTCTCGGCATCGGAAACGACATCATCGATATCAGGCGCATTGAACGCACCCTGGAGCGGTACGGTGACAGGTTTGTCCTACGGCTGTTTACAGATGTCGAACGGCAGAAGTCGGAGCGGCGGCGCAATCGTGCCGCTTCGTACGCCAAACGATTTGCCGCCAAAGAAGCCTGCTCGAAGGCATTGGGCACGGGGATGCGGCAGGGTGTTTTCTGGCGCGATATGGGCGTTGTCAATCTGCGGAGCGGTCAGCCGACAATGGCCTTGACCGGCGGGGCGGCGGAGCGTCTCTTCAAAATGACTCCTCCGGGGATGCAGGCGCAAATTCACCTCACGATCACTGATGATGATCCTCAGGCCCAGGCGATTGTCATTATTTCCGCTATTCCAGTCGCGCTTCGATAAAAACCCCGACGGGTGGGTGTGTTCGCGTCAGTTGTGATATGGTCCCGCCCATTGGAAATCGGATTGCGGAAGCTGGATTGTGAGTAAAAATTTATGGCGATGACGGACAAGATGAAGAGCCTGCGAGAGCTGGCCTGGGCGGAAAATATCAAGACGATCGGGTATGCGCTTTTAATCGCCCTCGTCATTCGGACATTTTTCTTTCAGCCGTTCAACATTCCGACGGGGTCTATGATCCCGACCCTGTTGATCGGAGATTACTTGTTCGTATCGAAATTTACCTATGGATACTCCCAGCATTCGTTTCCGCTCAGTCCCGGGCTTTTCAATGGCCGCATTCTGGGCAGTGAACCGGAGCGTGGCGATATTGCCGTCTTCAAGCTGCCGACCGACAACCGAACAGACTACATCAAGAGGGTGATCGGGCTTCCCGGCGATGAAATTCAGATGCGCAACTCCATCCTCTACATAAATGGTGCGGCCGTACCGCGCGAACGGATTGAAGATTTTGTTGAACGCGATTCTCGCGGCAATGTGCGTCGTACTTCGCAGTATATGGAGACCCTCCCGAACGGGGTGAGCTATGCAACGCTGGACCGGTTTTCCAATGGGGTTGGAGACAATACAGGTGTTTACCGGGTCCCGGAGGGACATTACTTCATGATGGGAGACAACCGGGACAACTCGACGGACAGCCGGGTCCCGAGTGCGGTGGGGTATGTACCGGTTGAAAATTTTGTCGGGAAAGCCCAGTTCATTTTCTTCTCAACGGATGGGACTGCGCGGATATGGGCGGTGTGGCGCTGGTTGGGTGCGACAAGGTGGGAGCGGGTATTTGATGGGCTCTCCTGATCCAAGATGACCGATACTCTTAAAGACCTGGAAGACCGGATCGGATACCGGTTTTCCGACCGTGATTTGCCCCATCTCGCACTGTCAATGGCAAGTGCCGCGACAGTGGAGGGCACGTCGGGCTATGAGCGGCTGGAGTTTCTGGGGGACCGGGTGCTGGGCCTTTTTGTTGCCGAGATGTTGTATCATCGCTTTCCTTTAGAGGCTGAAGGCGACATGGCCATGCGGCTGAATGGTTTGGTTCGCGCAGAGACTTGCGAGGAGGTCGCACGCGACCTGGACCTTGGTGCCGCGTTACGGATGACCCGGGGGGAGGATAAGGCCGGCCTTCGGGACCGGGGAAGTATTCTTTCTGATGTTTGCGAGGCGCTTATTGCGGCTTTGTACCTTGATGGGGGGCCTGAACAGGCGCGGTGCTTTATTGAAGCGCACTGGGGCCCCCGGCTTGATGCAATGCTTGTTCCGCCAAGGGATGCGAAAACCCTGTTGCAGGAGTGGACACAATCGCAGAAAAAGGGCCTGCCGGTGTATCGTGGGATTGGAAAGCGGGGGCCTGACCATGCCCCCCGGTTTGATGTAGAAGTTATAGTTGAGGGGTTGGCTCGGGTGACAGGAAGCGGGACCTCCAAACGAGCGGCGGAACAAGACGCCGCCACTGGCCTGTTACGGCGCGAAGGTATGCAGTTATGAACATTGAAAATTCCGAGAAAACTAAATGTGGGTTTGTGGCCCTGATTGGTGCGCCAAACGCCGGTAAATCAACGCTGCTCAACCAGATGGTGGGAGCAAAAGTTTCCATTGTTACCCACAAGGTGCAAACCACCCGCTCGCGCATTCGCGGTATTGCGCTGTGTGAGGGTGCGCAGATTGTTTTTGTCGATACGCCGGGTATTTTCAGGCCCCGCCGCCGTCTGGACCGGGCCATGGTGGAAGCCGCGTGGGGCGGCGCGTCGGACGCGGACGCCGTGGTGCTTCTTGTTGATGCCGAGCGTGGTGTTGATGAAGATGTTGAACGCATTCTGGACGGGCTCAACAAGGGAGATCGTTCTGCCATTCTGGCGATCAATAAAATTGATCTGGTGAAGCGGGAAGACCTTTTGGCACTGACGGCACGGTTGACCCAGGCCCATACGTTTGAGGAAGTCTTTATGATTTCAGCGGAAAACGGTGATGGTGTTGAGGACCTGAAGGCCCGGCTGGCGAGCTTGATGCCACCAGGCCCGTGGCACTACCCGGAGGACCAGATCGCCGATGTTCCCCTGCGATCCATGGCTGCGGAGATCACGCGGGAAAAACTTTATCTGCGTTTGCATCAGGAACTGCCCTACGCGCTGACGGTTGAGACCGAAAAATGGGAAGAGCGAAAAGATGGCAGCGCGCGCATTGAACAGGTGATCTATATTGAGCGGGAAAGCCAGAAGAAGATATTGATCGGTAAAGGGGGGCAGTCCCTCAAAACCATTGGTCAGCTTGCACGCGAGGAAATGGCGGAACTGTTTGGACACCAGGTGCACCTTTTCCTCTTCGTGAAAGTACGGGAGAACTGGGGGGATGACCGTGAACGGTTTCGCGAGATGGGGCTTAATTTTCCCGCCAATTGATTTTTCTCGAAGATAGCTGGCCACGGGAGGGGACGAGGTGGAATGGCGTGACGAAGGCGTGGTTCTTTCTGTGAAGCGCCACGGCGAAACAAGTGCCATTGTAGAGCTGTTTACTGCGGCACACGGGCGCCATGCCGGTATGGTGCGTGGCGGTACGTCGCGGCGGCTAAAGCCGGTACTGCAACCGGGCAATAGCGTTTCTGCCACATGGCGTGCCCGGCTACCTGAACATCTCGGAAACTTTTCCCTGGATATTGATCGCGGGCGGGCGGGTCTTCTGATGGAGGATCCGTTGTCTTTGGCGGGGCTGAGTGGTGCGTGTGCGATTGTCTCGGTGCTGCCGGAGCGGGAGGTGCATCACGCGCTGTACGATGCTTTTGTCGTGTTGCTTGATACGCTGGAGCACCCTGAAATATGGCCGGCGGTTTTTGTGCGGTTTGAACTGGGGTTGCTTCAGGAGCTGGGTTTCGGGCTTGACCTTGGTTGCTGTGCTGTGACGGGGGAGACTGAAGACCTTATATACGTCTCACCAAGGACGGGGCGGGCGGTCAGCCGGGATGCCGGCGCCGCCTATCGGGACAGGCTCTATCTGTTGCCGAAATTTCTCATCAATGGAGATGTTACCGATGCCTCGCCGGAAGACGTGATGAATGGCTTTCGGCTCACGGGAGATTTTTTGGCGCGCCATCTGTTCGGCGCCTCACAAGGCCGATTGCCGGAAGCGCGGTACCGTCTGGTGGAGCGTATCGCTGCGATTGAGGGGCCGCACCCCTCTCATTCTTAAGCGCTTGCCGGTCCCGTGATCCACGGTGATGGCAGGTTAACTGGCAGTAGGACGGGCACAATCGGTGAAGGCGCGGATGCCTTAGCAGAGACCTTGGGAGGGGCCGGGGTGTGCTTCTCAAGGAGTGAACCGGGGTGCATATGCCAAATTCGATGGGGCGCGCGCCCCGAATCTCTTTATACAGGGGCCTATGACAAAGGCCGTTTTACCCCCTCAGACCCCCGATCAGGAAGTGAGTCTGCGTGAAGCGCTGGAAGAGCGCTATCTTGCCTACGCTCTTTCCACGATCATGCATCGCGCATTACCGGATGTACGGGACGGGCTGAAGCCCGTTCACCGCCGTTTGTTGTATGCGATGCGGCAGTTGCGCCTTGATCCAAAATCCGGTTTCAAAAAATCGGCCCGGATTGTGGGGGACGTGATGGGTCGGTACCACCCTCATGGGGATCAGGCGATTTATGACGCGCTGGTGAGGTTGAGCCAGGAGTTCGCGCAGCGTTATCCGCTTGCGGAGGGGCAGGGGAACTTTGGTAATATCGATGGCGATAATGCCGCTGCCATGCGCTACACCGAAATCCGATTGACGGAAGTGGCTGAGCGACTGCTCGACGGCATTGACGAAGATACTGTTGATTTTCGTGAGACGTATGACGGGGAAGAAAATGAACCGATTGTTCTGCCCGCGAACTTTCCCAACCTGCTTGCCAATGGGTCAAGTGGGATTGCGGTCGGTATGGCAACCAGCATTCCGCCACACAATGTAGGAGAGCTTTGTACTGCGGCGCTGCATCTCATCAAACATCCCAACGCGACTGCGGCTAAAATGGTTGAGATGGTTCCCGGTCCCGATTTCCCCACGGGCGGGGTGATCGTTGAGAGCAAAGAGGCGATTTCGGAGGCGTATGCGACGGGCAGGGGTGGCTTTCGGCTTCGAGCCAGGTGGGAAAAGGAAAGTGTAAGCCGGGGCGGCTGGCAGATTGTTGTCACGGAAATTCCCTATCAGGTGCAAAAGGCGAAGCTGATTGAGCGCATTGCCGACCTGTTGCTTTCGCGCAAGCTGCCGCTTCTGGATGATATTCGCGATGAGTCTGCTGAGGATGTGCGTCTGGTTCTGGTGCCTAAGAGCCGGAATGTGGATCCTGAGCATTTAATGGAGTCACTCTTCAAGACGAGCGATCTGGAAACGCGTTTCTCTCTCAATCTGAATGTTCTCTCGGCGGGACAAGTGCCTGGCGTGATGAACCTGCGTGATGCGCTGAAAGCCTGGCTTGACCACCGCAAAGTGGTTTTGGCACGGCGCATCGCGTTTCGTCTGGACAAGGTTGAGCGGCGTCTCGACATTCTGGCCGGTTATCTCATTGCCTATCTCAATCTGGACGAAATTATCCGCATCATTCGTGAGGAGGATGAACCCAAAGCCTTCATGATAAAGGCGTTTGGCCTTACGGATACGCAGGTTGAAGCCATACTCAATATGAGATTGCGGGCATTGCGCAAGCTCGAAGAGATTGAGATCAAGAAAGAAAACAAGGCATTGGCTGTGGAGGCCAGAGAGATCAAAGCTCTTCTGAAGTCCGACGATGCGCAGTGGCAGCGGATTTCCGGTGAAATCAGCGACCTCAAAAAGGAATACGGCCCCAAGACCGAACTTGGGCGCCGACGCTCCACGCTTGCCCTGCCGCCGCAACTTGAAGATGTGCCGATTGAGGCGATGATTGAGAAAGAGCCCATCACCATTGTCTGCTCGGACAAGGGATGGATACGTGCCCTGAAAGGGCACATGGAGAATGGCGGCGACCTGAAATACAAGGAAGGCGACCGGGAGCGATTTATTTTTCATGCTCAGACGACCGACAAGATTTTGATGTTTGCGACCGACGGGCGTTTTTACACTATTCCCGCTGATCGGTTACCCGGTGGGCGGGGGAACGGCCAACCCATTCGGTTCTTTGTCGACCTTGAAGAAGGGCACGACATTGCCTCCCTCTTTGTGCACAAGACGGGCCGCAAACTTATCGTCGCATCGCGTACAGGGCACGGGTTCATTGTGCCGGAAGATGACCTGATTGCGCTTCGCCGCCGGGGCAAGCAGACGCTCAACGTCTCAGGTGATAATGAGGCCATTGCATGTGGGGTGGTTGATGGCGATCATGTGGCTGTGATCGGAGAAAACCGGAAGTTGCTGCTTTTCCCGATCAAGGATGTGCCGGAGATGACCCGGGGCAAAGGGGTGCGCCTGCAAAAGTACAAAGACGGCGACCTGAGCGATGTGAAGACGTTCGTGGCGAAGGAGGGTCTTACACTTTTCGATCGGGCGGGCCGGGCCCGGACGTTCTCCAAATCGGAGCTGAAAGAATGGTTTGGTGTGCGCGCGCAAGCTGGCAGGCTGCCGCCTAAAGGGTTCCCGCGTGGGGAGAAGTTTGGCAACCGATTTGAGTAACTCGTACGCGGAGAAGGCCTATTGGCCCGCACCCAGGTTCAAGTTCACTTTCTGGGTTGTTTGAATATCCCAATAACTGACATGTAGTTCGTAGCTGCTGTCTGCGCGCAGGCGTCTGGCATCAATGTTCAGGACGAAATTTTCCGTTGTATTGTGATTTCCTTCAAGCGTGGCCTGCATAACGACCTGGGGGCATGTTTCCTCCGGCTTGGCCTGGACGAACTCCCGATTGCTATCCAGAAGCAGCCATTTGAACACTTTGCACGGGCTGGGGGCATTTAGCTCCAGAACCCTGTCTCTCCGGTTCGTCAGCTGAATGGTGACGTCCAGCGGAATGATATCTCCGAGCCTTGGAAGCGCGTTGATCTCCACCGTCAGCTCGGTCTCGTTCCCGAGGTCCACGAGACCATATTCGACGGAGAGGCCAATGACGATGATCGCCACGAAAATGACGAGCGAGCTGGACATCATCCGCGGTATGCCGCGACTGGGTTTTAGGAAATCTGGTATACGCATAAGACCAACCTATCAGAGGGAAGAGATATTTTCATCCAAAGATTACGCCCGGCAGCCAGGTTGCAATGGCCGGGAAGCGAGCAATGATGAAAAGGGCGAAGATCTGAATGAAGACGAACGGGATTACCCCCCGGTATATCTGGACGGTACGCACCTCGTCGGGCGCTACACCGCGTAAATAGAAGAGGGCGAAGCCAAACGGGGGGGTGAGAAACGATGTCTGCAGGTTGATGGCCATCATAACGCCTAGCCATACAGGGTCGAACCCCAGGGCCAGGAGAACGGGGCCAACGATAGGGACCACTACAAATGTGATCTCGATAAAGTCCAGAAAGAAGCCCAGGACGAACATAACGGCCATAACAATCACAATGGGCGCCATGGGACCGAAGAGATAGGACATCCAGCTATCTGCATCCTGAACCAGGAAGTTCTGGACCGTCTCATCCCCGCCAAGGCCTCGAAAGACGAGACTGAACATGGCCGCGCCGATCAGGATGACAAAAACCATGGAGCTGGTGCGGGCGGTGGACTGTACCACCTCTGCGAGAACGGATACGCGAAGCAGGCGAAAGGTGCTGGCTGAGACGCCCCAGACAATTCCTGCAACAAAGAGGAGGGCGATTGCAATCTGTAAGGCCCCTGTCGTTCCTATGTTGCTGCGCGCGATGCGCAGGTCAAAAAAGGCGGTCAGAAACAGAATGGCAATAAGGCTGACAGCAGCCACAATCATTGGCGTGGCTGTTCCCGGCTGGCGATAGCCCGCAAGGAGAAGAGCACCAATGGCGCCGACTGCGGCAGCCTCTGTGGGGGTCGCAATGCCGCCCAGAATTGAACCGAGAACGGAGATGATTAGAACCAGCGGTGGCACCAGCGCTTTCAGTATTGTCCGGTAGAGGGCCGCACGGTCCAATGTTTCGTCAGGGGGCATGGCAGGGCTTGAGGCCGGGTCGGTCCATGCTCTGTATATCTGGTAGAGAATGTAGAGGGCAACCAGCATCAGGCCGGGGAGCAGGGCACCGGCAAACAGATCGCCAACTGACATTGTGTCCGGTGCAAAGATACCCTGTTCCAGTTGAGCCTTTTGATAGGCATTGGAGAGGACATCGCCCAGCAATACAAGGACGATGGAGGGGGGGATGATTTGCCCCAGAGTGCCGGCTGCGGCGATGCTGCCCGTTGCAAGCGGAATGTCGTATCCGCGCCGGAGCATGGTCGGGAGGGAGAGGAGGCCCATTGTCACCACCGTTGCGCCGACAATGCCGGTGGAGGCAGCCAGCAGCGCTCCGACAAGGGTGACCGAAATACCAAGCCCCCCTCGCAGACTGCCGAACAGTTGCCCCATGCTTTCCAGAAGTTCTTCTGCGACCTTGGAGCGTTCGAGCATGGTGCCCATGAAAACGAAAAGCGGCACTGCAATGAGTATCTCATTGGTCATGGTGCCGAAAATCCGGGATGGCAGGGCGGTGAGGTATCCAAAGTCAAAGATACCGAGCCACATGCCTATCAATGCAAAGAGAAGTGCGACCCCGCCCAGAGTAAAGGCGACAGGGAAGCCTGCCAGAAGCACGACGCACGCGACTGCGAACATGAGAATATCGAGGATGTCGGCGGTCATGATGTTCTCATATTCCCCCCTTGCTTTGTGAGGGAGGGGGGGAAGCCTTGCCGCGCAATGTATTGAGAGAGCGGATAACGATTGAAAGTCCTTGCAGGGCAACAATGAAGGCGAAGGCGAGGATTGCCGTTTTCAAAAGAAACACGGCCGGTATCCCACTTGTCTCCCGGGAGCCTTCGAGGACTTTCCAGGAAATCGCAACATAAGGCCATGCGGAATAGACAATGAGTATGCACACTGGCCACAGGAGGAGGAAGGTTCCCAGAATGTTGACGGTTGCCTTGTAGCGTGGAGATGCTTCACGATAGAAAATGTCCACTCGGACGTGGTCGTCGCAATAGAGCGTGTAGCCCGCTGCCAGCAGAAAAAGCAGGCCATGCAGATAGAGGATGCTTTCCTGCATCCAGATGCTTGACAGGCCGAATACGTAGCGCATCAGTACGACGCTAAACTGAATAATGACCATGGCAAACGCAGCCCAGGCGATAAAACGCCCGGTGCGGTCAGAGAAAGCGTCGATCCAGTCCGCTAATTTTGTCAGGGCTGACAATGGGCTAGCCGCGCGACTGGGTAAATGCCTGTTCGGAGATGCGCGTCCAGTCGCGTGATGCTTCAAGGGATGTTTTGAAGCTCTCGTATACGCGGCGGGTCATGTCATCTGCCTCAACGGCTTCTGCGAGCACGATTTCAGAGGTACTTTTGAGTCCGTTCATGATTTCCGGTGAAAACTCGCGGAGGGTCACGCCGTGCTCTCCAATCAGCGTTTTCAGAGAGGTTGCATTGAAATAATTAAATTCGGCCAGGGAGTAGTTGTTTTCAGCCATACATGCGGTTTCGATTGCGTTTTGCTGAAAAGGTGTCAGTGAGTTCCAGACGTCCAGATTGAACCCGGTCGCAAGGGCTGACCCTGGTTCATGAAAACCAGGCCAGTAATAATAGGGAGCGACCTGATAGAAACCGAAAGCAACATCATTCCAGGGGCCTACCCATTCTGTGGCATCGATGGTTCCTGCTTGCAGAGCCTGATAGATTTCGTTGCCGGGCAGGGTTACGGCTGCGGCACCGAGGCGTCGCATGACCTCGCCTCCAAGGCCCGGCATACGAATTTTCAGGCCCTTAAAGTCCTCAAGAGAATTGATCTCTTTCCTGAACCACCCTCCCATTTGAACACCGGTGTTGGCGCTCATGAAGGGCTTAATGTTGAAACCGGATGCAAGCTCATCCCATAATGCCTGGCCGCCTCCCCAGTATATCCAGGCGTTGATTTCATTTGCGGTCATGCCGAAGGGAACAGCGGTGAAAAAATTGTAGGCAACGGATTTTCCCTGCCAGTAATACTCCGCACCATTGTACATGTCCGCGGCACCACTGGCGACCGTATCAAATACTTCCAGGGCGGGTACAAGCTCGCCTGCACCAAAGACCTTCACTTCAATTTCCTGATTAGTGAGGATGTTGATGCGTTCAGCCAGGCGCTCTGCCGAGACGCCGAGGCCGGGGAAATTTTTCGGCCAGGTCGTCACCATTTTCAGCCGACGGGGGCTGTTGGCAATCGCGGGCGTGGATAGCGTTGCTGCGGCGGTTGCCACCACCCCTGCACCTGTCAAAAAAGAACGTCGTTGCATGCCGCGTTACTCCCCGAAACTCATCCGTGTGGAACCAGTCAATTTTCACCTGAAAGATGTGTAGTTTCTCAACCCCCAGCCCGGCGGTCAGTATAGGCAGCGACGGGCGGCACGCAATCCCGGCCATGGGGTTTCTGTCCGGTTTACTCCTCCAGCAGCGTCCAGCCGTCCGGGTGCTGTCCCTCTACTGGTTTGAAACGGGTTTTGTAAGCCATCTTCTGTGACCCCTTTACCCAATAACCAAGATAGACGTAAGGCAATCCGAGCTTCCTCGCCCGGACAATGTGGTCCAGTATCATATAGGTCCCCAGGCTTCGGGCGGGCTGGGTTGATTCAAAAAACGAGTAAACCATCGACAGGCCATCATCCAGGCGGTCGCTCAATGCAACGCCCATAAGGGGCCCTTCATCGGGGGAGGTCAACGTTGTGCGTTTGCGATACTCCAGTACGGTGGTCTCCACAGGCGTGTCCTCAACCATGGAGGCGTAGTCGAGAGCGGTCATATCAGACATGCCACCTTCTGAATGGCGTTCGTCCAGATAGGTCCTAAGCAGACTAAACTGCTCTTCGGTTGCGCTTGCTCCGTTTGTCGAACGAACAAGGTCTGTGTTCGCCCGGGCAATGCGCCGAAGGGATTTCGTCTCAACGAACTGGTCCACAAGAACCCGAATGGACACGCAGGCAGAGCAATTCTCACAGGCGGGTTTGTAGGCGATGTTCTGGCTTCGGCGAAACCCCCCATGGGTCAATGCATTATTCAGAACATCTGCGTTCTCTCCCATCAGGTGGGTAAAGACCTTCTTTTCATAACGACCCTCCAGGTAAGGACACTGACTGGGCGCCGTTATGTAGAACTGCGGGAATTTTGATCCGAACTGCGTGGTCACGGGAGCGTTGCCTAACGGATGAGGGACGGGACGATCAGATATTATAGTACCATGGAGCAAAGAGCGAAAAGGTGATCCACAGAATGATAATGAGAGGCCCGCCGACACGCAGGAAATCCTTAAACTGATAATGTCCCGGTCCCATAACGAGTAGATTGGTCTGGTAGCCCATTGGTGTGGCAAACGAGCAGTTTGCCGCAAAAATAACAGCATAGATGAATATCATGGGATCAACGCCGAGTTCCTGAGCCGTGCCAACAGCGATGGGCACAAACAAAACAGCGGTCGCATTGTTGCTGACCAGGTTGGTCATGATAGCAACCAGCAGGAAAAAGACAGACAGAACGACTGCGGTGCCGGCCCCTGAGAACAAGGCGACAACTGTCTGGGCCAGATAGCCTGCCCCTCCGGAAAACTGTAGAGCCGTACCCATGGCGAGGGAGGCGCCCACGAGCAGAAAAATACGGCGGTCAATCGCGCGGGATGCCTGACGTATGTTCAAAACGTCAAAAGCAATCATGGCGGCTGCGCCACACAGGGCGGCGACCTCAATCGGGATGACACCGGAAACAGCGCCGACTATTGTTGCGCCGAATATCGCCCGGGCGCGCCATGCGCGGCGGACGTCGGGGATTTCAGTTGCAGACCATTCCAGAGGGATCACATCGCGGTTCAGCCTCAATCTCTGAACATCGGCCGCATCGCCCAGGATAAGCAGGACATCGCCGTCTTCAAGACGGATGTCGCTCATGCGGGCCCTAATCATTCGGCTGCGGCGCTGAACACCCAACACAATGCAGCGCGTTTGATGTCGAAAGCCGATCTGTTCGATGTTGCGGCCGATCATGCGCGATCCAGGCGCTACAACAACTTCAACCAGTGTAATTTTTACAGAGCCTGCTGGTTCGTCGTCGTCATCGCTTCCGAGTAGTTGTTCTTCCAACATGCCCTGGAAAACATTGGCTTTGGAGAGGAGTGCATCGGTCAGGCTTTGGCGGGTGGCCGCAAGGATAATCGTGTCGCCCGGTTGAAGGGTGATGTCATCAAAGGGGGGCAGAATAGGGTGCTCCCCGCGCTGGACCATACGCACCGTCATGTCTTTCAGAGAGGGAAACATGCCGGCAACCGGTTTTTCACCGACGAGGGAGTGATTGTAGGTCAGATGAATTTGGGCGATGTACTGCTTGCCGGACCCATGACCCAGGTCGTCGGACAGGCCTTCATGATTTGGTAAAAGGCGCGGCGCAAAGACAAGCACGTAGACCATCCCAACCCCTGCCATCACCAACCCCGGAATTGTGAAGTCGAAAAACCCGATTTGCCCCAGACCGATGCTGGAGACAATGCCGGCAGCCAGGAGGTTGGTTGACGAACCGATGAGCGTTGTCATTCCCCCAAGAATGCACATGAAGCTCAGCAGCATCATGACTTTGCTGGGTTGGCGCCTGAGGTGTGCGGCCAGGGTTGCCAGTACCGGAATAAACATAACAGCGACAGGCGTATTGTTGAGAAAGGCGCTTATAAAAGCCACGAACATGAGCGTGACGACAAGCGTCGTGCGGGGGCGGCCTCGACCAATGGAGGCAATCCACTGGGTTGGCTCCTCAAGGGCTCCTGAATGAAAGAGCCCCTGGCCAACAACCAGCAGCGCCAGAACAGCGATGAGTGCGGGATTTGCAAAACCCGCCAGCAATTGGGTGCTGGAGAGAATGTTCATTCCACTGGCGTCGATAATCGGGAAAAGCTGAAAGAAAACCAAAAAGAAACCAACGACGCAGAGTGAAGTCAGTTCAAGCGAAAGCCGTTCTGTGCTGTAGAGAATAACAGCGCCGGCAATGGCGGCAAATGTGACCCACATTTGCCATGTTTCGGGGGCGAGTGATTGCATTGCAGGTTGTTTGGTCTCTTTGATGGCCGCTATTCTAAAACAGCGCATCATATAGCAAAACTGCTGTTTCCAACCCGAATATTTCTATCGGGATTTATGGAGCAGGGCGTACACGAATAAAGACAGAACCTGTGAAATAGTCGTGGAGACATCTTTTGCGCGCATTAAAAAAAGCCACGGCAAGAGAAAATCCCAGGAGGGGTGTTGCCATCAGATAGAACAAAAAAGTTTGTACAAAAGCCTGTACGTGTCCAGGCTTCAGGCCGTCCCAGGTACGCATTGCTATGCCTTGCCACTGCATACCAGGCGTGGCGGACTTATTTCCCCCGAGGGTCACGGTGAAATAGGCAAAGAACATAATGGGGACAAGCAGGCCAAAACCGGGCCACAGAAGGCCCAGGCTTAGTATTCCCAGAATGGCGAACAGAATTGAGGCTCCAAAAATCAGCACGCCGATAATGGCCAAATCTGCAAAAAAGGCCAAAATCCGGGATCGCAGCAAACCTGCGAATGCGGCGGGATTTTCCTGAGGGTTTGGCGCACCGTGGGCGTTAAAACTGTTCCTGAAATACGCGCTCGAGGGGAAGGTGCCACGGGCGTCATTCATTTTCGTCTCCTGTCAGAATTCTCGTCATCTCCGATCAGACATTTAGGAAGGCGGGGGGGATACTGCAAGAGCAGGGGGTCAGGGAGAAAACCCCGGAGGGATGACGGGTGCCTCATTCAGCAGAAGGATACCGATCCGGCGATTGGCTGGAAGGTAGGGGTCTTCGGGGAAGAGTGGCTCGGTATCGGCCTTGCCTGCGACCTGCGCGATTTGATCTGCTGGCAGTCCATTTAATTGCAGAATACGGCGTGTTGCATTTGCCCGGTCAGCCGTAAGCTCCCAGTTCGAGTACCCGGGAACGTTCTCAAGGGGGTTGGCGTCGGTGTGCCCGGTGATTATCACGCGATTTGGCAGTTTTTGGATAACCAGAGAAATTTGTTCGATCACCAGCCGAGTGCGCTCGTAGGGTTCAGCATGGCCGGGAGGGAACATGGAGCGCCCATCTTGATCCGTCAGTTGAATGTTCAGACCCTCAGGCGTTTCCTCAATGATGATGTTGCGTGACAGTTCGGCGATTTCCGGCATGTCCTGCATAGACTGACGAAGGCTTTCCGCCGCGCTTTGAAAAGTATCGTTTGACCCTGAATTGGTCTGGCTGTCGCTGGTACTGGGAGAGGTTTCAAGTTCAACCGTGGTGGCTATGCTGCCATCAGTCGTATCCATGCCGGCGGTTTGTCCCGCAGTCTGCTGGTCTTCTGTGTCAGGGCTTCTAGGCGCGGCGGGAGTTGAAATGGTCATCATGACCTTGGGGGCGGAGCCTGCCATCCGCGATCCTTCAATGTCAAACGCGGTCCCTCCCATAACCCCCCCGGCGCCGGAGTTTGAGCGGGAAATATTGGCGGGTGCGAAATAGTCAGCCAACCCTTGTTTTTGTTCCGGCGTCGTCATGGCAAGCAGCCACATCAGCAGGAAAAAAGCCATCATCGCGGTTACGAAGTCGGCATAGGCGATCTTCCAGGCACCGCCATGATGCGGATGGCTTCCTTTCTTCACCTTTTTGATGATGATTGTCTGGTCGGAGTTAGCTGCCACGTTCGCGTTCTTTTCCTGGTTAAGCAGATGGCGCCGTAAGGGCCTGAGTGGATTCTTCCACCTCAGCAAATGTAGGGCGATCTGTGGTCATCACTGCTTTGCGCGCAAATTCAATAGATACGGCAGGAGCGTACCCGTTCATGTGCGCCAGCAGACCTGCTCTCATGGAGAGGAAGTATTTGCTTTCGGCTTCGTAGGCGGATTTTAGGGACGAGGTCATCGGGCCGAAAAACCCATAGGCGACAAAGATACCGAAAAAAGTTCCCACAAGAGCGCCGGCAATCATGTGACCAAGGATTTCAGGGGGGGCATCAATTGAGCCCATTGTCTTGATAACACCCAGCACGGCGGCGACAATTCCAAGAGCGGGCGTGCCGTCAGCGAGTGCCTGCATGGCGCCGACCGAAAGCTCCTGTTCTTGATGGTGGGTGTCGAGCTCCTCGTCCATTAGCGCTTCCATCTCATAGGCGTTCTCCGTGCCAAGGGTAATCAGGCGCAGGTAGTCGCACATGAATTCCACGGCGTGATGGTCTTTTGCGAAGGAGGGAAACTGATTGAAAATATCTGAGTTTTCCGGGTCCTCAACATGGGCTTCAAGGGCGAGCGACCCTTTGGCTTTTGCCAGTTTGAAGAGGGTGTATTGCAGGCCCAGAAGTTCCAGAAAAGAATCTTTGTTGTATTTTGAACCGTTGAAGATGGTTCCGAGAATACCGCCAACATTCCTGAGGACAGAAGGGGGGTTGCCGATGATAAAGGCACCGAGGGCGGCGCCCAGAATAATCACGTACTCGAATGGCTGCCAGAGCACCCAGAGTTTCGCGCCCATGGCAACATATCCGCCAAAAACGCACGCGTTCACAATCACTATACCGATAATGAGTTTCATAGCGCTAGGCTGCCCTTTTTCTGTCCAGTCCTGCTGCCATCATCACTTGCCCGTCTGATGGTCGTTCTGGCCTTAACCCTTCGTGGCGTTCATTGTCGGGGGGCATCGTTAACATGGCGTTGAAGTTGGGGCCGGGAGGAGGAAAAAGTGCCCGCTTTTAACGAGATTTATTGTAAACAGGCGTTTTCACCCCCTTGTTGGCGGGTTGCGCCGAACCGGCGGCTTGCCTACAAGAGCTTCGGGTTGTTTTGTTAACTTTGTGGAAAGAGTTGAGAAGCGCCTGCACTCTTTGGGTTTAGAGCTGAGGAACAGAATTGTGGTTCAAGACAGTCGGGCATTTCGGAATGCTCTTGGAGAATTTGCAACTGGTGTGGCGGTCGTAACGGCGATGACGAACGAGGGTGTCCCCATGGGTATCACCGTCAACTCCTTCTCTTCGGTCTCTCTTGATCCCCCCCTGGTGCTGTGGTGCCTCGACAAGAAGTCAGACACGCTTGATGTCTTTGAAAGGTGTGTCGGGTTCACAATCAATGTTCTGGCTGCCAAACAGCAGGGTCTGTCCAATCGGCTTGCCCAGAGAGGTGACCATGGGCTGGACAATATCGCGACGACGGCTGGTGTGAACGGTTGCCCGTCAATTAACGATGCTCTCGCCTCCTTTGAATGTGCGGTTGAGAAACGTCATGATGCAGGAGATCATATTATTATGGTCGGTCGCGTGGAGGCGTTCCATTGTCGCAACGCGGCGGCGCCGCTGATTTATCATCGTGGGACTTATGGCGGACTGTCGGACTGATCTTTCTCCGCTGCATCAGATGGAGACATTTTTTCGAGATTAGACTGCATCATCCGCATGTAGCTCAGCAGGTTTTGATAGTCGGTGTTGCTCATCCCCTCAATGATACCTTTATGAAGTTCTTTGACGATTTCATTGCCGCTCCCGCGCAGGTCATGGAGTTTTTTCGTCAGAAAGATACATTTGGCCCGGCCATCTTGCGGGTGAGGTTTTCTTTCAACCAGCCCCAGTTCTTCCAGCTCGGAAATGTAGATGCCGGTCGAGACCTTATGGATCCCCAGTTCGTTGGTGAGGTCGGTCTGGGTTCGACCGTCTGATTGCAACAAAGCGATGATGATGCGTGTCTGGTTGCGGCTCAGGCCGCTGCGGGTGTCGTAATTGTGGGCCATCAGCCGCCCGACTTCTGCGAACAAGTCAATAAAGTAGAAGGCTTGGATTTCGTCCGCGTTTTGGGGTTTGGACGAGGGGCTCTGCGCGATGTCACTGTTTGATGTGTTGGGGGGGGGCATGGCAGCGCCTCTTTTTTCTGGGTCAAACGTAATGTCCGGCGCCATTTTTTGAGACGGACGGTACGTCATTTGCGCTCATTCTATCGTCAGGGCCGATGGTATCCAGGCCGGTTTACCAAACTTACACGCGTCTGTTTTTCACCTAAAAATCTGGTTGACGGTTGCGGTGGGTCAGTGTTCTAGTAAATTTACATTACTAATTATAGGGTTTGGTGGCAATCAAATCATCTTTGTTTTGGGGAGTGTCGGCTGTGGCTGATGAGCAAGCGAGTACGGTTGAAGGTGTTGAAGTTGAGGGAGGGGGAGAGGCGGAGCGTTTAGGCGAGGGACTGGATGGCAATGGGGCGCTGGAGGCTGTGGCCGCAGGTGCTGACGGGGGGCTTTTCTCGCTCATTCCTCTGGTCGACAAAGGCGGGCCGATTGTTGTCATCTTGATATTCATGTCGGTTCTTTCTCTTGCAATAATTTTTTTCAAAGTGCTCCAGTTTTGGCGTGCAGGGTTAGGGCGACGGGCCTTTATTGATGCCTCGATCGCTAAAATAACGTCGGGCGATAAAACTGGAGCGGCAGCGCTCTTACGCAAAACGCGCTCGCCCATAGCCAGAACACTCGCTGCCGGGGTTGATGCCTCATTGCGGGGGGAGAGTGCGGAGGAGGAAATTGCGCGTGTTGGAGGTAATGAGCTGGGCGGGCTTCAGAGCTACTTCCGCGGGCTGGAGGTGATCGGAAATATTTCACCGCTGCTTGGTTTGCTGGGAACTGTGATCGGGATGATTAGTGCTTTCCAACAACTTGAAACAGCGGGAAGCCGGGTTGATCCGGCAATTCTGTCCGGCGGCATCTGGGAGGCGCTTCTTACGACGGCAGTTGGGCTTGGCGTTGCTATCCCGGCGATTTCGGCGCTGAACCTTCTGGAAAGCCGAGTTGATGGGGCAAGACTTGCATTACGTGATGCCTCGTCACGGGTTCTGACAGCGTTGAAATCTGCATAGGTGCAATAATGTTTGACGTCCCTGTCCATAAGAAACGGATTGTCAGCCTGACACCGCTGATCGATGTGGTGTTTCTTCTGCTGATCTTTTTTATGCTGGCCACAACTTTTATTCGCACACAGGCGCTTGCCGTTCTGACGCCGGCTCCCAGTGCTCAGGAGGTGGCAAAAGACAGACACGTTGTGGAAGTCTGGGTGTTGTCTGATGGCACGCACAGGCTGGATGGTGAGGTGATCGCGCTGGAAGAGCTCAGTAAGGGGGTGCGTCGAAACCTTGGGGGGGACCCGGAGGCTATTGTCTCGATCCTGGTTGAAAAGGGAGCGACAGTTCAGCCGCTCATTGATGCGATGGAGGCTGCGCGCAACGGAGGGGCTCAGTCTATCGGGACATCCCGGGTGGAGGCTTTCAGGTGATGGTTGAGTTTGACGAAAAACCACCGCGCAGGCCTTTTGAAACAGTTGTTCCGCTCATCAATATTGTGTTTCTTCTGCTGATATTTTTTATGCTCGCCGGCACCTTGCAGCCGGTCGATACTGTTGAGGTTGACCTGCCTGCGGGGGAGGTTGATGACAAGCGGGCCTCGGAAGATGTGGTGTTGTATGTCGAGGCCGATGGCTTTGTTCATCTCGGGGAACAAGTGATGGATGCCTCGCTCGCGCCCTATATGCTTCGGCGTTTCCTTGATGAAGGCGGGATATTCAATGTTGCCATCAAGGCAGATGAAAACGCGCCTGCGCACAGTCTGATCCAGCTTATGGAAGGATTGCGTAATGTCGGTGTGCGGGAAGTCAACCTGGTTACGGAGCAATCAGAATGAGTGTCGCAGACGCTGACGATTTCGATCAGCCCAAAACACCGAAACTCCGAACCTTTCTTCTGACATCCCTGGGTGTTCATTTGCTGGTGCTTGTTTTCTATCTCCTGAGTGGGGGCATTTTCGGTGTGCCGGGGCCGGACGATGGTGATGCATTGCGCTTTCAGTTGGCGGCTGGTGTGGGAAATGATGATGACGCTGCCGCAAATATTGACGGCACGGATTTGCAGACCCCCTCTTTCGCCGATGTGGATGTTGACCCAGTGCCGGAGCTTGCTCCTGAGCCCGAGCCGGAACCTGTGGCCAAACCTGAACCCAAGCCGGAGCCTGAGGTTTCCGACCGGCTTCCTACGCGGCGGAACGAGGATATTCAGCCACAGGCGGCAACGACCCCGCAGCGCGGGGAGGCTGACATTGTGACGCCGGGAGGATCGGTGGGGACCGTTGGAGATGACCCGTTTGGTGCGGGCGGTAATCTGGAAGAAACCATCCGCAACCGTCCTGGAAATTCACTGACGGGAAACCAGATCAGTGCCCGGATGACCGGACACACGTTGCATCTGGAGATGGGGCGGCTCGACATTGCAGGGGGCAACCGGTTGACCAATACCACCATAAAGCTCAATGCTGATGGCACCAGCGAAGTGAGCCTGGTGTACTATCACCACAGGACACACCATCAGGACCACTCCTCGACGAGGTCCAAAAGCTCTGATGGGCGGTGGTGGATCGAAGGAAACCGTTTTTGTCATCAGGCGCTGGTGATCGATTACAACACCAGAAATTGCTATGACATGAATATGGACGGGTCTGCGCTGAGCCTCTACTTTTCGTCCTGCAACCGCTTTTCCTCGCCGAACTGCAAGTCATACCGCCTCGCGGGAGAGGGGTCTATTCGATAGGGTTCGGGGTGGGGCGCAGGCTGAGCTGCGCTGAGACATCTATCTCATCTCTTTCGGTTTGGATCGTGATGCTTTCTCCTGTTGCCCAGCCGCTCGCAAATGTGTCGTAGTCGGATGAAAACGGGTTTCCAGACTGTCCGGTTGAAATCATGTAGCGCGAGGCATTCAGGTTGTTCAGGTCGTAGACCGCGCGAAACCCCGCAGCATGAATATTATCAAAGGGTCGCTCAGCATTGATTGAATGCTGTCCTCGGTTGATCGTGTGGTTTCCGCCGGACGAAGGGCGCGAGATTGAGAGAGCGTCGCCCACCAGTGGGAGCAACGACCCGGGGATATGCTGATTGACGACGGGGTGGGCTGTCGACCAGCGCCAGTCCTTCATATTGTCACCGTAGGTGGCCCGGAGGTGTTCCAGCGCCTTTACGAGTGCCTGGTCGATGGCCTGCCCGCAAGTTTCCTCAGCGGGGGTTGCGATGTTATCGCACCAGGCTTGCGCCCCCTGATTTTCGGTCTGGTTTTCGGTGAGCACCGCTTCCATGAAGGTTGCATGGAAATTCCAGTGTCTTGGAAATTGCTCACCCAGTTCGTCAGCATAGACGCTCCGGGTCAGTTCCCGCATCCACGCTGCAAAAATCAGAGGTTCGGGTTTTTCTCCCGCCATCATGTGGTTCCAGGCGGCGAGGCGTTCACGTGGCTCCCGGGTTTGGGGGAGATCGGAGGCGCGCTCCAAAAGTAACGATGTGAAGCGTTCGGCAAAACTGGACCCATTGTCCATCTGCATACGGGAAAAGCTTTCCACAGTGTGATCGCGTGTCGCCAACAGAAGCTCTTCTATACGTATGGCGCGGAAGGGAAGGTCCCATTGCCGGGTGATTGAATAGGGATAGCTGTCCGGCACAATTTTGTTGTTGGCGGTGACGATGTAACCGCGTGGTGGATTGTAACTTTGAGGCAAGTCTTCATAGGGGATGAGACCCACCCAGTCATTTTCCGCCTTCCAGCCGGGGGCTGGTAACAGGCCCGCTGTTTCGTTTTCTGCTGCTCTTACCGGTATATTTGCCGGGGCAATAAATCCGATTTCCCCCTCCACATTTGCAAATATCATATTCTGCATTGGCGAGGTGTAGGTGCGCAGCGCGGCTTTGAAGTCGGCAAATGTTCTGGCCCGGGTGATCTCGTGACCGGCCTGGATCGTCAGATCGGGGCCGCTCAGCGCCGTCCACGCAAAGGCAATCACATGGTTCTCAGGGATGACTTTTTCAGCGCCGAAGAATGTGGTTGGGAGAACGGGGCCGTGCCGGGTGGAACGCACAACAAGTGTTTCGTCCCGGCCAAACCGGACTTTGATGGTTTCGATACGCTCATCGAACGCAGTGTAGCCGGTCGGTGTCAGATATTCGTTGGCATTATCGGGATTGAGTTTCTCCACATAGAGGTCCTGGGTGTCAGGGCCGGTATTGGTGTAACCCCATGTAATCCAGTCGTTGCGGCCAAGGACGACGCTGGGGATG
>CAZNLO010000012.1:0-38972 GCA_964573935.1 uncultured Parvibaculum sp. | reverse complement strand
CGGCAAGAACAGCAAGCTTACGATGGCCCTGCTCATCGGTGGTGTCTCCTTCTCCGAACAAGAAAAGAAACTGGACCGGGGTGTCGATGTTCTGATCGCAACACCGGGCCGCCTGCTCGACCATTTTGAACGGGGCAAGATTTTACTGACCGGTGTGCAAACACTGGTGATTGATGAGGCCGACCGCATGCTCGACATGGGGTTCATCCCGGATATTGAACGGATATGCAAGCTCATTCCGGGCAAACGCCAGACGCTCTTCTTCTCCGCGACAATGCCGCCGGAAATTACGCGTCTGACAAAAGCTTTCCTCAAAGACCCGGTGCGCATTGAAGTGGCGAAACCTGCTTCTGTTGCCTCAACGGTAACGCAGAGGCTGGTTTCGACTTCCCGGCTCGACAAGCGCGATGTGTTGCGGGGCCTGCTGAAAACCGAAACGGTGCAGAACGCGATTATCTTCTGTAACCGCAAGCGTGATGTTGGTGTTCTGCACCGCTCACTCGTAAAGCACGGCTTATCCGCCGGCTGCCTGCATGGTGATCTGGACCAGGCAACCCGCATGAAAACGCTTGCCGCCTTCAAGAACAATGAAATTCAGCTTTTGGTTGCAAGCGATGTCGCTGCCCGTGGTCTCGACATCCCAGCCGTCAGCCATGTTTTCAATTTCGACGTCCCTTCTCACGCAGAAGACTACGTGCACCGCATTGGCCGCACTGGGCGGGCGGGCCGCGAGGGGGCGACTTTTATGCTCTCGACGCGGGAGGATTCCAAGTACCTGTCGGCCATCGAAAAGCTGATTGGCTACAAGATTGAAGAAGACACCGTCGACAGGAAGAAAAAAACTTCCCGCTCCCCTGCCACACCTGAAGTAACAGGAACTGAAGGTGAAGAGACCGCCCCTAAAAAGGCACGCAGTCCGCGCAGCCGAGGAGGCCGCAGCAAGAAGAGTGATGAACCGGCAACGCCAAAACCTAACCAGGCGAAAACCGCAGCAGAGCCAGACGAAGTGCAGGTGGATACGCCAGCAGAAGTACCGATGGTTGCCGAAAAAACCCCTTCTCCCGCCAAACCTGCGCAAAAACGCAAGAATGCAGCCAAAAGCGTTGAGGCTGGAGACACGAAGGCAAGCCACGACCCGTTTGATGGCCACATGCCTGCCTTTCTCGCGCGCCCGATCCTACGCCGCGACCCGGTAACTGAAGACGCCTGAGCGCAATTTCTGTCTTTTTTGTTTGCTTCCCCCTGTGGCTTGCAGCACGCTCCATTAGTAATTTTTATTTACTAGATGAGGGGATATCATGGCCTGGGCTAAACCAAGCACACTAACAGCACTCGTGGCAGCGCTTGCCTGCCTCACAACAGCGGCGTTTGCAAAAGTCCCCGAAAGCGTCGCTGCCCGCCTAGGCAACGACCTCACACCGATGGGAGCAGAACGCAGCGGCAATGCGGATGGGTCAATTCCTGCATGGACGGGTGGTCTTGCATCCCCGCCAGCACATGTGGCCTATCAGGCGGGTATGCATCACCCGGACCCGTTTGCGAGCGATACTCGCCAGTATACCATCACACCAGCCAATGCCGCCCAGCATGGGGCGCGGCTGACAGGGGCCCACAAGGCACTGCTCGATATCTACTCAAGCAGCTACTTCATGCCGGTCTATCAGGCGCGCCGGACATGCACTTTCCCGGAGAGTGTTTTTGCCGCCGCCCGTAACAATGCGGTCGTTGGTGAGCTTGCTGCCGGAGGGAACGGAGTGGAAGGCGCGATCATGTCAAAACCCTTCCCCATTCCGAACAATGCCTATGAAATTATCTGGAACCACATGCTGGTTTTCATCAACTTCAAAGCAACGCGGCAGTTTGCAGCCGCGATCCCGACGGCGTCCGGCGACTTTACCAGATATACGGTGCAGGATGAGGCCATCGTCACCTGGAATGATCCGACCAAGGACAAGGCAGAAGACCTGGACAATATCTGGGCTCTCTACATCGCGCACACTGTTGCCCCAGCCCGGCGCGCCGGCAACGTTGTTCTGGTTCATGAGACCATCAATATGGCTGAGCAGGCGCGCCTCGCCTGGCAATACAGTCCCGGAACAAGGCGCGTTCGTCGCGCACCCAACATCGCCTACGACAACCCTGGTGTGAATTCCGACGGCATGGCCACCGTCGACAGTCTGGGAGGCTTTAACGGATCACCCAATCGCTACGACTGGACTGTGATCGGAAAAAACGAGTACTACCTGCCCAATAACAGCTACACGCTCGGGTCAGACGCTCTCACCTACGATCAGATCATCATGCCGCGTCACATTAATCAGGAACACACACGCTACGAGCTTCAGCGGGCCTGGTTGATCGAGGCAACCTTGAAGCCGGGAACACGGCACGTCTACGCGCGCCGACGCATGTATTTGCAGGAAGACAGTTGGAGTATTGTAGCAACAGAACTTTATGATACGCGCGGCCAACTATGGCGCGTTCAGGAAGGGTTTCCCAAAACAGCCTATGAGGTCCCTCTGTGTAGCGGGGCCGCTATGACATATTACGATCTCACCAACGGTCGCTACCTGGTCGGGGGACTTATTAACGAAGAGCCTCCGGTGAACTTCTTTGCCACCGAACTCAATGCAGACCGTTACACCCCGGCCTCAATCCGCCGTTTGGGTGTGCGTTAGGCCTCAAGGACGCTGGCCTGAAAACGCAACAGATAAGGGCGGCCCTGCCACAGAGCCGCCCTTGCAATCTTCAGAACAAGCCGTTCCTATTTTTTTATCTGTGAAGCCAGTTGTTTACGTGTGGACTTCCCAAATGGAGGCCGGAACATCGCCACGATAAAGTTCGCCTTTGCCTGCGTGTAAACTGCTTTGGCGTGGCTGAACTCCCGGAACCCATCAATCCCATGATAGGATCCCATGCCGGATGGGCCAACACCGCCAAACGGCAGATCTTCCATCGAGACATGCATAATCACATCGTTGACCGTGACGCCACCTGATGTGGTTCTCTCCAGAACCCTTGTCTCTTCCGCTTTGTCTTCCCCGAAATAGTAGAGGCCCAGCGGTCGATCGTTGGCGTTGATATAGTCGATTGTTTCATCGCTGTCCTTGTATGTGCGGACGGGGAGCAAGGGGCCGAAAATTTCTTCCTGCATGACCTTCATATCTTCTTCCGGATTGAGGATGAGGGTCGGGGGTATCTTGTGGTGAGGCTGCTGGGAAAAATCCTCGTTGGCGGGATTGATCTCAATGATCTTGGCACCTTTTTCCTTAGCATCATCAAGATATGAATTCAGGCGATCAAAGTGACGTTGATTGACGATAGAAGTGTAGTCAGGATTGTCCTTCAAGGTCGGGTACATCTTTTTGACCGATTTTTGTACGGCCCCGACAAATTCGTCCACTTTGCTTTCAGGCACAAAAACATAATCAGGTGCCAGGCAAATCTGCCCTGCATTCATCATCTTACCTGCCATGATTTTAGCTGCGGCATCGTCCATTTTTGCAGACTTGGACACAATCACCGGAGACTTTCCTCCAAGCTCCAGCGTCAGGGGAACAAGGTTCTCCGCTGCGGCGCGCATAACATGGTGGGCGACAGACGTTGCTCCGGTAAACAGCAGGTGGTCAAAAGGCTGACGCGAAAAAGCCTCTCCCACGGTTGGGCCCCCGGTGACAACAGCCACTTCGGTTTCGTCATAAGCCTCCCGAAACATTCTCGCCATAAGCTCAGATGTTGCCGGGGTGTATTCTGATGGCTTAATCATCACCCGGTTGCCGGCGGCGAAAATTCCTGCCAGGGGGACAAATGTCAGGTTGATCGGAAAATTCCACGGGCTGATGACCCCAACGACACCTTTGGGTTGATACTCAACACGCGCTTTGGCGCCAAACAGGCCGAGGGGAAACATCGCTTTACGTTTTTCAGCTTTTGCCCAGCCCCGGACATGTTTCTTAGCGTGCTTCAAGGGGCCAATTGACCCCATAACGTCCGTCAGCAGTGATTGCTCGATGCTGCGGTGACCAAAATCAGCCGCCATGGCCTCTGCGATCTCTTTTTGATTGTCCACAAGAAGAGCTATTGAGCGGTCAATCCAGTCGATCCGCCGCTCAATGCTCGGCGCACCTTCCTTGAGGTGGGCAGCTTTCTGACGATCCAGAATTTCTCGCATCGCGGTGTCCGCCAATGCATCGTCTGCACCCCTATTGTCTTCAGCTACACTCATTTCCACACTCCTTGTTGGCGGTCTACGCCGCATTATGCTCTGGCAAATGTTTGGCTTGCACACCACACGGAAACCAATGGTTAACATACCATTTCTGCATGCATGTGGCCATATGGCGGAAAAATACGGTTTCTGGCAAAAATAAGCATATTTTTTCCCGCTGTTACTTCCAGCGTTTACTCTCACGTAACTGTCGGGGATTATTCTACCTGTAGTTGAAAATGTTAGTGCTAACAGGGGATAGAAGTGACACGTGAAATGAGCGGATCGCCAGTCGTTGAATATGGTGCTCAGGCCATGCGCCTAATGAGTGAAAACCAGGTTGAGCCAACACCGGGTGCTTACGGCGTCTGGTATGCCTACGCCTCGGGACAAGGCAACCAGTTGGTCGAGAAAATCAATCAACAGTTTTCAGATAAGAAGCCGTTCGACTCTCCCTTCATGTACGAGCTGACATCTCTGCTTGAGCAGGCTCATTCGGACCTATCCAACTCAGCACTTGATACAGGCGAACAACTTTCCGGCAAGATGGATAGCATCCTTGAGCTGATCGCGAGTGCCGCTGGAGACACAAACAAGTTCGGTAAATCCATGGAGGGTGTAAGTGCTGCGCTGACCAGCGAAATCTCTCCCGCGGACCTCGGCCAGGTGGTCGACACCATCGTTGCCGCAACCAAACAGATGGAAGTCCGGTCTCGCCAACTGGAAGAAAAACTTACCCAGTCAAAGAGCGAAGTTGAAGAACTGAGAAGCAATCTGGCCGTTGCGCGCAATGAAGCGATGACTGACCAACTGACAGGCATTCCCAATCGCAAGGCATTTGATGAAGTCCTCCTGTCGGAAATCGCAGCTGCCACCCAGAATGGAAATCCGTTGTGCCTGGTGATGGCGGACATTGATTTCTTCAAGAAATTCAATGACACGTTCGGCCATCAGGCGGGCGATCAGGTCCTGCGTCTCGTGGGAAAGTGTCTGGATGGCAACACCAAAGGACAGGACACGCCCGCGCGGTATGGCGGCGAAGAATTTGTCCTTGTACTGCCGAACACCACGCTGGGGGGTGCGGTGAAACTTGCTGACCATATCCGAAAGGTTATCCAGTCGCGCGAGTTGATTAAAAAATCCACTGGCGAGAATCTTGGGAAGGTAACCATGTCGCTTGGTGTTTCCCTGTTCAACCTGGATGACACGCCTCAGTCGCTCATTGAGCGTGCCGATGCCGCTCTTTATTCGGCGAAAAATCAGGGTAGAAACCGAGTCGTTGCGTCAACAGCCGATGAAGAAGCGGTATCAAAAAGTGCTTCTGCCTAAATAATGCATCCTCCTTACGTAGCGGCTTCCGTGTTTTTCCAAGTACCATCAAACATTTCACCCCGCTGCCTTTCGGAGAAGAAGGACAGCCGGTAAAGTCTGCGCCAATTCAGTTGTTCTGTCCTGTTAACGAAATAGCGGCAGGCGGTGTAGGCAATTTTACATGGAGATGAAAATGGACTTCGCGAGGGTAAGACTCGAAATAGAAGACGGGCTAGCGAAACTTACGCTTAACCACCCTGAAGTCATGAACGCTGTGTCTATGGAGATGCTCCAAGGCCTGAGTGATGTCATGGACGTGGTGGAAGATCCTGCAAACAAAGTGCGCTGTCTTATCATGACGGGCGAAGGCCGGGGGTTTTGCACCGGGGCTAACCTTCAAGGCAGAGGCGAAGGGGGCAATGCTCCCAAAAGACCCGATGCCGGGTCGGCGCTCGAAACGGCCTACCACCCTTTCTTTCGGCGGCTGCGCAATCTGCATGTACCGTTCATCACATCCGTAAACGGCCCTGCCGCAGGCGTCGGTATGAGCTTCGCCCTCATGGGCGATATGGTTTTATGTGCCCGATCTTCCTACTTCCTACAGGCCTTTCGGCGTATCGGCCTTGTCCCGGACGGGGGATCCACATGGCTGCTGCCACGGTTGGTAGGGCGTGCGCGTGCAATGGAGTTGTCGCTTCTGGGGGAGAAACTTCCAGCCGAAACGGCGCTGCAATGGGGCCTGGTTAACCGGGTGTTTGAAGACGACCAACTGGCCGACGAAACCGTGAAAATCGCCAGACAGTTGGCTGATGGCCCCTTCTCTCTCGGCCTTATCCGAAAACTCTATTGGGAGAGTGACGACAATACGTATGAAGAGCAGCTTAATCTGGAGCGACAGATGCAGCGCACTGCGGGACGCAGCAAAGACTTCAAAGAAGGGGTTCGGGCTTTCCTTGAAAAACGTCCGGCGGACTTCCAGGGCGAATAGCCCTCTATCCGATTTTCGTTGCCGGTGTAATCGTGAAGCTTTCACCACACCCGCATGCGTCGATTGCGTTGGGATTGCTGAACTTAAAACCACTGGAGAATTTTTCCTGCTCCCAGTCCATCTCGGTTCCGATCAAAAACAGGATCGCCTTGGGGTCGATCAGAATACGGACCCCCTTGTCCTCGATCACTTCATCAAGGGGGGCGACCTCCTCGGCGTAGTCCATAGTATAGGCCATGCCTGCACAACCGCCTTTTTCGACACCGATGCGAACACCGACGTACTTTTTGTCTGTGTTGTTCATGATGGATTTTACCCGCACAGCGGCGCGCTCTGTCAGGGTGACCGCTTTGGGCCTCTCACGTACCGTCATGGTTGCACTCCCTCTTTTTAACAGATCGCTTTTTCAAAAAAAATACTCAATACATATTGAGCGCCACACGCGCTTCATCGCTCATCCGGCCCGGGTCCCAGGGAGGGTCGAAGACGAGATTGACCTCAACATCTCCTATCCCCTCAACAGAGCGAACCGCATCGGCAACCCAGCCAGGCATTTCACCAGCAACCGGACAACCTGGGGCCGTCAACGTCATGTCCACAACCACGTCCCGGTCATCAGAAACGTCAATGCGATAGATCAGACCCAATTCATATACATCAACCGGTATTTCCGGATCGTAAACAGTCTTGATCGCGCCGATCAGATCATCGGTCAGCCGCGCAAGCTCATCAGCGGGAATGGCTGATACCGGCTCGGCTAATGCCTTCTCCTCATCTGCATCTATCACGTTTTGTGATGCAGTTTCGTGTGGCAGATGTTCACTCATCGGATCGACCCGTCATTCTATTTCGGCTAGCTAAAAAACCTGATTGCTCCGGCAACCGCATCTGCGAGAGCATCCACTTCGTCTCTGGTATTGTACATAGCAAATGAGGCACGACATGTCCCCGTTACGCCAAACCGGTCCATCGCCGGTTGCGCACAATGGTGGCCGGCACGCACGGCAACGCCCGCACGATCCATCACCGTTGATACATCATGTGGGTGCGCACCTTCGACAATGAAAGAGAGAATGGCCCCTTTATTCGCTGTTGTCCCTATTATCTGAAGGGAATTAATACCCCCCAGACGTTCCGTCGCGTAGGCCAGAAGCGATTTTTCATGTGCCTCAATCGCGTCCATTCCATATGACGTCATATAGTCTATGGCGGCCCCAAGCCCGATTGCCTGTACGATGGGCGGGGTTCCTGCTTCAAACCTGTGTGGCGGATCACCGTAGGTGACCTCCTCCATCTTCACCTCACGGATCATTTCGCCACCGCCCCGATAGGGACGCATCTTCTCCAGCAGCTCCCGCTTGCCATAGAGCACGCCAATGCCCGTGGGGCCGTACAGCTTATGACCGGTGACGGCAAGAAAATCGCAATCCAGCTCCTGGACATCCGTTGCCATATGCACCGCGCTCTGGCTCGCGTCCACCAGAACAGGCACATCATGCGCATGGGCGATGGTAATCATTTCTCTGATGGGGGTAACACTTCCAATCGCATTGGACATGGCCGTCACTGCAACAAACCGGGTGCGTGCGCTGAAGAGCTTCTCGTATTCCTCGACAAGCAAATCACCCTCATCAGATACAGGTATCCACTTCAACACCGCACCTTTGCGCTCTCGTAAAAAGTGCCAGGGAACGATGTTTGAATGATGCTCCAGCACGGAAAGGATGATCTCATCTCCTTCCTCAATTTCAGCACCTATGCTGTCTGCCACCAGATTGATGGCATCTGTCGCACCGCTGGTGAAGATAATCTCATCTGACGACTTGGCGTTCAGAAAGGACCGGACGGTTTCGCGCGCGTCCTCAAATTTCTGTGTGACTTCATTTGAGAGATAATGCAGGCCGCGATGAACATTGGCATATTCATTCTCGTATGCGCCCTTAAGCGCATTTATCACCGTCACCGGCTTTTGCGCCGAAGCGGCGTTATCAAGATAGACAAGTGGCTTGCCATACACATCCCTGGACAGAATGGGGAAGTCACGGCGAACGGCCTCAACATCAAAATCACGGGTCAGACGCGGGTCCGGATTGATTATGTTCATGTCGTCACACTCCCACTCGCCGAGGTTTCAAACCAAGTGTTCGCCCTCTCGCTCAATGCAACACGCGCTGCCTCATGAGGAATGCGCTCCAGCACATCGCTGAGGAACGCACCGATAAGAAGACGGCGCGCCGCTTCCTCCCCTATACCGCGCGAGCGCAGATAAAAGAGTGCCTCACCATCAATCTCACCGACAGTGCTACCGTGAGCACAAAGCACATCATCAGCATAAATTTCCAGTTCCGGTTTTGCGTTCATCGCCGCATCACGCGAAAGCAGCAACGCATTGCTCATCTGCTTTGCATCACTTTTTTGCGCACCTGGCGCAACAATGACCTTGCCCTGAAAGACACCCGTGGCGCTGCCGTCCAACACACCTTTGACCAGGGCGTCGCTTGTACAGGCTGGCACCGCATGGTCGACCACAACCGTGGTGTCTGTGTGCTGAGCCCCGCGCATAAGATAGGCGGCGTTGCTTTCGCCGTGAGCGCCTTCACCGGTAAACCGGATCGCCGTCTGTAGGCGACCTGCAAGCCCGCCGAGTAAAAGTGTTGTCGCTTTATAGCTCGCGTTGGATGCAATTTCCGCAAGGATGGTGGAGAAATGCAGTGCCCGTTCATCTTCGTCTTGCGCGCGCACATGGACGAGAGAGCTGTCTTCATCCAGGATGATGTTGGTCATGCGCTCGGCGAGATACGCCCCGCCCCATCCGACCTGCGCCTCAAAAAGCGTCATGGACGCCCCGGCACCAAGCTCCACCACATGGCGCGTATGAGATGCATAGCCGTCGCGCGCCGTCGCGTAATGAACCAGTTGGACCGGACGGCTGAGCTTCACCCCTTCCTCAACGCGGATCACCGCGCCGTCGCGTGCACATGCTGTATTGAGGGCCGCCATTGGCGCAATCGCCTCCGGGCCGCTCGCATCGAAAACCGCCTCAAATTTCGTGCCCCCCCCCAGAGCCGTGTTCAGAGACACAATCTCAAGGCCTTCTTCCATATCGTCCAGGGAAGACAGGTCCGGCCGGAAGAAACCGTCTACAAAAACAACAACCCACGATGAGATGGCGGCAAAAGGATTGCGGCTTCCTTCAGGTGGCAATACGGCGCCAGGCATCCGCTCACAGGGTGTCCAGTCAGTTTTGGCAATCAGGCGTGTCAGGTCTGTGTAGCGCCACGCTTCAACACGGCGGTTGGGAAAACCGGCATCGCTAAAGCTGGCGCGCGCCGCACGACGCCGCACATCAAGCCAGGCTGGCCCGCCCGACGGCACCGCGTTCGCCTCCAGATATGAAAGGGCCTGATCCGTCATGCCGCGTTCTCGGTGATATCGGCATAACCCGTCTCTTCCAACTCAGCAGCCAGTTCCTTGCCTCCTGAACGCACGATGCGACCGTTGGCCAGCACATGCACGAAATCGGGCACAATATAGTTTAGCAACCGCTGATAGTGGGTGATGACAATCATTGAGCGTGCCGGTGTACGCAGTGCGTTGACCCCCTCCGACACGACCTTCAGGGCATCAATATCCAGACCGCTATCTGTTTCATCCAGGATCGCGAGAGAGGGCTCCAGCAGGCTCATCTGCAACATCTCGGCGCGCTTTTTTTCCCCACCGGAAAATCCCACATTGAGAGGCCGCTTTAGCATTTCATCACGGACGTTGAGTTGCTTTGCCTTTTCCCGCACCAGTTTCAGAAACCTGACGGCATCAAGCTCTTCTTCGCCGCGCGCTTTGCGTTGCGCGTTTACGGCGGTTTTAAGAAATGTCATGGTGGTCACACCGGGTATCTCGATAGGATATTGGAAGGCCAGAAAAATACCGGCAGACGCGCGCGCCTCGATACTCAGGCTCGTCAGGTCCTTGCCCTTATAGATGATTGTCCCGCTGGTTATCTGATAGGTGTCGCGACCGGCCAGAACATTGGACAGGGTGCTCTTGCCCGAACCGTTCGGCCCCATGATGGCGTGCACCTCCCCCGGTTTGATCACAAGGTCGATGCCCTTCAGGATTTCGTTTCCTTCAACGCTGGCATGCAGGTTTTTGATCTCTAACATTTGTGTTCCTTTCGTGCCGGGGTCAGCCGACACTGCCTTCCAGGCTGATCGCTACGAGCTTTTGCGCCTCGACGGCAAACTCCATCGGCAATTGCTGCAGTACATCACGGCAAAACCCGTTGACCAGAAGTGCCACTGCTTCTTCTGCATTGAGCCCGCGCTGCATGCAATAGAAAAGCTGATCGTCGCTTAGCTTGGAGGTTGTCGCCTCATGTTCCAGAATGGCGGTCGGGTTTTTGCTCTCAATGTAAGGCACTGTGTGGGCCGAACATTTTTCACCGATCAGCAAGCTGTCGCACTGTGTAAAGTTACGCGCGTTCTCCGCCTTCTTGTGAACCGACACCAGCCCGCGATACGTGCTTGATGACCGGCCCGCCGCGATGCCTTTGGATATGATCCGACTACTCGTATTTTTGCCCAGATGGATCATCTTAGTACCGCTGTCCACCTGTTGCAGATTGTTTGAGATGGCAACCGAGTAAAATTCGCCGACCGAGTTATCTCCGCGCAAAATACAACTGGGGTACTTCCACGTCACCGCCGATCCCGTCTCGATCTGGGTCCATGAAATCTTGGAGTTCGCACCACGGCAGTCACCACGCTTGGTAACAAAATTATAGATGCCGCCTTTGCCCTCTTCATCGCCCGGATACCAGTTCTGCACTGTGGAGTATTTTATTTCAGCGTCCTCCATCACAACCAGTTCGACAACGGCAGCGTGAAGCTGGTTCTCGTCGCGCATGGGGGCCGTGCAGCCTTCCAGATAGCTCACATATCCCCCATCTTCGACGACAATGAGTGTGCGTTCAAACTGGCCCGTGTCCTGTTCGTTGATGCGAAAGTAAGTCGAAAGTTCCATGGGGCAACGCACCCCCTTGGGAATAAAGACAAAGGACCCATCGGAAAATACGGCCGAGTTCAAAGTCGCATAATAGTTGTCGGTCGCGGGCACGACAGTGCCCAGATATTTCCGAACAAGGTCCGGATATTCCTGAACCGCTTCAGAAAACGAGCAGAATATAACGCCCGACTCTTTCAGCTTTTCCTTGAAGGTCGTCACAACAGACACGCTGTCAAATACCGCATCAACTGCAATACCCGCCAGCGCCATTTGTTCAACCAGCGGTATCCCCAGTTTCTCGTAAGTCTCCAAAATTTTCGGGTCAATTTCATCAAGACTTTTGGGGCGGTCCTCGTCGCTGATCGGGGCCGCATAGTAGTAGAAATCCTGGAAATCAATATCGGGGTAATTGACCTTGGCCCACTGCGGCTCTTCCAGAGCCAGCCAGCGGCGGTAGGCATCCAACCGCCATTCAAGCAGCCATTCAGGCTCTTTCTTCTTGGCTGAGATAAACCGCACCGTATCTTCGCTCAGGCCTTTGGCGGGCTTCTCGGACTGGATATCCGTCGCAAAGCCATACTTGTATTTCCCGACAGCTTCCTCGACCGTCTTAACCGTTTCCCGTGTTGCTGCCATTTTTTAACCCTCCGCCACTGCCAGGGGGGGGAGCGTGTCCGTGCCCCTGTTAGTTACTCCATTCACCTTGCGCGCCGACCGCGTCCAGGCCTGTACAAACATCTCGACTTCCCGGCCCGTGTTGCTACCTCCAAGGCTTACCCGGATAGCGCCAGCGCTGAGGACCTCCTCAACCCCCATCGCAAGAAGCACATGGGAACGCGCCACCTTGCCCGACGCGCAGGCTGATCCAGCACTCACGGCAAAACCGGCAAGGTCGAGTTGCATTAACAGGGTTTCCGCTTTCAGGCCAGGTGCTGAAAAGCAACTTGTGTTGGGCAAGCGGTCTGCGCCGTTTCCAAAAATCGTAACATTCTGACCAGAGCGTTTGAGGCGTATTTCCAAATCGTCCCGCAAGCCCCGCACATGTTCAACAGAGCCATCTTGCATATCTGCCAGGACGGCTTTGGCCGCCGCGCCGAAACCTGCAATACCACCGACATTTTCTGTACCGGACCTGCGCCCACGCTCCTGTCCACCGCCGGTCTGACGCGCGGTGACGGATGCATCTTGCGCCAGCACAAACGCACCGACACCTTGCGGTCCGCCGATCTTGTGCGCAGAGAAGGTCGCCATGTCCGCGCCGCTTTCCCTCAAATTGAAACTCTCTTTACCCGCACTCTGAACGGCATCTGTATGCAAAATGCCTCCTGCCTCTTTCACAAGTCGGGAAATGGCTTTAAGGGGTTGAACAGTACCGGTTTCGTTGTTGGCGGCCATAACTGACACAAAGGGGCACGGGGCCCCAGCGCTCAGCAAAGAAGCCAGCGCGTCCAGACACACGGTGCCCTGCGGGGTCACCGGAATTTCCACCACGGAAAGTCCCGCCTCCGCCCCTGCCCGTTTTGCCGCTGCCGACACGGAAGGGTGCTCGGTGGCAGAATAGAGGATCGATCCTGCCCCCCGTGGTGCCGCCTGTGCAAAGGCCAGATGGTTTGCTTCTGTCCCTCCACTGGTAAACGTCACGCCGTCGGGTGCCGCGCCAACAAGTTCTGCGACAGCCTCGCGCGCCTGCTCTATGCGCGCATGCGCCTGCCTTCCTTCGCCATGAACCGAAGAGGCATTGCCAACGGTTGAGAGTGCCTCAAGCACAGCTTCACGCGCCTGGTCGCGTATCGGCGCCGTCGCGTTGAAATCAAAATATGTCCGTCCGTGCATCATGGTCCTGCATCGTTCATTTTGCCCACGTCCCCATCAATCCGGCACTATTTGCTATTATTTCTTAGTCACGTGGTCTTAGGTCAACCTGCCTCATCCCGCCAGAGGTCAATCCGCCACATCAAACGTCGGCGTTTTTTGGCCCATCTTGTCTCTGTCCTGCTGCGGTACTACGGGGTTTCCAACGGACAGATCGAATGGGGCAGACCGGCGGACACGCCGTTCCATAACATCTTCCAGTGTAACACTGCTCAGATAGGCCTGTATCTGATGCCCAAGCTCTTCCCACAGATCGTGGGTAAGGCATCGTGTTCCATCAGACAGGCAACCATTTGATGTATTTGGTTTGCAGCGGGTGGCGGTCAAAGGCTCGTCTGCCGACAGGATAATATCGGAAATACGTGTTTCATCCAGCTTGTGCGCTAGCAGATACCCGCCGCCGGGTCCGCGAACAGACCGGACAAGGCCGCCGCGCCTGAGACGCGCGAACAATTGCTCAAGGTAGGACAGCGAAATTTCCTGTCGCGAAGCGATGTCAGCCAGAGAAACCGGACGGTTATCGCTATGTTTGGCAAGGTCCGCCATTGCCATGACAGCATAGCGGCCTTTGGTGGTCATTCTCACAAGTCATCTCCTTTAATCCCGCACAGAAAGGTGATCGGCTCTGTTCGCTCCACACACAGCTCCCAGCATCCATTTTCTTACGCAAAAGCCATCGCGTGTGGTAAGTAACGGCGCCTCGCTGAAAACAATCTCAGCCTGGTGTCGGCTGGGACATCAGAAACACCCCATCTGGGAGTCAAGTATTTAGTCATTTCTCCAGGTTTTACCAGCTTTAATAGCTGATTGTTTTACTTGGGCATAGGGTGATCGAGGTTTTTGGCGAAAATCCGCCATTTTCAAACCCGATATCAAGGAACAAACAAATATGCCGGAAGTCATTTTCAATGGTCCCTCTGGTCGGCTCGAAGGCCGCTATCACATCAGCCAGACCCCCAATGCCCCCTTTGCACTGGTGTTGCATCCGCATCCCCAGTTTGGCGGCACCATGAACAATCCGGTCACCTATTCGTTGTTCCAGTCCTTCGTCGAGCGCGGGTTTTCCGTGTTGCGCATCAATTTCCGGGGCGTTGGTCGCAGCCAGGGCGTCTTCGACGGCGGCATTGGCGAACTGTCCGATGCGGCGACGGCTCTGGACTGGCTTCAGTCCCAACACGCCGACGCACCACAATGCTGGGTTGCCGGCTTTTCGTTTGGCGCGTGGATTGGCATGCAAGTGTTGATGCGCCGCCCGGAGATTGATGGTTTCATCTCTGTGGCCCCTCCCGCCAATATGTATGACTTCTCGTTCCTGGCCCCCTGCCCCTCATCGGGCATCGTGGTTTCGGGTGCCATTGACCAGGTGGCCCCGGAGGCAGACGTGCTGCGGCTCGTCGAACGCCTGAAAACACAAAAGGGCATTGTGATCGAGCACCATTCCATCGCCGGTGCAAACCATTTCTATGATAATCGCATTGGCCAACTGTCCGACACGGTTGGAACGTACCTTGATATGCGCCTGGCACCGGCACCTGCTGAGGAAAACGCAGAGTAGGCGTTTCTCACGAACCGGTCGTGCTGCAGAACCGGCCGCCTTTCTGGGGCTCTGGAACACCGGTCGTGCCGGGCACGCTCAACGGCAGGCCCCGGCGCGAGCGAACCGCGAGATAGGCAAACGCCTCCGCTTCCATATCATCACCGCGCCAGCCCACCCCCTCGGCAGCCTCCACCGGGACACCCAGCCTCTCACTCAGCATTTTCATTAAAACAGGATTTTTACGCCCTCCCCCACATACGATCCATCTCGTCGGCACAACGGACATATGTTCGCGCGCGCGCGCGACGCACGCCGACGTAAACGCTGTTAACGTCGCGGCCCCATCCTCCAGGTTGAGGTTGCGCATGGGCGTTAATGCAAAATCAAGCCGGTCGAGAGACTTGGGTGGCGTAACCTCAAAAAAATCATGGCTGAGCATGGCCGCCAGAACGGCCTCATCTATTTTCCCGCGCGCAGCGATTTTGCCCCCTTCGTCCATGCGCCCCGCTCCGGCCTCATAAACCCAATCGTCGATCAACCCGTTTGCAGGGCCTGTGTCGAACGCCAGAATGGCATCGTCGGGGCCAAGCCAGGTCACGTTTCCAACGCCACCAAGGTTAAGCACGGCGACCGGCAGCTCATATCCCAGTGAGGTGGCCAGCGCTTTGTGATAGAGCGACGCAAAAGGCGCGCCCTCTCCTCCTGCGGCGACATCGGCACTGCGAAAATCGTACACCACATCTATACCGGTCATATCTGCAAGCTTCTGCCCCATGCCGATCTGCACGGTCCGGCGCTGTTCTGGTTGGTGCAGGACGGTCTGGCCGTGAAAGCCGATCAGATCAACATCTGCCGCTGTCAGCCTGTTGACCTTCAAAAAATCAATTACTGCCTTGGCATGGGCTTTTGTCACAAACATTTCAGCGTCCACAACGCTGGCTGGCGGGGGCGTCCCCGCTTTCCAGGTGGCGGCATCATCAATGGCTTTTCTGAGCAAAACCCGGTCATCTGCGCAATAGGGCACCGCCGTTGAAGCCCCGGGCTTCACCAGGTTCTCGCCATCCGTTTCAAGCAGAGCCACGTCTATAGCGTCCATGGATGTGCCGCTCATTAACCCGATTGTTTTTAGTACTCGTGTCATCGCCCCACCCCTGCCACGCCACCCTACAACTTGCCAATTCAGGCTCAATCCGTGATACACCAGCGCCACATGCATACCAAATACTAATACCACCCCGGATTAAAGACAGACATATGACCCGCTTCACATCGCAATTTCTGAATGAACTGGAGACACGCGGCTTCATTCACCAATGTTCCGACTTTGACGCACTGGACGCCGCCGCGTCGGAAGGCATTGTTACGGGATACATCGGGTTTGACTGTACCGCGCCGTCCCTCCATGTCGGCAGCCTGATCCAGATCATGATGCTGCGGCGGCTGCAACAGGCGGGCGGAAAACCCATCGTTGTGATGGGCGGCGGTACCACACGGATCGGTGACCCATCCTTTCGCGACGATCAGCGCAAATTGCTCGACGATACCCAGATCGACGCCAATATGGCGGGCATCAAACAGGTATTCTCGAAGTTCCTGACGTTTGGTGACGGCCCGACAGACGCCATCATGGTGGACAATCGGGAGTGGCTGGACGACCTGAAATATATCGACTTCCTGCGCGATGTCGGTCGCCATTTTTCTGTCAACAGAATGTTGACCTTTGACAGTGTGAAGCTGCGGCTCGACCGGGAGCAGCCGCTCTCATTTCTTGAATTCAACTACATGATTATTCAGGGCTACGATTTCGTCGAGCTTCACCGGCGCTATGGCTGCACGTTGCAGATGGGTGGTTCAGACCAGTGGGGCAATATCGTCAACGGCATTGACCTGGGGCGACGTGTCGATCAGGCATCACTTGTCGGGCTCACCACGCCATTGCTCACCACATCCTCCGGGGCTAAAATGGGCAAGACCGCCGACGGTGCCGTGTGGCTCAATGCGGATATGCTCTCGCCTTACGACTATTGGCAATTCTGGCGCAACACAGATGATGGTGACGTGGGGACGTTACTGCGCCGCTTTACCGAACTCTCCCTCGCCGACATTGAAAAACTGGAAGCACTGGAGGGGGCCAAACTAAACGACGCGAAAAAGACACTCGCCACGGAAGCTACCGCCATGGCCCATGGCCGCGTGGAAGCCGACAAGGCCGCAGAGACCGCTCGTGTAGCGTTTGAGCAAGGTGCCATCAGTGCAGACCTGCCCACGGTTGAGATTGCTGCAAGTAGCCTTGAAGCAGGGCTGGGTGTCCTCACGGCTTTCGTCACCGCAGGCCTTTGCGCCTCCAACGGCGAGGCCCGGCGACAGATCAAAGGCGGGGGGGCACGGGTCAATGGCAAGCCGGTTCAAGACGAGCGTGGCTCCCTGTCACGTGACGACCTCACCGAGACCGGTGTTATAAAGCTCTCACTCGGCAAGAAAAAACATGTGCTGCTGAAGCCTGTTTGAAGTCCTCTCGGCTATGGTTCCTTCGGAGGGGAGAGCGGGCCCGGTGGGGTCGCGGTTGACGGAAGCGGCGTTGGGGCGAGAGCACGACCATCTATAGCCTCAGCCGTCACCTCTTCGGGCGGCAACACCTTTCCGAATTCAAAAATACGGCGCAGAAAACCCGGTGCCAGGGCAGCCAGGGGATTGACTGTTACAACCGGCCTGTCGCGCTCACCCCGAACGGCATAAGTGGCGGCAAATATGCCCTCCCCCTCACGCCCCACAATGATGTCACCAAGAATAGGAACATTCCCCAAAATCGAGTTCAGCGTGTAGGCAGGAACGATAGTGCCTTGCAGATCAAGCAGGCCCAGTGTTCGGTCGAGCTGACCTCTGATGGTCAGCCCGAAAGCGGGCCCGTTCATGCGGGCATCCTCAATGTGAAAGCGCTCGGTCGTCATCCGGTAGGGTAGCTCAAGTCTGGTAAAACGAATGCCCTCGCCCTGCAACAAGTCGCCCAATCCCGTCAATGATCCCACAGTCAGAATACTTGCAAGTACCGGCGCGTCCACGACCCTGAAACCCATGACCACGATCTTGCCTGCCAACGGCGCGCCGGTTGACAGATCATCAAACGTCCCGTTAACGGCAAGCTTTCCCCCGCGAATATTCTCATAAAAGTTGATGGCGCGCAGCACCGTGCCTGCATCACCGGAGGAGGCGGAGACCACACGACGGCCTTCGGGTGTCGGCGAGATGGCGACGGAAAATACCGACTGCTCGCTCAAGTCACCGCTCACAACCATACGCCGGGTTTCTCCACCAAGGATCAAAATATCCACGTCTGCGTTACTGGCCCGCACATTGCCATGGGCCAGCACGGCGGGAAACCGTGCAGTCAGGGAGATGTTTGTTTCCTCGACAGCGGGGGGAGGTGTAGCTGCGGGCGATGCGTCTGGCGGAAGTTCGGCGTTCCCGGCCGGAGCCGTCGCCCCTGAAAATAAATTTGTCAGCACGCCGCGCGCATCGAACTTCGGCCCCTCGGCGTGCATCTCCAGCACACCGTTTTCCTGCAACATGGCGGTAAAGCTCGCCTGGGTCTCTGTACCAAGCCGGACATTGGGTAGGTTTGCCTCAAGCAGATCACCGTCCGGACCAATTAACACAGAGCCGTTCATGTCGATTTCAGCGCCGAGAATGGCAATGGCGTTCAGGCGCACCCGCCCTTCAGGTTCAAAAACAAGATCAAATCTCCCTTCGGCCAGCGAGCCCGCTGGTTTTGTCCAGCCGATCACTTCCTGTTTGAGAACGGCGTCCGTCAGGTTCACCTGAACGCTACCATCCACAAGGTTAGCGCCACTTCCACGAACAGTTACATCTGAATAGACACTGCCACTGACGAGCGAGGACAGGTCCAGCCCCAGAGCCACCCGGTTCGCATCGTCTGTCACCCCTGTCAGCCGGAACTGGCTCGAAGGCCCGGCACCGGAGGTGAACCGCTCCTGCCAGGACAGGTTGAGAGGCACCCCGTTTAACGTCACAGGCCCCGTGGCGGACAGTCCGGAGAGTTCGACATCAACGACCAGATCGCCATCATCAACGGAGACGTTTGCAAAAATATCAGGGAGCCGAATGTCGTGCATAACCGCTCTGCCGGAAAGACCAATATCTTCTATGGTAACGTCTCTTCTCAGGGGCAGTGTCAGAACCGCATTCACTTCGCCGTATCCCCCGACCGTCGACGGGTCCATGCCGTAGTCAGAGATAAATCCGAGGGGCTCGTGGTCGAGCAGGGCCAGAATGGTTGCCGTCGCACCAGCCACGGTAAATTCAACCCTGCCTGGGGCTCCCGCTTCGCTCAACGTCAGCGCAGCGAAGTGTCCCTTGTTGAGTTGCAGGCGATCCCCTGCAATATCGGTGTAGGCACTATCAATCCAGGCATCAAACCTGTCGCCTTGAAGATGGCCGTTCCCGCTAACACGTCTCAACACCGGCATTTCATCCATATAGCGGACGGTGGCGTCTGCCAGCGTGAACGTCAGGTCAATCGCGTCCATGGGCAGAGGTTCATCGCGTTCTGTAGCTGCAATCATTCCACCGGCCAGGCCCAGCCAAACGGTCGCCGTTTTAATCACGCCCCCCTCGATGTTCTCCGTAACCCAGTCCCGTGCTCCGCTGGCCAGAGGTATTGGCCAGATATCCCCCAGCCGGTCGATTAGAATGTTGGACACTTCACCTTGTATCCGGACTTCAGGTGACTGAGGGTGGTCAGCTACCCGCCCCGACAGGGACAAGGTGCCCTCCCCAACCCGTATGCTCAGCGCAGCAATGTCCGCAGCCAGATTGTCAAAATCGAGATACCCGCTAAACGTCGCGCCGTCGATGTTTGCAACACCATCTGTAAAGCCAGCAATGTTAAACGCCAGATCCTCGGCATTTAACGAAACGGTCGCGCCGGAAATATGATACCCGCGAGGCTGGTCGTATATGGCTTCCCCACTAATCGTTCCCTTGTTTTCACCTGCCAGAAAATCCAACCGGCGCATGAGCAGCCGATTGGCAACGACATCAAGTTCAAAATCCGCTGTGATGGCATCAACCGGCACCGGCTCCTTTCCCAGTGCAGGCAACACTGCAAACCCGCTCCCCGCAACGAGTTGAAGCTCTGCGCCCAGCCACACACCGTTTTGTCCAATGGTGACGGTTCCCTTGCCCGAAACGGGTGCATCAAGAATGGAAAAATCCGAAAACAGGGGCGAGGCCCGTGCCAGATCGGCTGGAACGAAGCCCTGGCCTGACGCCTCGAACTCCACCCGGTCGGCACCTGCCGCAGCGTGCCCGACCATCTCAAGGTCAATCCGGGCGTCTCCCAATTCCAGAATTGCATCGAACAGGGCGGAGACACCGCCAGCATCACGGCTCAACATGAGGGTCGCGTCAGGTGCCCTCCACTCCACCGCGTTGACCTCGTCAACAAACGTCAAAGCAGCGTTACGCATACCAAAGGAGACGAGCCCGCCCAGCAGGCTCTCAGGGTCGGCCGGCTGAGACAGTTGGGTCAACAGAGCTTCCAGGCCGATGTTGGTTTCAACCTTCTCCGATGGGGCCTCTGCCAGGGCCAGTTCAATACCTGTATCCGCACGGCGTACAATGGATGCGCTAACCCCCACCAGTTCAACTTTCTGGAGCGAGATCACGCCGCGCAGCAGTGAGGCGACACGCACATTGATCCGAACTTCGGGAACAGTAACAACAGACTCACCGGTTGCATCCTTGAGTTCCACGCCGATCAGACTGAGCACAAGCTGTCTGCTTTCGGGAACCCACAGAAGAACGGTGTCGTCGAGACCCAGGCTGCCCTGCTCCAGTTCCGCATCGGCCAGCTCAATAAGCGTTTCGTTCAGGAAACCCAGCGGTACAGGCCCGGCGGCTATCCGCCACATGAAGAGACCCGTCAAAACCGTCACCGCAGTCACAAAGACGCCGAGCGCTTCCAATCCGTATTTGACCGCTGGCCGGATCACGTGTTCTTCCGTCTTTTTGCTGTTTTGGGAGAGCCGAAGGTTTGATCTACAGCTCTTCCCACCCGCTCATAGCTTAGATGTCCCACAAATGTGGCACCAAGGTGTTGAAATAACTCAAATTCCGGTAGTTTCGGGCGGGAAAAAACATAGGCTGCGTGTGCGCCAGACCGGCGACCCGCGCGCGCGCGCCATAACGACCAGTGATTGCTGGAAAAAGAGGCATGTTTCTATGGCGAAAGAACTTAAAACAGGGCAGAAAGCACCCGCTTTCAACCTGCCTACAGATGGTGGCGGTAAAATTCGCCTGTCCGACCTGAAAGGCCAGAATGTTGTTGTGTATTTTTATCCTAAAGACATGACGCCCGGCTGCACAACCGAAGCCATCGACTTTTCCAGCCTGTCACCTGCCTTCAAGAAGGCCGGAACTGTCGTCATCGGTGTCTCAAAAGACAGCGTTGAACGGCACGACCGCTTCAAGGACAAGCACGACCTCAAGGTTACGCTCGCCTCCGACGAGACCGGTGCCATGCTTGAAAAATACGGCGTCTGGCAGGAGAAGAAACTCTACGGCAAAGTTTTCATGGGTATTGTTCGTTCTACCTTCCTGATCGATGCCCAAGGCAAAATCGTCAAAATCTGGCCCAAGGTAAGAGTAAAGGCCCATGCCGAGGATGTGCTGGAGGCGGCAAAAGCGCTTTGACCACGCCCGTCCCGACAGAACTCCCGCCAGCTCTTGCGCCAGGCTCCAGTCTGGCAGCCGCCGCCATTGCAGTCCTCAACACAGCCGATGCAACCTCGAAAGCACGCCTGGCGCAAACGGTCGGGGAGGCCTGGTCGAAGGGATTGCTGGACTTCTGCTTCGGCCACGCTTTTGTGCCAGACCGGCCCGCACGACCTGCCCGACCGGAACTCCGGTCGCACAGGGATATGCCTCGGCGACGTGCGGGAGGTGAAAAAGGTCGCTTCGCACTGCTTCACGCGCTTGCCCATATTGAGCTGAACGCCATTGATCTAGCCTTCGACATGGTTGCGCGATTTGGGTCGGGGATGCCCCGTTCCTTCGCCCATGACTGGGTCTGCGTTGGAGCCGAAGAAGGTAAACATTTCAATCTCTTAAACACCCGTCTTCAGGCCTTTTCCGGGGCCTATGGAGACCTGCCCGCCCATGATGGATTGTGGGATGCAGCGCATTCAACGAAAGATAATTTGCTGGCCAGGCTTGCCGTCGTTCCGATGGTTCTGGAAGCGCGCGGGCTCGACGTCACCCCCGCCATGATAAAGAAACTTGTAGCAGCCGGAGACGAGGAAAGCGCTTCGATCCTAAAGATCATTTATGAGGACGAGAAAGGGCATGTGGCCGCCGGTAGTCGCTGGTTTTCTGAAGAAACGGCGCGCCTGGGCCTGGATGCACAATCCGCATTCCATGAACTGGTTCGTACCTATTTCAGGGGTGATCTGAAGCGTCCGTTCAACGATGCCGCCCGTGCGGCGGCCGGACTGCCGGTCGGCTTTTATGAACCACTCGCCGGCCCGCTTCCCGCTTCCTCAAGTTCAAGGGATCAAGCGCCGACTGCCGGGAAAAATAACTAGAAAAAGGTGTGGAAAATTCCTTTTTTCCTTAAAAGTATTAGGGTTAATACGATATGTTAATGTCCTTGTGTTGATATCTTGCTCAATATGAGGTGATACTGCCGGATTGTAACAGTGGGGTTGTTGAGGGGCATGCTCAATACCATCGGAAGTTTGATGGGCAGGGTGCGGGAAGTCATTTCGCACCTATACGCCGAGCGTCAGATCTACCTGCGCAGTCACGGACGCGTGCAGTTTATTTCACTGTCGCCGGTGACCCAGTTTGGCATGGGTGCCATTGCGGTTGGCTTCTTGTCCTGGGTCGCGTTCACGTCCGTCAATGTTGTCTTCAAAGAGCAGATCATTGCCTCGAAGGACCGACAGTACGTAAAAGTTCAGTCGGCCTACGAAGAACGTATTGCTCAGATGCAGGCCTCTTATGACGACCTGAATGGGCAGTTGATTATTGCCCAGGAACGGTTCCTGGCGACAACGCAAGAGCTTGAAGCCAAGCACGACCAGATTTCTGATATTCTAAGTCATCGTCAGGCCGCACTCGAAAGTGTGGATGAGTTGCGCCAGCAGCTTGCAGCAACACAGGCCAACCGGCAGGCTACAGGCCGTAGTAACAAAGTCCTGATGGCGCTTACCGATACTCAAGGAGCTCCAAGAGTTTCGCGTACCGCCCCTGCTGCGACAACCAGCGCCACTGTGGAACCCGGCAGTCTCTTTGAAACGTTTAGTGTTGATGCACCGCGCTCCCTGGGAAGCTTGTTTCATGGCCCTGTTCTACCGGGCGATACAGAGATCAATCTCGATGCACGCTTGTCGGATCTGAGCCAGGCACAGCAGAGCCTCATGAATTCGATGGAAGAAACGACAGATCGTGAAATTCTCGAACTTGAGCGCGTCATCGACATGATTGGGATTACTTCCCCCAACGAGTTTATGCAGCGCGTGGGTGCAGACCAGGCAGCCAGCGGGGGGCCGTATATCGACCTTACCGGCGGCGATGGTCTTGCAGGTGCTGGAGCCGGGACATCGTTCAATCGCCAGGTTCAGCGGGTTTCCCAGAACCTTGACCGACTGGCCGCCCTCAATTTTACGGTGGGCTTTCTCCCCCTCGCCTCACCGCTCGAAAATTACAGCTCCACCAGCAATTATGGTCCAAGAATGGACCCTTTCAAGCGCCGTATGGCTTTCCATTCCGGGCTTGATATGGCGGCAGGGTACAATACTCCCGTTTACGCCCCGGCTGCCGGAACCGTTATCTATGCGGAAAATCGTGGCCCCTATGGCAGAATGATTGAAATTGACCATGGTAATGGGTTTCGTACACGATATGCTCACCTCAACAGGATCAACGTTTCCGTTGGCCAGGAAGTGAATTTTCAAGACCTGATCGGCAAAGTCGGATCATCCGGCAGGTCTACTGGCCCTCACCTTCACTATGAAGTGTGGTTTGATGATCAGTTGAGAGATCCGACGAAGTTTATTGAGGCAGGACAGTATGTTTTCACGCACCAAGGATAATGAGAAACCCGCCGGCACGCCGTCAGCAAGCCAGCCGCGCCGGACGAACTCACGTACAACCCCGTCGATCATTTCAAATGATCTCGTCGTGCACGGCGATCTGGTTGCCGGAGGCGACATACAGATTGATGGGACCATTGAAGGCAACCTTCGCTCGACATCTGTAACCATCGGCGAACAAGCCTGCATTATGTGTGAAGTTACTGCGGAAGATATCGTCATTCGGGGCCGCGTTATTGGCGGCATTCGCGGACGCCGCGTACAACTGTGTGCAACATGTCATGTTGAAGGTGACATTCTGCACGAAGCGCTTGCCGTCGAGACCGGCGCTTTCTTCGAGGGCAATTGTCGCCATTCCGATGATCCGCTGGCTGAGAACGCACAGGCAAGCGAACCGAAGCGAGGGGGCACCGCACCCCAGCCGGCTCCTGCTCCTGCGGCTATTTCAAAAACCAGTCGGCCACCGCGTGCAACAGAGAGCCCGGTTGTTGTTAAGAATGGCGGTGTTGTTGTAAAACGGCCTGCTGCCGAGTAACACCTTTCCTGACAAAATGCCAAGGCTCCGGAACTCATTTTTCCGGTGCCTTTTTTGTGACGGAACGCCGGTCAATCCAGATCTTCCACTTCTGTTGCCGAGCCATCAACGCGGGCCGCAAGGGCGGCTGCCATGAACGGATCAAGCGCCCCGTCCAGCACGGCCTGAGGGTTGCCGGTTTCCACACCCGTCCGCAGGTCCTTCACCATCTGATAGGGCTGCAATACATAAGAGCGTATCTGATGCCCCCAACCAATTTCAGACTTCGACGCGGCCTCCGCGTTGGCCTCCTCTTCCCGCCTTTTCAACTCAAGCTCATAGAGACGCGCGCGCAGCATGTCCCACGCTGTCGCCCGGTTCTTGTGCTGTGAGCGCTCATTTTGACATTGAACAACAATACCCGTTGGCTCGTGCGTAATGCGCACGGCACTGTCGGTTGTGTTGACGTGCTGACCGCCCGCCCCGCTCGCCCGGTAGGTGTCGATCCGGCACTCGCTCTCGTTGATATCGATTTCGATCGTGTCGTCAACCACGGGGAAAATCCAGATGGACGCAAAACTTGTATGGCGCCGGGCGCTTGAATCATAGGGGGAAATCCGCACAAGCCGGTGCACACCGCTTTCGGTTTTCAGCCAGCCATAGGCATCTTCCCCTTTTACGACAATGGTCGCAGACTTGATGCCGGCTTCTTCCCCGTCATGGCGTTCAATCAGCTCAACCTTGTGGCCCTGTGCCTCCGCCCAGCGTGTGTACATGCGCAGTAACATGGAAGCCCAGTCCTGGCTTTCCGTACCGCCCGCACCTGAATGAATTTCCACATAGGCGTCATTCCCATCTGCTTCACCAGACAGAAGTGTCACGACACGTTGGCGCGCGGCTTCCTCGTGGGCAGTGCTGAGCGCGCTTTCGGCCTCTGCCACTATGTCGGCGTCGCTTTCGGCTTCCCCCATCTCGATCAATTCGAGATTGTCGTTCAGCTCCGCTTCCAGGCGCAGGTAGGTGGAGATGGCGTCATCGAGCTTTGTACGCTCGCGCATAAGCGCCTGAGCCTTCTCTGGCTTGTTCCATAAATCCGGGTCTTCTGCACGGGCATTTAGCTCGTCCAATCGCTTTTGAGCCGTATCCCAGTCAAAGATGCCTCCTCAGCAAGGCCAACGAGTCCCTGATCTCGTCCACCATTGCTACAATTTCCGCTCGCATGGTCAGTTTTCTCCTCAAAAATACGTTCGCGAAAATAGGCGGTCTGACTTGATTTTGCAAAGGAGAAGATTGCCGGAGGTCACTTGCCTGATGACGGTTTGCCTGCCAACGATGACACCGGCTGACATTCGCCTACGGGAACCGTCAGGGACGACGGGTAGCTCGTACCCATATGGACATTGACCGGATGCTGACCGGAAGGTATAGGCTCGAAATTGTCTGCGTCCGCACTCTGGAGCGTCAGGCGCAGTCGGCTTCCACGGCGAAGTCTTGCTGCAATCGGCAGGATATCAAACTCCAGCAAAACCGGTTGTGTGGATGTCAAATATTTGCCGGCTGTCGCGCTGTGATCGTGAACCGGCAAACCAAAATTCCGGTAGGGTACTTCCGTAGCCGTTCTATGCGCCGCCCGCAGCATACCTTCACTGAGATACTGAACCTTGCCACTGGGCAGTACTTCTTCAAGGTAGGCAAAGACGGGAGCGTCGTCCTGCATCGAGCTGACCCATAATCTTACGACCGGGTGTCCAGCAATTTCCATTGCGCGCTCCAAGGGAGGCGTAGTGTAAGTGAGCCCCAGGTGATCGTTGGACGCCATATCCGGGTATACCCCGGTTCCCAGAACGCCGTTCCAGCGGCTGTTATGTCCGCTGGTCGCATAAGGGGAAGGGAGAATTTGACTATAACCAGCGGGACCTGCTGGTTCGTTCAGAAACTCACCGCCCACCCCAAGAAAGAACGTTGTGTCTACCATATTACTCGGCGGCCATGTGTCTGCCTCACACCACTGGCCCTGAGTAGCGCCGCCTTCAACCTGATAAAAATGTACGTCCGGGTCTTTATCAACACCGTTCTCCATGCCCTTCAGCCAATGGTCAAACCACCTTTGTATTTCCAGACCAGAATCAAAATCATGTTTGGGAAAAATCAGGACCTCGTGATGCCAGGGGCGCATCGTGAGACGTTTGTGACCATTTGTATTTTCGTACCAAAGGGTGGTATCGCGCGCGAAAATGTCACGCCAACCGCTGATATTGTAAATCGCCACGTCAGATTTTTTAACACGGTCAAGCAGCGTTACGCCGGAAAGATCATACCAGCCGATCCCCGTCTTGGTCCCAAGATTGTCACTATGGGGAGCCGTTCTGAAGAGATCAGCTATTATCGCTGAAAAGTTTCGCTGCTGTTGTTCTCCCAATGCAGCGGCCAGGTGCTCTGCGCCGTTATCACCATCGACGGCAACGGCCAATTGATCCAACTCCGAGGTCAGCGAAATATATCTCTCGCCGAACCCCTTGGCATAAAGCCCACCCGGATACCCGACATCACGGTAACTGTCGAAGGGGGGTGCTGTAACAAAGATAGCCTTCAGCGCCGGATGCCCTGTTGCCACCCCTGCGTAAGAGATCATTGCGACGAAGGATTCACCGTACATTCCAATTTTACCGTCGGCCCACGGTTGGGAAACAATCCAGTCCATCAACTCATGAGCTTCACGCCCATAGTCATCAATGTGTAGATGTGAGGTTCCAAACGATGCCCCTGTCCCACCTGCATCTGCGGCAACGACAACATAACCGCTTTCAATCATGTCCCGAACCCAGGGAAATAACTCACCTTGATCCGCTATGACATTGCCATTCTTGAACAACGCCTTCACCCACAGTGCGCTCTTCTGCCACCACGAAAAATCCAGCGCGATCGCATTGCAAACTTCAAAGTTACGGACCAACTGCACAGCGCGGCTGTAAACCGTGTGAGTAAAGAGAACGGGAAGAGGTTCAGCAACGACAGCCCCCCCTCTTAGCGGTCGGAGAACGTCCACCGCAATCCGGCGTCCGTCCGCTAGGACGACATATTCTGACGAACGCTTATAGCCGTCAAAACAAGCTTTTGGGTAGCCAGTGTAAACCTGAAATGAGGACCGGCGTTTGCTGTCACTTCCAGCGTTTCGATCTGACAATTCAACCATAGGTAATAGCCTCGTAAATTGACATCTGCGATGCCTTTTTCGCAGGAATCATGCTGGCAAAAATCGCCAGAATGACGACCAGAGCAAACCACAGAGACACTGCAAACCACGACATGTGCAATCCAAGTGGTGTCTTAAACGACATCTCTCCGATGATGGAGCCGATCACAGCGGAAAAAGGGAGAGACACGACAATGGCCAACACCCAACTTATCAGTGCAATAAACACACCTTCACTTATGATAATATTCTGAATATTGGCGGGAGTGGCCCCACCAACCTTCATGACACCGATCTCCCGCGTACGTTCGAGAACATTCATGCTCATTGTGGAGGCCAGTCCCAGCAGTCCAATCAGCCCCAGAAGAACAGCCGTCATAATCAAGGTGACAACAACCAGCGCCACATGTTCTCCCATGATCGTTCCCAAAAGAGACAGAGGCTTTACCCTTTCTACTTTTATGCCAGCTTCAACAAGAATTTTATCGACCGACCGTATCAGTTCTTCGCCCGCAACCGGGTTAGTTAAATTAGTCTCTATACGAACTAATTTTGTCCTACCTGTGGTCCCGGTTGCCCCATCAAAGGCGCTGTCTGTGACGTAAGCTACGGCGCCAGTGCCGATCTCCTCCACGATACCAACCACTCGCCAGTTTCTGGTTTCACCATGGATAGAGAGCAAAACCGTATCGGTCACATTTACATTTCCCGCCATCGCCCGGGCAATCTGGTTAAGCACAACAACGTCCGCGTCGCCTTGCTCCAGCCATCTGCCCTCCATGACAGGATAGTCGATCATTGTGGTTGATGGTGATGCTCCCATAAGGACAAAATTTCCGTGCCCCCCATCGGGATAGGTTCGGGAAATATCAATTTGTCCGGCCTTAGCGAAAGACGCATCTTCGTAACCCCAGAACTCCACATTCTCAATGTGCGGCACCCCCTCTAACGCGCGTTCAATTTCCGTTTCCAGTGTTGCTTCAACAAGAAGGTATTCCGCGTCATAAGAACGGTCGGTGTAAACCCGATCAACAAAAACAGCCCAACTACTGTTGATATTCAGTGCTGAAATAAACATGCCTCCACCAATCGAAAGCAGCGCCAGAGAAAGATAGAGGCGCCCCCGTCGTCTAAACATGTTCCGAAAAGCCATACTCCAGGAAAGTCCTATCCAGGACCGTCCAGAGCTGGCGCTACTGCTGACGGACTGGGCGCCGACTCCATTGTCTGAAATGGCGTCGCGAACACTCAAGGTTGATCCTTTGACGATAACGCCCAGAGCCACCAATGGGGGAAGAACCAGGCTTGATCCGATTAGGGCCGTGTAGACCCACACCGGAACGCCGTAACTTTGTATCTCCAGGTTCAGCAGATCAGCTATGGTGTCTGAGAGAATGCCTGCGAGAAACAGGCCCGGCGGAACCCCCATGGTTGCTGAAATCAGGCCTATTCCCAGAAGCATGGAGAGATACATGATGGCGATCTGAGACGAGCGCGCTCCAACCGCCTTCATCACACCGATCTCACGCACCTGGCTGGTCAACAAGGCAGCGATAATCGTAGCAACCAAAATGGCACTGAGGATGAACGCCATGACAGCAAAGGCGAGAAACAGAAACAAAACACCCAGCATCTGTGTTTGATGTGGATGGGTTAGCGGTGGGGGAACCCGTATTTCGTGTACATGGTGCCCCTGTTCGATCAGCAACCTCCCGGGCGCACGAGAGGTTTCCTCAATCCGTGTGATATCGCCTTCGTTTCCGTTGAGCTGAATACGCACTTCCTGAAGGACGGGCACTTCTCCAAGCAAGCCGAGGGTCTGTCTTGTTATGTAGCCATAACCTTTTTGCTCTTGCGTTGCTGGAGCAAGTGTGGCGTCCCAGACCAGGCCTGTGATATCAACTTCTGTTGCGACCCCGTTGGCTGTCTGAATGATGACAGAGCCACCTGTTCCCTGCATCAGCACGCCTTCAGCCGTTCGTTCAATCAGCATTGCGCCCAGTGGCGGAAATTTTCCCTCCACCAACTTGAATGTGTTTAGGCGCACCGCATCAAAGTCGTCAAAAACGAACAACAGCATTGCTGTCCAGGCGCCGTTAACTTTGACGCGGGCGTCAATGACAGAACGCGCCTCCACTTCCGATATGCCCGGAAAATTCCGGGCCGTCTCCAGGGCTGCGGCGGTGACTTCGCCCATATCCAAGGTAGCGGATGCGGGATTGGTGTCCATATAGTTGCGGGCCATCTCACGCGACAAGATCGCATAAGTGCTCAAAATTGTTGTGACCGCGAAAATTCCGACGGTAATAGCCAGAAGCATCAAAGAGGCACGGGTCCGGTCTCCAAAAAAATCACGGATCATCTTCTTCCAACGAGGTGACATCAAAGCGGCCCCCCGTCGACCTTGCCATCACGAAGCGTGATGCTGCGCTCAACAAAACTCGCCACATCTCGCTCGTGGGTGACGATTATCAGGGTCTTTCCCGCTTTGGAAAGGTTGGAAAACAGGTCGAGTACGGCATCAGCGGTTTGTGAATCCAGGTTTCCAGTTGGCTCATCAGCCACAAGAATTGAAGGATCATTGGCCAGCGCCCGAGCAATAGCGGCACGCTGTTGTTGACCACCAGACAGCGCGGCGGGGAATTTGTTAGCCTGATCGGATATCCCCACCTGATCCAATAAATCAAGCGCCCTGCCTCGTCGCTCTCTGACACGCCATGTGCCACAAAAATCCATCGGCAGCATAATATTTTCGATGATTGTCAGGGTTGGGAGCAGTTGAAAGAACTGAAACACAACCCCGACATTAGCCCCGCGCCAGATCGCGAGTTCTGTTTCATTCAAATTGTGAATTGCGGTGCCGTCGACGATCACCTCACCTGAGGTGATCCGGTCAATGCCTGTAAGCATATTCATGAGGGTCGATTTTCCGCTACCGGATTTACCGACGATGGCAACATATTCACCGCGTAAAATCGTCATCGACACATCATCAAGGGCCGTGAAAGGCGTCGAAAGGGTTTTGAACGTTTTGTAGACATTCCTCACCTCAACAATTGCCGGGCAACTCTCAGGGACAGAGGCAGGGCGATCGCTGGATGTTAGAAATTTGACCATAGGGGGAACCTTTCACGCTCATACATTTATTGAACAGCGTGTTCAAAAAACTGCGCAACGTCCTCTATGTCAATGAACGCGACGGCCTATGTGTCTACTATTGGACTCTTAGCCGATAATTTTTGAAGACGGGCTGCTTTTCAGGGCCCATTTGTTTGTCCAAACCACAAAGATACCCAGGCACTGCCCAACGCGCGGGCCCACCATCGCCCCTGCTCAATACAGGCCGCCGGTCCCGGTTCCAAGGGAGGGTGCGGATGCAGGGGTGGTTATCGGTTCTCCATCAGGACCAATTGCGCCGGTCAGGTCCGGGAACCCTTGTGGCGCCCGTTCAGCAGCACCGGGCTCTGTGCCCTGCTTGAAGGCCTCAAGAATTATACCCGTCTCTCCCGGCAAGGCGCGCAGGCCCGTTTTGGCATTCACCCGAACAAGGTTGATGCCTGGGGGGATACGGAAAGGAACAGCCGGTGTTCCCCCCAGAGCAGCGGCCATAAAATCGCGAAAAATGGGTGCTGCAATCTTCCCTCCGGTCTCGCCTCGCCCCATCGGGAGTGGCGTGTCAAACCCAACGAAAACCCCCACGGCAAGGTCTGGCGAGAAACCCACGAACCAGGCATCGCGCTCATCGTTCGTTGTTCCTGTCTTGCCGGCAAGAGGAACGCCTACCGCGCGCACGGAACCGGCAGTTCCGCGTTCAACAACACCTTCCAGCATGGAAACGATCTGATAGGCTGTCTGCGGGCTTAAGACCTGCGCCCTGTCATCGGACAGGACAGGTGCGGACTGGTTCTCCCATGTCGAAACAACGCAGGCATCACAGAGCCTTTCATCGTGGCGATAAACAGTCGCTCCATGGCGATCCTGAATACGGTCAATCAAGGTTGGGGATACTTTCCGACCCCCGTTTACCAGCATGGCGTAGGCCGTCGTCAGTCGCAGCAATGTTGTTTCGCCAGCCCCCAGGGCCATTGAGAGGACAGAGGGCAGATTGTCGCGAATACCGAACCGGCGGGCATAGTCCCGTACTACGCCCATGCCAATGTTCTGGGCAAGGCGGACCGTCATAACGTTTCGTGATTTTTCAATCCCCAGGCGGAGAGTTGAAGGCCCGTAAAAGCGGTGGCCATAATTCTCCGGTTTCCAGAGCGCCAGACCCGGGCCCTGATCCATCACAAAGGGCGCGTCCAGAACCAGGCTTGAAGGTGTAAAACCCCGATCAAGGGCTGCGGCATAAACAAACGGCTTGAACGCAGAACCAGGTTGACGCATCGCCTGAACAGCGCGGTTAAACTCCGACAGCCGGTAGGAAAACCCGCCTTGCAGAGCAAGGATGCGACCGGTGTGAGGGTCAAGGACAACAATACCACCGTTCACCTGAGGTATCTGGCGAAGGGCGTAATGCCCCGTGGCATTACCGCCTTCACTACCTTCCGCCTCAGAACCCATGACAGGCTCCACATATACGACATCGCCAATTGACAGCACGTCCTGTGCCTGCGTGATCTCCGGCCCCAATTGCGATGCTGCAACAAAGCGCCGGGCCCATAGCATCTCGCTCAATGGTATCGTGGAGGTTATCACCTCATCGCGAAATGCCCCTGAAATCTCAAGGGTCGGACGCAGGCCGATCTTTGCCTCGCTCTCAGACAGACCGATCACAACGCCAAGCGTCCACGGTGCCAGATCATTTACCAGTTCTATCTCAGACAGGGCATCTGTCCAGGTGGTGCTCGCTTCAAGCGTTGCAACGGGACCGCGCCAGCCCCGGCGTTGATCATATGCAACCAGCCCGTCCCGCAACGCTGTGCGGGCTGCGCGCTGGAGCCTTGTATCAAGCGTCGTGCGTACGGAAAGACCACTTTCATAAAGAGACTGCTCCCCATAACGCTCATAGAGTTCGCGGCGCACCTGCTCAACGAAGTAGTTTGCTTCAACAATCTGCGCGCCAAAGGCGCGGGGCGTTACCACCAGATCCTCGGCGCGTGCGACAGATGCCTGATAGGCGGTGATGAACTCATTGTCCAACATGCGTCCGATCACCCAGTTGCGCCGGGCTATCGCGCGCTCCCGCTGCCGGAAGGGATGGTAATTGTTCGGAGCTTTTGGCAGAGCGGCCAGATAGGCAGCTTCGGCGAGAGAAAGTTCGCTCAGGCTTTTGTCAAAATAGTTGAGTGCCGCTGCCGCCACACCGTGCGCCCTCAGCCCCAGATAAATCTGGTTCAGATAGAGCTCAAGTATCTCGTCTTTTGTAAAGGCACGCTCCAGCTTCAGTGCGAGCAGCGCCTCCTTGACTTTACGTTCCATCGTAACATCACTGGACAGCAGGAAATTCTTGGCGACCTGTTGTGTAATGGTCGAGGCCCCAACCAGGCGCCGGTCGTTCAGAACATTCCAGACGTTATCCACAACAGCTCGCAGGATGCCGCGGGCATCCACGCCTGTGTGGGTGTAGAAATTCTTGTCTTCCGCCGCGAGAAAAGCCTCCACGACGTGCTCGGGAATGGTTTCTATGGGAACAAAGATACGATGTTCGCGTGCATACTCCGCGATCAGACTGCCGTCCCCTGCATGGACACGGGTCATAATAGGTGGCGCGTAGTCCGCTAGATGGTCATAGGAAGGCAAATCATTGGACAGCCGCCACAGCATATAAAAACCGGCGAGCGCGCCGCCAAGGCTCAACACAATCAGCCCTGCAAACAGGGTCGCAAACACACGCATCATGCTTCGTTTGGCCCCTTTTGCCACCTTGCCAGTCGGGCATTCCGACCGCACGTTCACCCCGCCGCCCGTGCCAACAAGAATATTGGCAACGCGAGACTTCAGGTCTAGCACAGCCGATTGCAGCCGTACCTTCAAGACTGTCGAAAATAGAGCCAATTCCATGCCCTATGGTTAACAGCGATCCGAAAGCCGCTTCAAACGGCTCTTAAGGACGAATTGTGGCAGGTTGTTGGCTGCCAGGAATATTAAGTATCTGGTCAGTAACTGCCTTCAGCGTAGCGTTCGCCGAAATATGCATCAACAGACTTTACCAGCAATGCAGCAACCCGGCTGCGCCAGCTCGATGATGTCAAATTCCTCTCATCCTCACGATTGGTGAGGAAACCCAGCTCCAACAGAACAGAGGGAACATCGGGTGCCTTCAGAACCCGAAACCCCGCAAACCGGTGGGTTCGCTGGAGCAATGGGGTTACGCCGTTCGCATTGCTGACCACGGTCTGGGCAAAGCGAACGGAGAAGTTTTTTGTTTCGCGCTGCGCCAGGTCGATCAGGATATTGGTTACTTCGTTCGACTCACCCAGCAAATCGACCCCTGCAATTACATCCGACCGGTTTTCCTTGGCCGCAAGGGCCTCAGCTTCCGCATCAGATGACGTCTCGGAAAGCGTGTAGATCGACATGCCCCTGCCGTTGCGCCGATCAATTGCATCGGCATGCACAGAGATGAAAAGGGCGGCATTGTGGCGGCGCGCAATGTTCACACGTTCGCGCAGAGGGATAAACCGGTCGCTATCGCGGGTCAGATGCACCTCATACCTGCCCGAAGACCGTAATTGCCGTGCCAGCTCCAGAGAAAATGTCAGCACAACCGCTTTTTCCTGAACCCCGGATCGCCCGTGGGTGCCCGGATCAACGCCCCCGTGTCCGGCGTCGACAACGATGATGCGCTTGCCACTGCGGTGATCTGTGGGTTCTTGCGGTGTCGTCACCGGTGGCGCGAGCGCTGTCGGGGCCGCAAGGGGGCGACCCAACCCAACGCTTTGCGCAAATTCTGCCGGCGTGGCCGTTTTCAGATCAATCACCAGACGGTGGCCAAACCCGCTTTGAGGAGCCAGCGCAAAATGGCGGGCGATAACAACGGGGCCACTGGTGTCCACCACAATGCGCGACAGGCCCGCCTGGAACTGTCCAAACCGAAAACGGGTCACAAGTCCGCGCGCCACATGCCCGGCCTGCGGCGGCAACTGAAACACCACCTCAGGCAAATCAATCACAACCCGGTAAGGGTCTGAAAGCGTAAAGACATTCTGCGGGGTGAGCCCGCGCTGGCCCATGTCGATAACAAGGCGTGTCAGGTCCCCCTGTTCACCCAGACGGACATTAGAGACAACAACTTCAGAGGATGTCGTGCCTTCTGCCCATGCCGGCTGGATGGTTGCTAGAACAGCCAGCCCCAATAATACGGTTGCAGCAAACGTCCGGGCTCTCTTCAGGCCCTGCCCCAACAAGTTTGAACGCCATTTTCGGGGCAATCTCTCACTCATAACTGGGTTCATTCCCTGGACCGATCCCGTTTTGCGTCGTTCTGTCGTTTAGCGACCATCATCAGCACTTTTGATTCCCGCAATGCCATGCTCAGGTCTGGCCGGAAACAGGTTGGCCTCCCGGCAAGCTAATTTCGTTTCCAAATCTGACGGCTAGCGTTTGATATTCCGTTACTTTGCGCGATTTTAACCATATTTCAACGGTTAAAATGGTTAATGCCTCAGGTTTAGTCGCTCACAGGCCCAAAAGCATTGCTTGCCAAGCCTGAATCCAAGGCGCTAAAAGTCACCTACCTATTTCGACGGTATGTCATTTGAGTCGGCACAGGCCGATGAACAGGCGGGAGGAGGCAGTTTTTCAAAAAAACTGCCCGCTTACTAAAGGTAGTGTTCCGACAGTACGGACACCTCAGAAAGAGCCCCTCGCTGTTTTGACACGCGACCGTCGGCGAGGCCAATTTGAAACGGAGTACCGTTTCGCACAGAGACTACCAGCGCCCGGCAATCCTGATTCTAACCTGGTTCTAAAGGGCGCAAAGAGAAACGATGCAGACAGTGCAGCTTGAGATCATTGGCAAAGCGAGCGTGGTAGCCCGATTGGACTACCCTGCTTTGCGCACGAGCCAGGCCTCCCCTGATATGCCTCTCATACCTTCAACTCACCGCCAACCATGTGTTCCGGTCCCCGGTTCGATCTCACTTTCGATCCTGGACCAGCGGAACCGTTTTGGCAGGTTCACATCAAACGCCGCCCCGATGCGACGCGACAGGTCAAACTGGCCCTGTCGTCGTACCGGCGTGATGCGGCGTACTGGAGATACCCCTCATGGGAAACAAAATGCTGATCGATGCCGCCCACCCGGAAGAAACCCGGGTCGTGGTTGTGCACGGCAATCGTGTCGAGGAATTCGACTTTGAATCTGAATCAAAGAAACAGCTACGCGGCAATATCTATCTTGCCAAAGTAACGCGGGTTGAACCCTCGCTTCAGGCTGCTTTTGTTGAGTATGGCGGAAACCGGCACGGTTTCCTTGCCTTCAACGAAATCCACCCGGACTACTATCAGATCCCCGTGGCTGACCGCGAAGCACTCCTGAAAGAATGGGCTGCAGAGGCACGCGCAGATGATGCCGACGATGCTGAGGCGCTTGAAAAAGAGACCACGGCTGCGACCCCGGGCGAAGAAAATGACGCATCGAACGACGCACCGAAAAATGCCGCCGATAACAGTGATGGAAATGGGGATGGCGGCGGAGATGGCGACGACGCATCAGACGAAACAACCTCCGATGACACGGTAGAGGCAATGGGTGCCGGCGATGCGCTGGAAGAAGCGCAGCCAAAGAAACAACGCCGGACAATGCGTTCCTACAAAATCCAGGAAGTCATCAAGCGCCGCCAGATCATCCTTATCCAGGTTGTTAAGGAGGAGCGCGGCAACAAAGGGGCTGCCCTCACGACATACCTGTCGCTGGCAGGTCGTTATTGCGTGCTGATGCCCAACACGGCGCGTGGTGGCGGGATTTCCCGCAAAATCACCAATGGGGCCGACCGCAAACGCCTGAAAGACGTGGTCGGGGGTCTAGATGTGCAGGAGGGTATGGGCCTCATTGTCCGTACCGCCGGAGCCAAACGCACAAAGGCAGAGATCAAACGGGATTTCGACTATCTACTGAAGATGTGGGAGAGCGTGCGCGAGCACACCTTGAAGTCCATCGCTCCGGCGCTGGTCTACGAGGAAGGTAATCTGGTCAAACGGTCGATCCGCGACCTCTACTCAAAGGACATAGATTCTGTTCTTATCGAGGGAGAGAAAGCCTATCGCGAGGCCAAAGACCTGATGCGTATGCTCATGCCGAGCCATGCAAAAAATGTCCAGCCCTACAAAGAGCGCGAACCGATCTTTCAAAAGAACGGCATCGATACCCAGCTCGACGCCATGTTCTCGCCCACCGTCACCCTGAAGTCCGGCGGCTATCTTGTTATCAACCAGACAGAAGCACTGGTGGCGATCGACATCAATTCGGGCCGCTCAACCAAAGAGCGTAATATCGAAGCAACTGCCCTTAAAACCAATCTGGAGGCTGCGGCTGAAATACCCCGCCAGATGCGGCTGCGCGATCTTGCCGGGCTCATCGTCATCGACTTTATCGACATGGACGAAAACCGGAACAACCGGGCGGTCGAGCGTAAACTCAAAGAGAGCCTCAAATCTGACCGGGCGCGCATTCAGATCGGCCGGATCAGCCATTTTGGGCTTCTCGAAATGTCACGCCAGCGTATGCGGGCAGGCATTATCGAAGGCTCAACGATCACCTGCCCAATGTGTGACGGGGCCGGGTTGATCCGTTCGGTGGAATCCACCGCGCTGCACGTTTTGCGGGCGGCGGAAGCAGAAGCCAACAAGGGCAAGCACGACGCCTTTACCCTGACGGTATCGCCGGAAGTTGCCATCTACATTCTCAATCAGAAACGATCTCACCTTCTCGGTATTGAGGAGACCTATGGGATCTCTCTTTATGTGGAAACGGACCGTGACATTCACGGTGCGGACCACAAGGTGGAAGCGGCCCCATCACGCGGCACCACGCGGCGCGTTGAGGGCAATGGCGCTGTTGCAGCGCTGGATTCAGCCGAGGAACAAGAAGCGGACAATGCCGCAAGCGATGCGGCGGAACGCGATGAGAACAACGGCGAAGAAGAGCCCAAGCGCAAACGGCGGCGACGCCGGGGTCGCGGACGCGGTCGCCGGGACGAAAACGGGGACAGCGCTAGCAATAACGACGATGTAGAAGCTGTTGGTGAAACCTCAAAAGAAACCACTTCCGATGCGACAAAAACGGAAGAAAACGGGACTGTTTCAGCTTCCGATGACAGCGAGAACGCCGGATCGGCTAACGGTACCGAAGAAGAAGAAGACAAGCCCAAGCGCCGTCGTCGCCGGGGCCGCAGAGGTGGTCGACGGAACCGGCGGGGCGAGGAGACTGAAAATGAAAACAGCTCTGAAACCGTTCCCACAGAGGCCGAGGCACAGCCTTCCCAGGATGCTTCACCCGCAGAGAACGCCGGATCAAATGGTGATGGTGCAGGTGACGCGCCGGTCCTGATTTCCTATTCCAGGGCTTCAGAACCAAGCATCAGGGAGCCGGAAGCTGGTGACATCGCCACCGCAGAGCCTGCCCGTGTTGAAGAGGCGGAAGCAGCACCTGAAACTCTGGTTGAAGCCCCGGTTGAAACCAAGACTGATGCGCCAGCCAAACCGGCACGCAGCGGCTGGTGGCGGAAACGTTCATCCGCCGACTAGAAAGGGAACTGCGAAGAAAGTTTCTTTGCAGAAAACCGTTCAGGGTTTCAACCAGGACTGGAGACGGCGGGCAGCTTCGGCAATGTCTGGCGTTTCTCCTGCAAATGAAAACCGTACATATTGGTGTCCCCGCACTGGGTCAAAATCAATGCCCGGCGTTGCAGCAACACCGGCTTCGTTCAACATGCGATTGCAAAACAGCGTGCTGTCATCGGTCAGATGGGCGACATCTGCGTAGAGATAAAAGGCGCCGTGTGCTGGCGCAAACCGATCGATCCCGGCCTTTGGCAGCTCCTTCAGAAGAAGCGCACGGTTGCGCGCATAGACTTCGACATTCACGTCCAGCGCCGCGCTCTCGTCAAACGCCTGTTGAGCCGCAATCTGGGACAATGTAGGAGCCGAGATAAACAGGTTCTGCGCTAGCCGTTCTGCGGGCCGTATGAGCTGCTCCGGCAACACAACCCACCCCAGACGCCACCCGGTCATGCAGTAGTACTTTGAAAAACTATTGACAGAGATCGCATCCTCCCCGCATTCCAAAGCGGAT